>NZ_LRQV01000023.1 GCF_001567585.1 Micromonospora rosaria
GAGAGAATGTCTCAACTCCTCACCGTTGCAACCACCGCTTGAGACCGCCAGAGGGGCCGAAATCTTCCAAGGTCCTTTTTGCTGGGGCAATCTGACCCGTACGACGAGGATGACCAACTCGTGGTCGACGATGCTGTGCGGCGATTGCCAGCCGCCAACTTACAGCTCAAGATCCCGCTTTGCCTGCTCCCACGAGATGCCGGCCTCGTCCCCGCTACGACGCGCCAGGACGGTACCGCCGATCGCGGCGTCAGCCGCATCCTCGATCCCGGACAGGGTGCGCTCGATGGACTGGCGCATCGTCTCGCGGGTCCGCTCGTCCTCGTCTGCCACGGCTGCCCACATCCGTCGACACGCCGCGACGACCTGACTCTCCTGCCGATCCCAGAACGCCTCGACCTCATCGAGGTCACTCTGCTCCGCCACCGCCGTCGGCACGACTGCGGCAACCCGCCGCCCTCTGCGGGTGAGGTAGACGACCTTGCCGGATGCTACGCCGCGCCGGCAGGAATTGGGGTCAGGGCTTGCGGAGCCAGGTGGCCGGGTCGGTGACGAAGACGCCCTTGCCCTGGTACCGCTCGACGACCTCCAGCGCTTCGAGCCGGATGTAGACCTGCCTGATCGTCGACGCGCCGACCTTGTGCAGCACGCAGAGTTGGGCGATCGAGGGCAGCTTGTCGCCCGGTTTCAGCTTTCCGCTGCGAACGTCGTCCATGATCGCGTTCGAGACTCGCAGGTAATCCGGCAATGCAGGCATGGCACTCCTCGCGTGGCACCCCGGATTCGATCACGCGAACGGCAACCCGACAAGTAGCCGTGAAGACACGGTCACCATCTGTTGACTAGAGCGCCATCCGCGCATAAGTTGACCCACGAGCGCTCCTCGCGTGGCAACGGGCAGGGCTCACCTCCCGGCCGGGGCGGGTCCACCGTGGCCCGTCCCGGCCCCGACCAGCACCCGGGCACGAGCCATCGGCGAAAGGCGGTCAACGATGCGCGACCCGTTCCGGTTCCTCGGAGGACGGCCCCGGGCCGCCACCCAGGGCAGTCGGTCGTGACCGGGCCGGCGAGCCACGACCTGGACTGCTCCCGGTACGTCGTCCACCTCACCGTACGGGTGGCGGACGTCGCCGCCGCGCACCTGTTCGCCCGCGCGGTCACCCGTTCCCTGTCGTTCCTGCCGGAACTGGTGCTGGGCGAGACGACGGTCTCCGTGGAGGGCGCGCCCAGCAACCAGCAGCAGGTCTTCTGCGACCGGCTGCTGGGCAACGGTCGCCGCTGTCTGCTCCGCCCGGAGCACCACGGCGACTGCGCCCGCCGTCTCCGCCGCTGATCCGACACGCGTCCCACCGCCCCAATCCGGTCGCCGGGGCGGTGGCCGGTGGGGTCAGAAACGCCCGCCACCGCCCCGGCGACCACCGCCGCCCCCGCCGCCGCTGCGCCGGCCGCTCGAACCGCTGGACCGGCGCACGCTGGAGCCACCGCTGCGGTAACCGCCACTGCGCCGGGAACGGCTGCTGCTTCCGCCGTACCCGCCGCTCCACCCACCGCCGGACGAGCCACCGGAGAGGATGCCGCCGATCAGAGCGCCCAGGAACGCCTCCGCACCGGCCCCGGACCCGGAGCCGCCGGTCGGTCCGGCGAACCCGCCGTGGGACCAGGCGTCCACGTCGGACCGGGCGGCCCGGCTGGCCCAGCCGGCGAGCTTGGCCGCCTCCTGCGCGGCGGCCAGGGCGGTCACCGGGTCGGCCTCGGCGAGCGCCCGCGCCCGGTCCAGGTGCTGACCGGCGTCGGCCAGCCAGACCCGGGGCTGCTGGCCGACGGCGGCCCGCCGGGTGTGCACGAACCGGCTGGCCGCGTCGATCTCGGCCGCCGCCACCTGGATGCTCCGGCCGAGCAGGGCCTGCGCCCGCGCCACCCGCTGCGCGGCCTCGATCGAGGTGGCCAGGGCCCGGTCCAGGACGGCGTCCGCCGCCTCCAGCCGATGCAGGGCCGCCTGCGGGTCCGTGGTCGGCCGGGCGAACTCCGCGCGGACGGCCGTGGTCACCCGTTCCGCCTCGGCGACGGCGGCGGCCAGTTCCGTCCGCCCCTCCGCCGGCACCGGCCCGCCAGCCGGCGCACCCGGCACCGGCCCGCCAGCCGGCGCACCCGGCACCGCGCCGGCGCCCGGCGTACCCGGCACCCCGGCCGGCGGGAGCGGGGTGCCGGAGAGGAGGGCGCGGCCCTGGGCGATCTCGGTGTCCAGTTCGGTGAGCAGGGCGTCGGCGGCCTCGCGGGCGGCGGTCAGGTCGCCGTCGAGCCGCTCGACCCCGCTCAGCAGCGTGTCGACCTGCCCCAACGCCTCCTCGGCGGTGCGGACCCCGACGGCGGCCCGGGGCAGCGCCTGCTGCCCGGCGGCGGCCTCGGCCTCGGCGAGCGTGGCGGCGGCGAAGGCCAGCCGTTCCCGGGCCGCGTCCACGTCACCGGCCACGGTGGTCAGGGCGGACCCGGCGTACCGCTGGCGGAGCTGGGTCATGGTCGCGTCGGCCTGCTCCGTGCGCTGCTGGAGCGTGGTGCGGCGGGCCGTCAGGTCGGTCAGGAACTCGGTCACCCGGGGCTCGATGGCCCGGAGCCGCTCGAACGCCTCCGCCTCGGCGTCGAGCCGCTGGTCCGCGCGCTCGCAGCGCTCGACAATCTCCAGCAGCCGCTGCCGGCGGGTGGCGTCGTCGACGGTCTCCTGGTCCAGGCTGATCCGCAGCCGGAACGCCTCGGCCAGGTCCTGCCGCGCCGAGACCAGGGCGGCGGTGAAGGCGGCGGTCGCCTCCGCGCCGTACTGCCCGGTGGCCAGGGCGAGTTCCTGCTCGCTGGCGCGCAGCTCGTTGTCCAGGTCGACGAGGAGCCCGTTCGCCTTCGCCGCGATCTCCTCGGTCCGGGCGCGGGCCAGCTCGGCCGCCGCCCGCGCCTCCTTCCGGCGTCGGTGCCGGGGCCACCACCAGAGCGCCACCAGCACGGCGGCCAGCAGGAGCAGGGGTACGAGCACCTTCGCCGCCGAGCCGGCCCGCTCACCGCTCGACGGGGTGTCCGGCGGGCCGGGCTGGATCGCCGGCTGCGGAACGCTGCGCCCCTCGCTCGCCGCCTGGTACCCCTGGGCCGCCCCGATCACCGCTGCGGCCCAGTCGTTCGCGCCGAGCGGGGGCTCGATCGCCACCCGGGCCACCTCGTCGAGCTGGCCGTCGGTGAGCGGGTAGTCCTGGGCGAAGGAGTACGCGTACGACCGGTCCCGGGTAGCGATGGCCAGCAGCGCGTCCCGGTCGCCGAGGTCGCTGCGGGTGGCGGTCTCGTCGGCCCAGTTCTGCGCGCTCCGGCCGCTGAAGGTGTGCACGAAGACCACGAAGAGCTGGAGCCCGGTGCGCTGGCGCAGCTCGGTGAGGGCCTGCTGGGCCGCGTCGCGCCGGTCGCCGAGCACGCCCGCCTCGTCGACGAGTTGGCTGTCGAGTCGCATCGGCCGCTCGGCCAGCACCTGCGCGACCGGGACGCGGTCGGTCGACGCCCGGGTGGCCGCCGCCGGCCCGGCGAGCGTGGTCGTGCCGAGGATCAGGACGCCCACCAGTACGGCCGCGCGACGCAACATCACCATCGCCCCAGGCTAAACGCCCTGATCAAACCCCCCGTCCCCCGCCTCCCACCGCTTCGCCGCCCCGACGGCTCGGGCCGGTCACCCCCGAGGGGACGACCGGCCCGAGCCGACGTACGTGGTGAGAAGGGAACCCTGCTCTACCGCAGGCGTTAACAGGGGGCCCTTCCTTACACCTCAGGCGACCGTGACGGTCACCTCGTTGATGCCCCGGTCGGCGGTGACGGCGCTGTCGCCGTTGCCGTGCCGGGAGAGCGCCCGCAGGGTCCAGGCGCCCGGCGCGGCGAAGAACCGGAACTGGCCGGCCGGGGAGGTCACCACCTCGGCGGTGAACTCGCCGGTGGAGTCGAGCAGGCGGACGTACGCGCCCGGCACGACCTCACCGGACTCGGCCCGGACCACGCCGGTGATGACGGTTTCCTTCTCCAGGTCGAGGCTGGCGGGCAGCGGCGCGGCCTGGTCGGGCGCGGCGCAGCCGGCGGCGGTGGGAGCAGTCATGGCGATCACGCCTTCCCGGGCTCGTCACCGAGCGCGACCGGCACGCCGACGAGCGAGCCGTACTCGGTCCAGGAGCCGTCGTAGTTCTTCACGTTCTGGTGACCGAGCAGCTCCTGGAGCACGAACCAGGTGTGCGAGGAGCGCTCGCCGATCCGGCAGTACGCGATGGTCTCCTTGCCGTCGTCCAGCCCGGCCTCGCCGTAGATCTTGCGAAGCTCGTCGTCGGACTTGAAGGTGCCGTCCTCGTTGGCGGCCTTGGACCACGGCACGCTGATCGCGGTGGGCACGTGGCCGGCCCGCTGGGCCTGCTCCTGCGGCAGGTGGGCGGGGGCGAGCAGCCGGCCGGCGTACTCGTCGGGGCTGCGCACGTCGACCAGGTTCTTCACGCCGATGGCGGGGACGATCTCGTCCCGGAAGGCGCGGATGCTGTTGTCCGGCTCGCTGGCGACGTACTGGGTGGCCGGGCGGGTCACCGCGTCGGTGACCAGGGGCCGGGCGTCCAGCTCCCACTTCTTGCGACCGCCGTCGAGCAGCTTGACGTCCTGGTGGCCGTAGAGCTTGAAGTACCAGTACGCGTACGCGGCGAACCAGTTGTTGTTGCCGCCGTAGAGCACGACGGTGTCGTCGTTGCCGATGCCCCGGGCGGACAGGAGCGCCTCGAACTGCTCCTTGTTGACGAAGTCCCGACGCACCGGGTCCTGCAGGTCGGTCTTCCAGTCCAGCTTGATGGCCCCGGCGATGTGGCCGGTGTCGTAGGCCGAGGTGTCCTCGTCGACCTCGACGAAGACGACGCCCGGGGCGTCGAGGTTCTTCTCGGCCCACTCGGCCGAGACGAGTGCGGTGTCGCGACTCATCAGATCACTCCCTGGTGAGGATGGATGGTGAGCCAGCGCGCGGAGGGCATCGGGTGTTGTGGTCGCACCACGCGCGGGACCCATGGGACGGACGGATCACGGGTTCGTGCGACGGCGCCGCTGCCGGGCGTATTGGGAGGCATCAGAGGGTACGCGGACCCTGCGTGCCGGATGGTCGCTAGGCGACCAGGGACAGCCCCGCCGTCAGATGACGGGGCGACACAGGCAGGTGGCCACGCGGCACAGGTCGACCGCGCGCCGTTTGGTGAGGAGCGTCCCCATGGGCAGGGAGCCTACCAGCCACCGCCCCGAACGCCAGGTGACCGACCAGCATCCGAGACGCCTCGGCCGAGCCCGACCGGTCGACCGGTCGGGCTCTCAGCCGGCCGCCTGGTTGATCGGCACGTCCCGCGCGTCGGCGGTGACGGCCAGCCCGCCGGGCAGCGGCCGGACCTCGCGGACGGTCAACTGGAACGGCAGTTCGGGCAGCGGCACGTCGATGGAGATCCCCTGGGCCCAGTTGTTGAGCAGGGTACGGGCCAGCGGCACGGCGGGCAGCCCTTCGGCGTCCACCTCGTCGACCTTGAGCGCGACCTGCCCCTGCTCGCTCACCGTCACCTCGGCGGTGCCGCTGACGGTGAGCTGCTGGCCGAGGATGTCCACCGGGGCGGTGACGGCGAGCCGGCCGTCCCGCTCGCCGAGCTTGAGGCCCGGCCGGTCGAGCAGCGCGGCGAGGCTGTCGTAGCTGATCGTGCCGGTGCCGTCGACGGTCTCGGCGACCACGTCGCCCTGCCCGGAGCGCAGCGTGTCCAGCGACGCCCGGACGTTACGCGCGTCGATGTCGAGGGCGGGCAGGTTGACCGCGTTGCCCTGGACCGAGCCGCGCACGTCGCGCAGCCGGATGGTGATCCGGTCGTACCGCCCGGCGACCACCTGGTTGAGGAAGGGGAAGCCGCCGACCTGCACCTCCGGCGGCGCCGACTCGACCTGCTGCCGGGCCACCTCCTGGCGGACCTGGTCGGCGATGGCGCGCTCGGCCACGGCGACCGCCACCCGGTCGGCGACCACCGCCAGCCCGCCGAGGACCAGCAGCAGGACGACGAGGGTGACGAGCACCTTGCGTCCGCGTCGCCGGGGCCGTCCCTCGTTCGCCGGGTAGCTCTCCGCCACGCCGCCTCCTGTCCGCTGCTCGTCCTGGGAACGTCCGTTCCCGGGGGCCGCTCTGCCGGTGGCCCCGGGTCGCCGCCGGGATTACCCGGTGCGAGGAAATCTCAATCTGCGGCTCAGAGCAACAACAGACACATCGGGTACGCGGCCGCCGCCGCCGTGGCGAAGCCACCGAGCGGCCCCTGGAGGTGCCGGGCGATCCACATGGTGGGCGGTTCCCCGGCCATCAGCCGACCCGCCTCGGCGTACCCGACGGCGAGGTCGGTCAGCACGGCGCTGACCGCCGCGAGCAGCCCGATCAGGGCGGCCCGGGTGGGCGTGAACGGGGCGACCAGGTAGCTGCCGAAGACCGCGCTGGCCAGCGTGCCGACCATCGCGCCGGCGACCACGCCGGCCGCGCCCCGGGGCACCTGCGGGGCCAGCCGGGGCCAGGGCAGCACCGCGTCGGTCAGCCGGGCCACGGTGAGCGCCACGCCGGCGGCGGCCAGGCAGACGGTGACCGCCTGGGTACCGGCCGGGATCCGGCCGAGGACCAGCAGGCCGGCGAAGGCCACCACGCCGAGTACGGTCAGCAGGGTGGCCCCGAGCGAGTCGGTGACCCGCCGCCGGTCCACCCGACGGACGAGTTGACCGAGGACGGCGAGGACGAAGCCCCCGACGGCGGCGTACCCCAGGGGGCCCGCGCCGGCCTCGGCGGAGCGGACGGCGGCGACGTCGGCGACCACCCCGGCCCCGGCGCTGACCACGGCGACCACCAGCAGCGCGGGCGGGCGGGCCGCCATCGTCCAGGCCAGGATGAACAGGATCTGCACGCCGAGCACGATGACCGCGAAGGGCAGCCGGTGCCCGGGGCCGGCGGTCTGCGCGCCGAGCACCAGGCCGAGGCAGAGCAGCGCGGCGAAGCCGGCGACGGCGAGCGCGAGCGGCGGGCGCACCTCGACCGGGGGCTCGTCCTCCTCGTCCTCGACCGCGTCCACCTCGTCGTCCGGGCGGCGCGCGGGCTCACCGCTCTTGCGGAACCGGCGGGGCCGGCCCCGTCCCCGCCGCTCCCCGGTGTCGTCGGGTCCGGTCCGTGGTGCGGGGGCCCGGTCGGACCGGTCCGCGTCGTCGTCGGCCCACGGGTCACGTCCGGTCTCGGGCGGGGTGGAGGGATACACGCCCCGATCGTGCCAGACCGGGCGGCAGATCCGGGGAACACGGTTTCGGCCAGGTTAAAACCTGATCCGCAATTTGGGGTTAAGGGTGACGAACGGGATAAGGGGGGATGGCCAGGCAGAGGTCATCGGTTAGGCTCGACAGCACTTACCCGCCCGCCAGCGACGCCGGGACCAGACGTCAGATCCTGACGCCGGGCCAACGTCAGTTCTCAGCGGTGCATCCCACCGGACGCCGCTGGTCGCGCGCGGCTAGTGGCCGCCGGGACGGAGGTGATCGTGTGGAGATCCTGCTGCTGGTGACCGCACGCGCAGGCGAACCATCCGCGGTGCTGCCCGCGCTGGACCTGCTGCCACACTCGGTGCGCACCGCGCCCCGCGACGTGCGCACCCTGGTCGCCGGGCCGAGCCCGGACGCCGTCCTGGTCGACGCCCGCTCCGAGCTGAGCGAGGCCCGCGCGACCTGCCGGATGCTGCACGCCACCGGGCTCGGGGTGCCGCTGGTCGCGGTGGTCACCGAGGCCGGGCTGATCGCGCTCAACGCGGACTGGGGCGTCGACGACGTCATCCTCGCCTCCGCCGGCCCGGCCGAGGTGGAGGCCCGGCTGCGGCTGGCGGTCGGCCGGCTGAGCAACGCCACCTCGGGTGCCGGCGGCTCGATCCGGGCCGGCGAGCTGACCATCGACCCGGACACCTACGCCGCCCGACTCAAGGGCCGCCCGCTCGACCTCACGTACAAGGAGTTCGAGCTGCTGAAGTTCCTCGCCCAGCACCCGGGCCGGGTCTTCACCCGCGACCAGCTCCTGCGCGAGGTCTGGGGCTACGACTACTTCGGTGGCACCCGTACGGTCGACGTGCACGTCCGGCGGCTGCGCGCCAAGCTCGGCTCGGAGTACGAGTCGATGATCGGCACGGTCCGCCAGGTGGGGTACAAGTTCGTCGTGCCGCCGTCGCGGTCGCTGCCGGACACGGAGAGCACCCCCATCCCCGTCTGATCCGCCGATCCGGTAGTTGTTCGTATTCGCCCGTTTCGCCCCACTGATCGGTCATATCCTGAGTGCCGGATTCGGCAGGAGGGGGCGACGGTGGCTGCGTCGACGGGGGACACGACAACCGCGTACACCACGTCGGTCGCGGCGGCCGGACCGGCCGCCCCGGCCGCCGGGCACGTCGCACCGGCCGGGCGCCCGGGACGGGACCGCTGATGCGCTCCACCCTGGCCGGGCGGACCGCCGTCCTGGTCACCCTGGTCGTGGTCGCGCTGCTGGGCTCCGCGTACGCGCTCGGTCGCAGCCTGGTCAGCGACCCGGCCGGGCACCCCCCGTCCGGGCTGGGCACCACCTCGCTCACCGGCCCCCAGTACGCCGACCAGGCCCCGTTCCCCGGTACCGGCGTCCCCTCCCCCAGCGCGTCGAGCGAGTCGAGCGCGTCGAGCGAATCGACCCAGGACGCCGACCCGCAGCAGCCCGCCGGCGGGGGCCCGTACGGCACCCAGATCACCACCGGAACCACCGAGGTGGCCCTCACCTTCGACGACGGGCCCGACCCGCGCTACACCCCGCAGGCGCTCGACGTGCTCCGCGAGCACCAGATCAAGGCCACCTTCTGCGTGGTCGGGGAGAACGCGCGCGACCATCCGGACCTGATCCGGGCCATCGTGGCCGACGGGCACACCCTGTGCAACCACTCCTGGAACCACGACACCCTGCTCGGCAAGCGCTCCCCGGACGTCATCCGGGCCGACCTGATCCGGACCAGCCAGGCGATCCGGGCGGCGGCGCCGGACGCCCCGGTCGTCTGGTTCCGGCAACCCGGCGGCGCCTGGACGTACCCGGTGGTGTCGGTGGCCCGGGAACTCGGCATGACCCCGCTGCACTGGAACGTCGACCCGTCGGACTGGCGGGCCCCGGGCGCGCAACGGATCGCCACCGTCCTCGACACCTACGTCGGGCCCGGTGCGGTCGTGCTGCTGCACGACGCCGGGGGCAACCGGCAGGGCACCATCGACGCCCTCCGGTACGTGCTGCCCGAGCTGACCGGCCGGTACCACTTCGACGCGCTCCCCACCGGGGCCACCTGAGGACTACGGTGGCGGGGTGAGCAGCACCGCGCCGACCGCAGACCAGGTGACCCGGGCCGACCGGCTCTCCGCCACCGAGACCACCGAGGTGCTCGCGCTGGCGCGGGCCGCCGGCGACAGCGACGGCGCGGACCCGCTGGACGAACACGTCCTGCTCCGGCTGCGGGACGCCGACGCGCCGGCCGTGCACCTCACCGCCCGCGCTCCCGACGGCACCCTGACCGGGTACGCCCACCTGGACACCACGGACGTCGCCACCGGGACCGGGGTGGAACTGGCCGTCCACCCGGGGCACCGGCGGCGGGGCACCGGCCGGGCGCTGGCCCGGGGGGTGCTGGCGGCGGCGACCGGGCCGCTGCGGGCCTGGGCGCACGGGGACCATCCCTCTGCCGCCGCGCTCGCCGTCGACCTCGGCTTCACCCGGGCGCGGGTGCTCTGGCAACTGCGCCGGCCCCTGACCGCCCCGGTGGACCCGCCGCGCCTGCCGGAGGGGGTGACGCTGCGCGCGTTCCGCCCCGGTCAGGACGACGCCGACTGGCTGGCGCTCAACGCACGGGCCTTCGCCGACCACCCGGAGCAGGGCCGCTGGACCGAGGCGGACCTGCGGGCACGGCTCGCCGAGCCGTGGTTCGACGCGGCCGGTTTCCTGCTCGCCGTCGACACCACCGGGAGGCTGCTCGGCTTCCACTGGACCAAGGTGCACGAGCGCCCCGGCTCGGCCCGCACCGGCGAGGTGTACGTGGTGGGCGTCGACCCGGCGGCGCACGGCGGCGGGCTCGGTCGGGCGCTGACCAGCGCCGGCCTGGCGTACCTGCGGGACCGGCGCGGCCTGGACCGGGTGATGCTCTACGTCGACGAGTCGAACACCGCCGCCGTCGCCCTGTACGAGCGGCTCGGCTTCGCCCGCTGGGCGGCGCACGTCAACTACCACCTCGGCTGACGGGGCGGCCCGGCCAGCCGGGACGGCCACCCGGGACGGTCAGCCGGGGCGGGGCGGGGTCGACCCCCGGTCGCCACGTACCTGCCGCCACCGGCGGGCCTGCTCCGGGCTCACCCAGTAGAAGGTGCCGGTCTCGCCGTCCAGCGAACTGGGCACGTACCGGTTGAGCGGCAGCCCCAGGTCGCGGTAGGCCGGGTGGGACCGCAGCATCCGGCTCACCCCGGCCAGCGCCCCGCCGAGCCGGTGCCGGGGCACCGCGATGGCCGCGCAGACCTCCTCCGCCGAGAACCACTCGCCGGGCCGGGTCGCCAGCAGGTCGAGCATCCGCAGCACGGTGTCGTGGCTCTTGGAGCGCCCCCGGGCGAACCGGCTCAGCTCCGGCGTCGGCCACTCCACGGCCTCCGGCGGTCGGGGGCGTGGTTGCCGGGGCGCCGGCCGCGCCTCGCCACCCCAGCCGTCCAGCTCGGCCAGGAGCGCGGCGACGTGCGGCACGTACGCCGCCGGCACGGCGATGTGCACCAGCTCGGAATCCGCATCGTCGACGGACACATCGCCTTCCCTCGGCAGACGGCCTCCCGGCCGGACCGGCCCATCCTGGTGTTCGCCCCCGTTGCCGGGGTGGATCGGAGCGGTCAGCCGAAGCGGCCGGTGATGTAGTCCTCGGTCCGCTTGTCCCCCGGGTTGGTGAAGATCCGCGAGGTCTGGTCGAACTCCACCAGCCGGCCGTGCCGCACCTGCTTCTCGTCCACCTCGGCGGTGAAGAACGCGGTGTAGTGGCTCACCCGCGCGGCCTGCTGCATGTTGTGCGTGACGATGACGATGGTGTACGACTTCGACAGCTCGTACATCAGGTCCTCGATCTTGCTGGTGGCGATCGGGTCGAGGGCCGAGCAGGGCTCGTCCATCAGGATCACGTCCGGCTTCACCGCGATCGTCCGGGCGATGCAGAGCCGCTGCTGCTGGCCGCCGGAGAGGGCCAGGCCGCTGGTCTTCAGCTTGTCCTTGACCTCGTCCCAGAGGGCGGCGCCGGTCAGGGCCTCCTCGACGTGGTCGTCGAGCTTGCCCTTGATCCCGTTGATCCGCAGCCCGTACGCCACGTTGTCGTAGATCGACTTGGGGAACGGGTTCGGCTTCTGGAAGACCATGCCGATCCGGCGGCGGACCTGGATCGGGTCCACGTCCTTGGCGTAGATGTCCTGCCCGTGGTACGTGACCGAGCCGGTGACCCGGGCCCCGGCGATCAGGTCGTTCATCCGGTTCAGCGACCGCAGGATGGTGGACTTGCCGCAGCCCGAGGGGCCGATCATGGCGGTGATCTGGTTCTGCCGGATCGGCATGGAGGTGCCCCGGACGGCCTCGTAGCTGCCGTAGTGGACGCTGACGTCCGCCAGGTTCATCACCGTGGTGGCGGCCCCGTCCGGGGTGTCCACCCCGGCGTCGTTCCAGCCGGCGGAGGGTGCGCTGACGGAGACCGAGGGGTGCGAGGTCACGGTGCCGGCGGGGGTGTTCGCAGTAGGCATGGTTCAGCGCTCCTTCAGGGCGAAGCGGTTGGCGATGACGCGGGAGACGATCGTGAAGAGGACCACGATCACGATCAGGGTCAGGGCCGCTCCCCAGGCCCGGTCCTGGGCACCGACGAAGGGCTGGCTGGCGTTGCGGAAGATCTGCGCCGGCAGCGCCGTGTTCGACCCGTCGAACAGGTTGGTGTTGGTGGAGAAGACGATGCCGGTCACGATGACGATCGGGGCGGTCTCGCCGGCCGCGCGGGCCACCGCCAGCAGGGCGCCACTGGTGATGCCGGAGATGGCGGCGGGCAGCACCACGGTCAGGATGGTCCGCCACTTGCGGGCCCCCAGGGCCAGGCTGGCCTGGCGCAGCTCGTCGGGGACCAGGCGGAGCATCTCCTCGCTGCTGCGGATCACCACCGGGAGCATCAGGCAGGCCAGCGCCAGGGACCCGGCGAAGCCGGTGAACCGGCCGACCACCAGCACCCAGGAGATGTAGATGAACAGGCCCATCACGATCGAGGGCACGCCGGTCATCACGTCGGCCATCAGCCGGATGGTCCGGGCCAGCGGCTTCTGCTTGCCGTACTCGTTGAGGTAGATCGCGCCGAAGACCCCGAGCGGGATGGCCATCAGGGAGGCCATGCCGGTGATCAGCAGGGTGCCAACGATCGCCGGACCCATGCCCGGCCCCTCCCGACGGTACGAGTTGGGGATGTCGGCGTTGAGGAAGTCCAGGCTCATCACCCCGGCTCCCCGGTTGAGCACCGTCCAGATGACCAGCCCCAGCGGGATCACCGCCAGGAGCAGGGCCAAATGGATGCTGCCGGAGGCGACGTGGTTGACCACCCGCCGACGCATCGACAGGGCGCCCCGGCTCAGGTCCGGTGCGCCCTGGCCACGACCGGTGGCGGGCGGAGTCGCGGTGGTGGTCACGCCACCCCTCCCCTCATCCTGGCCTCCGCCCGGCGGACGATCCGCTGGGCGGCCAGGTTGATCAGTACGGTCATCCCGAAGAGCACCACGCCGAGCCCGATCAGGGCCGCGGTGTAGGTGCCGGTCGACTCGCCGAACTGCTGGACGATGACGGCGGCCATGGTGTTACCGGGCTCGAACAGGTTGGCGGAGAGGTTGGTGGAGCCGCCGACGACCAGCGCGACGGCGATCGTCTCCCCCATCGCCCGGCCGAGGCCGAGCATCACGGCCCCGGTGATCCCGCCGAAGCTGTGCGGGAAGACGGCCCCCCGGATCATCTCCCAGCGGGTGGCCCCCAGCGCCAGGGCGGCGTCCTTGTCCGCCTGCGGGACGGTCCCGAAGACCTCCCGGCAGATGGAGGTGATGATCGGGGTGACCATGATGGCCAGGATCAGCCCGGCGGTCATGAAGTTCCGGCCGCTGGCCGCCTCGCCGAAGATGGTGCCGAGCACCGGGACGCCGGAGAAGACGTCGTGCACCCCCCGGTAGAAGTCGACCAGGATCGGGGCGAGCACCAACACCCCCCAGAGCCCGAAGACCACCGAGGGTACGGCGGCGAGCAGGTCGATCACCGTGATCGCCGAGCCGCGCAGCCGGCGCGGGGCCAGCTCGGTGATGAACAGGGCGATCCCGATGGAGACCGGGACCGCGATGAGCAGCGCGATCAGCGAGGTGACCGCGGTGCCGTACATGAAGGAGAGGGCTCCGAAGATCGGGGCGCCCTCGGCGGGGTTGGGGTCCCAGGTGCGTTCGGTGACGTACCGGAAGCCCATCTCCACGAAGGCCGGCCAGGCCTCCCGCACGGTGGTGATCAGGATGAGGGCGAGGATCCCCAGCACCAGCAGGCCGGTGCCGAGGGTCCACCACGAGAAGGCGCGGTCGGCCAGCAGGCCGCCCTTCTGGGGGGCCAGGCTGGGCCGGGTCTCGGGTTTGTTCTCTGTCAGGGTCACCTTGTCTCCAGCGGCTCCGGCTACCCGTGCGGGGACGGGATCTCCTCGATCCCGTCCCCGTGCGGTGTCGCCAACGCGATCTCGGTCCTGATCAGCCCTGGATCTTGTCGACCTGGGCGAGCGCCTTCTCCTTCAGCGACGCCGGCAGCGGCGCGAAGTCGATCTCCTTGGCCAGGTCCTGGCCGTCGTTGAGCAGGTACTTCACGAAGCCCTTGACCAGCTCGGCCTTGGCCGGGTCGTCGTAGCTGGTCTTCACCAGCAGGAAGGTCGGGGCGGTGATCGGGTACGCGCTGGCCCCGGCGGCGTCGAGGGGGTTGTAGCTCAGGTCCTCGGCGACCTCGGCGCCCTCCAGGCCGGAGGTGGTGCCCTCGATCGACGGCTCGACGAACTGGCCGTCCTTGTTCTTGATGGCGGCGAACTTCAGCTCGCTCGCCTTGGCGTCGCTCAGGTCGACGTAGCCGATGCCACCGTCGGCCTGCTTGACGATCTGCGCCACGCCGGTGTTCTTCTCGCCACCCTGGGTGTTCGAGGGCCAGTTCACCGTGTCACCGCTGCCCAGCTTCCAGGTGTTCGGAGCGGCGGCGGCGAGGTACTTGGTGAAGTTGTTGGTGGTGCCGGAGCCGTCGGACCGGTGCGCCACGGTGATCGGGGTGGCCGGCAGGGTCACGCCCGGGTTGTCGGCCGCGATGGCCGGGTCGTTCCAGGTCTTGATCTCGGCCTGGAAGATCTTGGCCAGGGTGTCCGCGCTGAGCTGGAGCTTGTCCACGCCCTGGAGGTTGTAGCTGACCGTGATCGGGGCGGCGACGGTCGGCACGTACAGGTAGGAGCCGGCGGCGACCCCGTCGGTGTCCTTCACCAGGCTGTCCGTGCCCGCGAAGTCGGTCAGGCCCTCGCCGAACTGCTTCTTGCCGGTGCCGGAGCCGGTGGCGTTGTAGTTGACGGTCACGTTGGGCGCGACTTCCTTGAAGGCCGTGATGACCTCCTGGTAGTACGCGTCGGGGAAGCTTGCGCCGGAAGCCTTCAGCTCACCGGAAAGGCTGGCGTACTCGCCGCCGGCGTTGTTGCCGGAGCCCGGGGTGTCGCTGTCGCTGTCGCTGGTGCCACAGCCAGTAAGTGCGAGCGCGGCAAGCGCTACGCCGGCGAGGACGCGCCGCGAGAGCACGTTGCGGTTCACCTCAGAATTGCCTCTCTCTAGGGGTTGTCCGGCCATCCCGACCTGACGACGCCGACGCTAGGAGTGGCAGGTAGCCGGCTTCCCGGCACTTGGTGAACCACAGGTGAACAGGTTCCGGAAAGAAGATTGCCGCGAGCTGAGGCTGGAATGTCCGAAAGATGAACGCACTGACACGTGTGTCCACCTCGGGTTCCCGCGCCGGTCTCCGCCCCGGGGCGACGCTCAGCGGCTGCCGAGGACCAGGTAGGCGACCTGGCGGGCGACACCAACCGCGTGGTCGGCGAAGCGTTCGTAGTACCGGCCGAGCATCGCCACGTCGACGGCGGCGGGAATCCCGTACGGCCAGTCGTCGGTGAGCTTGGTGAACAACGAGCGTTGCAGCGCGTCCAGCACGTCGTCGTCCAGCCCGGCCTGGATCGCGTCGACCCGGTCCCGGGTCGCCAGCACCAGCGCGGCCTTGTCGGCCAGCCGGGCCGCCGCGTCGGCCATCGCCACGAAGGTGGGGCGGACCTGGGCCGGCAGCGCCGGCTCCGGGTACCGGGCCAGCGCCACACCGGCGATGTGCCCGGCGAGCGCCCCCATCCGGCGCATGTCCCCGTTCATCCGCAGCCCGGCGACGATCAGCCGCAGGTCGGAGGCGACCGGCTGGCGCCGGGCCAGCACCGCCGGCACCGACCCGTCGATCCGGTCGTGCAGTTCCCGGGCGACGGCCACCTCGGCCCGCACCGTCCGGCCCGCCTCCGCGTCGACCTCCAGCAGGGCGGCGCTCGCCCGCCGGATCACCGGGCAGAGGTCGCGGCTGGCGACGGCGAGCATCCCGGCCAACTGGTCGAAGTCCGCCAGGTGCGTGTACCGGCTCATGCAGCCAGGGTAGGCCGAGATCGAGAACATCCGGTTTCCGCGATCCGGGCGGCCGTCGTCGGGCCGGCCGCCGTCCCCGTCAGCCCAGCGTGAAGTGGGGGGATTCGCTGTCGAGGTCGACCAGGCGGGGCATGACCGGGGTCGCGGCGTCGCGGACGGCCGCCGCCCGCGCCACCCCGGCCAGGTCGCCGGCCGCCGCGACCTGCGCCAACGTCATCCGCGTCGGCGGGAGCATGGTCAGCTCCCCGGCCTCGGCGCGGCGGACCGCCTCGGCCGGCGGCAGCCACAGGGTGTGGTCGGCCTCGCCGGAGACGTCCCGGGTCCGCTGCCCCTGCGGCAGCAGGGCGACGAAGAAGTACGTGTCGAAGCGGCGCGGCTCGAACTCCGGGGTGACCCACCGGCTCCACGGCAGCAGCAGGTCCGACCGGAGGGTGAGCCCGCGCCCGGCCAGGAACTCGGCGAAGTGGGTCCGCCGCTGCTCCAGGTCCTGCCGGGCCGCCTCCCAGTCGTCGGAGCTGACGTCACCGACCACGCTCGCCGGGTCCGGGCCGGCGAGCAGGACCCCCGCCTCCTCGAAGACCTCCCGGGCGGCGGCGCAGACCACCGCGCGGGCCGCCGCCGGGTCGAGCGCCAGCCGGTCGCCCCACCCCCGCGGGTCCGGCCCGGCCCAACCGGGGTGGGTCCGCGAGTCCGACGGGTCGACCCCGCCGCCGGGGAAGGCGTACATGCCACCGAAGGTCATCGCGGCGACCCGACGGATCAGGTACACCTCGAAACCGGGACCGGCCGGGCGCAGCAGCAGCACGGTGGCGGCAACCCGGGGCACCGCCGGGACGCCGCCCTCGGCGTGGAACCGGCGGGCGTGCGCCACCAGGGCGGCGGGGGCGGCGACGCGCTCGGGCTGGGTGGTCATGACGCGAGCCTAGTTCCCGATCGGTGGATCTTCAGTGGGAGCGCTACCGCGACCTGGGCTAGCGTCGCGGCATGACACGTTGGGGCATTCTCGCCACCGGAAACATCGCCGCACAGTTCGCCGAGGATCTCCGTCTGGTGCCGGGAGCGGAACTCGTCGCGGTGGGCTCGCGTACCCTCGCCGGCGCCGAGGCCTTCGCCGCCCGGCACGGCATCGAGCGGGCGTACGGCTCCTGGGCCGAGCTGGCCGCGGACAGCGACCTGGACGTCGTGTACGTCGCGACCCCGCACTCCGCCCACTTCGAGGCGACGACGACCTGCCTCGACGCCGGTCGGGCGGCGCTCGTGGAGAAGCCGTTCACGCTCGACCTCGCCGACAGCACCACGCTGGTCGAGGCCGCCCGCACCCGGGGGATCTTCCTCATGGAGGCGATGTGGATGCGGTGCAACCCGCTGATCCGTCGAATCTGCGACCTGGTCGCCGACGGCGCGATCGGCACGCTCACCACCGTGCAGGCGGACTTCGGGCTGGGCGGGCCGTTCCCGCCGGAGAGCCGGATGCGGGCCAAGGCCCTCGGCGGCGGGGCCCTGCTCGACCTGGGGGTGTACCCGGTGAGCCTGGCGCACCTGCTGCTCGGCGTCCCGCAACACGTCCGGTCCTGGGCGAAGATCAGCCCGGAGGGGGTGGACGAGAACACCGGCATCGTCCTCGGCTACGACTCGGGCGCGGTCGCCACGCTGAGCTGCGGCATCGTCGGGCAGACCCCGGTACGGGCGGTGCTCGGCGGCACCACCGGCCGGATCGAACTCGCCGACCCGTTCTTCCGCCCGTACGAGGCGACCGTGCACCGGGCCGGCGCGGAGCCGGAGACCATCGTCGTCGAGCCGGTCGGGTCGGGGTACCAGTACGAGGCGATCGAGGTGCAGCGCTGCCTCGCCGAGGGGCTGACCGAGAGCCCGCTCGTCCCGCACTCCACCACTCTGGAGGTGATGTCCCTGCTGGACACCATCCGCGCCCAGATCGGCGTCGACTACCGCTGAGGGTGTAAGGAAGGGCCCCTTATTAACAGACGTCTGTTAATAAGGGGCCCTTCCTTACACCGGGCTAGAAGAGGGGACGGACCAGGAAGTACATCAGGGCGCCGATGCTGCCGGCGGCCGGGAAGGTGAGGATCCAGGCGCCGACGATGTTGCCGGCCACGCCCCACCGCACGGCGGAGAGCCGCTTGGTGGCGCCCACGCCCATGATCGCCGAGGTGATGGTGTGGGTGGTGGAGATCGGGGCGCCGAGGACCAGGGCGTTGAAGTAGAGCACGCCGCTGGCCACGGTCTCCGCCGCGAAGCCCTCCGGCGGTCGCAGGTCGATGATCTTGCGACCGAGGGTACGGATGATCCGCCAGCCACCGGCGTACGTGCCGGCCGCCAGCACCGCCGCCGAGGTCCAGAAGGCCCACTCCGGGATGTAGGCGGGGTCGTCCTGGTACCCGCCGACGTAGAGGGCGAGCACCACGATGCCGATGGTCTTGGCGGCGTCCTGCATGCCGTGGCCGACCGACATGGCGGCGGCGGAGGCGGTCTGCGCCCAGCGGAAGCCCCGGTTGAGCTTGCCCGGGTGCCCCTTCCGGAAGATCCACAGTACGGCGATCATCGCGATGTAGCCGAGCACGAAGCCGACCATCGGCGAGAGGATCATCGGGATCACGACGTCCCTGCCGATGCCGCCCCAGAGCACCGTGCCGGAGGCCGCGAGGGTGGAGCCGACCAGGCCACCGATCAGGGCGTGCGACGAGGACGAGGGGAGCCCGAAGTACCAGGTGATGATGTTCCAGGTGATCGCGCCGATCACCCCGGCGAAGACGATGCCGAGGCTGGCCCGGCCGGTGGGGAGGCTGACCAGGCCGCTACCGACGGTCTTGGCGACCTCGGCGCCGAAGTGCGCGCCGATGAAGTTGCCGATCGCGGCCATGCCCAGGGCGACCCGGGGGGTCAGCGCCCGGGTGGAGATGCTTGTCGCGATCGCGTTGGCGGCGTCGTGGAAGCCGTTGGTGTAGTCGAACACCAGGGCGATCCCGATCACCGCCAACACGGCGATGAGTTCCGGACTCACGGGGCTCAGGACTCCTTGACCGCGATGGTCTCGACGGTGTTCGCCACGTGCTCGAAGGCGTCGCAGGCGGCCTCCAACTCGTCGGCGACCTCCTTCATCTTGAGCACGGTCAGCGCGTCGTACTCGCCGGAGAAGAGCCGGACCAGCAGCATCCGGTACGCCTGGTCACCGTCGTTCTCCAGGCGGTTGCACTCGATCCAGTAGTCCTCGAGGTCCTTGAGCCCCTTGAGCCGGGGCATCGCCTCGGCGGTGAGCCGGGCCTGCTGGTCGAGAACGTTGACCAGCTCGTGCATCTCGCGGGGCAGCGAGGGGAGCTGGGTGAGCCCGTACAGGTAGAGCAGGTTGCCGACCGCCTCCAGGTGGTCCATCACGTCGTCCAGCAGCGACCCGAGACGGTAGATGTCCTCGCGGTCGAACGGGGTGATGAAGGTGGAGTTGATCTTCTTGTAGAGGTCGTGGGTGATCTGGTCGCTGTCGTGCTCGACCTCGGTGAGCCGCTCGCTGACCGACTGGACCTCGACGCCGGGCAGGGCCAGCTCGTTCAGCAGCTCGGTACCCTTCACCAGGTTCTGCGCCGCCCTGGTGAAGAGCTCGTAGAAGGCGCCCTCGTTCGGGCGGAAGGAAAACTTCACAGCAGGGACCTCGTCGTATCGGGTGGTAGGGGTGGCCGGCGCCCGCTGTGGGTTGCCCGCAACTGGGAATGCTAAGAGGCCCCCGAACCGGCTTTCCGGCGGCCCACCCCTGATCAGATGCCATTCATCGGTCGTTCACCTGACGTTCACCTCGACCGTCCCAGCTCCCGCAGCAGCCGCTCCCGTTCGCCGGCCACGTCGAAGCCGGCCGGTGGGTACCCCAGCCGCAGGCCGGCGAACGTCTCCCGGAGCAGGTGCGCGACCGCCCAGTCCCGGTACCACTTGCGGTCCGCCGGGACCACGTACCAGGGCGCGGCGTCCGTCCCGCACCGGGTCAACGCCTCGGCGTACGCGGCCTGGTACTCGTCCCACCGGGCGCGGGCGTCGACGTCCGCCGGCTGGTACTTCCAGTGCTTGCGCGGGTCGGTGAGCCGCTCCAGCAGCCGGGTGCCCTGCTCGGCGTGGGAGATGTGCAGCATGACCTTCACCACCGCCACGCCGTCGTCGGCCAGGTCCCGCTCGAAGGCGTTGATCCGGTCGTACCGGGCCCGCCAGGTGGCCTCCTCGATCAGCCCGTCGACCCGGGCGACCAGCACGTCCTCGTAGTGTGAGCGATTGAACACCCCGACGTACCCGGCCGGCGGCAGGGCCCGCTCGATCCGCCACAGGAAGTCGTGCCGCAGTTCCTCGGCGGTGGGCGGGCCGAACGAGCGGATGTGCAGGCCCAGCGGGTTCATCGCGCCCGCGACCCGCTTGATCGTGCCGTCCTTGCCGCCGCAGTCCATCGCCTGGAGCACCAGCAGCACCCGCCGTGCCGCGCTGCCGCCGTCGCCCGCGCCGGTCCCGCCGCCACGGCCCACCGCGCCGCTGCCGTCGACCGTGGCGTCGGCCGGCACGGCCCCGGCGACCTTGGCCGAGGCGAAGAGCATCTCCTGCTGCTGGGCCAGCTCGGCGCCGATCAGCCGGACCTGCGCCCGCGCCCAGTCCTTGCGGTCCACGCCGGTGGCCTCGACACCGGGCAGCCCCGGTGTGGACCGGGGGTCGATCGCGGCGAGGTCGACCGGGGTGCCGGCCGGCGCGACCCGGAGCAGGTCACGCAGGCTCGCGCCGACAGGGGCCAGGACGTCCGAGGGTGCGTTCATCCTGCGATCATGACCGGTCCGGATCCCTCCGGCGACCGGTGCCGGCGACCGCTGTCCCCGACCGGTGCCCGCCGCGCGGCGGTCAGACCACCAGGGCGAGCCACTTCCGGTACGACGTGGCGAACGGCTCGGTGCCGTCACCCAACGTGCCGAGCAGCCACCGCGCCGCCGCCTCGGCCTTCACCACCAGGTCGTCGGGGTACCCGAAGCGGACCCGGTGGTCGGCGAACTCGTCCTCGTCGCGCAGCTCGACCAGGCCGGTGGCCCGGCGGCGCACCACGTCGAGGTCCAGGTCGACCAGGTGGACCGTGTGGTCGTCCTCCCAGCGGGCCGGGGTGGCGATGTCGCAGTAGACCTCGCTGGTGCGTGGCTCCGGGTTGAACATGCAGGTCCACCAGGCGTGGTGGGGCACCAGCAGCACGAACGGGATCTGCTCGACCGACGGCCGCCCGTGGTAGATCGACTCGGTGCCGGCGGTCACCCCGAGCCAGACCCCGAGGTCGTCCTCGGCCAGTCGACGGGCTGGGTAGTCGCGGTGCGCGTTGCCGTCGTACTTGCGGTAGATCACACGGACCACGTCGCTCGGCATGAGTCCCCACCCTAGCCGATAACCACCCACGCGTCGCTGTGCGGAAACAACCGGACACCGGCGTCGACGATGCCGTACGGTGACCCGCCACGGGCCGGACGGACGCGACCGGTGTCGGCCCCGGCGGGTACGGTGCCACGGTGACTCCGTCCCGTACCGCCACCGGTTCCGCCTCCGCGCCGGCCCGCAGCGGTCGCCGCCGGGGTGCCCGACCGACCGGCCCCGACCTGCTCGCCGCCGCCGTCGGCGCGGTGCCCGGCGGGGCGGCCCGGCCCGGCCAGCAGCAGATGACCGAGGCGATCGCGGCCAGCGTCGAGTCCGGCGAGCACCTGCTGGTGCAGGCCGGCACCGGCACCGGCAAGTCCCTGGGGTACCTCGCCCCGGCGCTGACCGTGGACGGCCCGGTGGTGGTCTCCACGGCCACCCTGGCGTTGCAGTCCCAGCTCGTCGACCACGACCTGCCCCGGCTCGCCGACGCGGTCACCCCGCTGCTCGGCCGCCGGCCCACCTTCGCGGTGCTCAAGGGGCGGCACCACTACCTCTGCCTGGCCCGGCTGGACAACTCCACCGAGGACGACCCCGGGGACACCCTCTTCGACGACCCCCGGCCCGGGGGCGGCACGAAGTGGCTCGGTGAGGCCGGCCGGCTCGGCAAGCAGATCCAGCGGCTGCGGGACTGGGCCATGGAGACCGACACCGGCGACCGGGACGAGCTGGACCCGGGCGTGGACGACCAGGCCTGGCGGTTGGTGTCGATGCCGGCCCGGGAGTGCGTCGGGGCCGGGCGGTGCCCGTTCGGCGACGAGTGTTTCGCCGAGGCGTCCCGGGCGCGGGCCCGGGAGGCCGACGTCGTGGTGACCAACCACAGCCTGCTCGCGGTGGACATGCTGGCCGGCCGGCACATCGTCCCGCCGCACAAGCTGCTCATCGTGGACGAGGCGCACGAGCTGGCCGACCGGGTCTCCTCGGCGGCGCAGGCCGAGCTGACACCGGACCTCGTCGACCGCTCGGCCCGGCGGGCCCGCCCGCTGCTCAAGCCGGAGACGGCGGAGGCGCTGACCGAGGCGGGCGACGCGCTGGCGGTCGGCCTCGGCGAGACCCCCGCCGGGCGGCTGACCGGTGGGCTGCCGACCCCGCTCCGCGAGGCGTGCACGCTGCTCGACTCGGCCACCCGGGCGGCCCTGGACGCGCTCGGCGAGGTCAAGGCCGACGACCCGGACCCGGTGCGCAAGCAGCAGGTCAAGGCGGTGCTCGACGACCTCTCCACGACCGCGCAGCGGCTGCTGGAGGAGGCCGACCACGACGTGGCCTGGGTGGAGAAGCACGAGCAGGGCAGCCGGCGGGCGTTGGTGGTCGCCCCGCTCTCCGTCGCCGGCACCCTCGCCACCCACCTGTACGAGGAGCGCACGGTGGTCGCCACCTCGGCCACCCTGGCGCTGGGCGGCCGGTTCGACACGGTGGCCCGGTCGCTGGGGCTGGAGACGCCCGCGGCGGCGCCGCCCTCCCCGGCGGCCACCGCCCTGGCCCGCACCACCGACCGGCGCCGCTCCGACGGCTCGCCCGCACCGGCCCCGCCGGCACCGCCGACCGGCCCGGTCACCGAGGGGCCGGGCTGGCGCTCGCTCGACGTCGGCTCCCCCTTCGACTACGCCCGGCAGGGCATCCTCTACGTCGCCGCGCACCTGCCCCGGCCCAGCGTCTCCGGGCTGCCCGACGCGGCCGGGGAGGAGCTGCTCGCGCTGGTGCAGGCGCTCGGCGGGCGTACCCTCGGGCTCTTCTCCTCCCGACGGGCCGCGCAGCAGGCGGCGGAGCTGCTGCGCGCGCGGACCGACCTGCCGGTGCTGCTCCAGGGCGAGGAGGCGCTGCCGCTGCTGGTCCGCCGGTTCCGGGAGGAACGCGAGAGCTGCCTGTTCGGGGTGATGTCGCTGTGGCAGGGGGTGGACGTGCCCGGCGACTCCTGCCAGTTGGTGGTGATCGACCGGCTGCCCTTCCCCCGCCCCGACGAGCCGCTGGCGGCGGCCCGCGCCGCCGCCGTCGACGCCGGTGGCGGATCCGGTTTCGCCTCGGTGAGCGTGCCGATCGCGGCGGTCCGGCTGGCCCAGGGCGTGGGCCGGCTGATCCGGGCGACCGGCGACAAGGGGGTGGTCGCGGTGCTCGACTCACGGCTGGAGACGGCGCGCGGCTACGGCCCCTTCCTGCGCCGGTCGCTGCCCCCGTTCTGGTACACGACCCGGCCCGAGGTGGCCCGGGGGGCGCTGGAACGGCTCGCGAAGAGCTGAGCGCCCACCCGGGGCCACCCGCTTGGCCCGGAAGGTCGGCTCACCCTCAGGGTGCCTGGGACGCGACTACCACGGCGTCCGGCGGGGTGTCCGGCACCCGGCGGGCGGCGAGCCGGCGGACGGCGGTGTTGATCACGGCGATCAGCGGCACCGCGATCACCGCGCCGGTGATCCCGGCGAGCACCACCCCGGCGGCGACCCCGATGACCACGGCGAGCGGGTGGATGGCGACCGCCCGACCCATGATCAGCGGCTGGAGGATGTGCCCCTCGACCTGCTGCACGCCGATCACCGCGGCGAGGATGATCAGCGCGGTGACCGGGCCGCTGTCGACCAGCGCCACCAGCACCGCGACCGCCCCGGAGAGGGTGGCCCCGACGATCGGGATGAACGCGCCCAGGAAGACCAGCGCGATCAGCGGGAAGGCGAACGGGATGTCGAAGGCGACGAGGAAGATGCCGATGCCGACCGCGTCGATGAAGGCCACCAGGATGGTCGCCCGCACGTAGGCGCCCAACGTCTCCCAGGAGGCGCGGCCCGCGTCGTCGACCTTCCACCGGGCGGCCACCGGCAGCAGGCGGACCAGGAACCGCCAGATCCGGTTGCCGTCACGCAGGAAGAAGAAGGTGGCGAAGACCACCAGCAGCGTGCCGGTCAGCAGCTCCGCCACGGTGGCGGCGGTCGACAACGCGCCGCTCGTCAGCGAGCTGGTGTTCTCGTTGACCCACCTGGTGATCTCGTCGATGTACCGGTTGAGCTGGCTGTCCGACAGGTGCAGCGGCCCGGTCTTGAGCCAGTCCTGGATCTGCCGGACGCCCTCGGTCGCGTTCGCGCTCAGCTCCGGCACGCCCTTGATGAACTCGTTGACCACCAGGGTCAGCGTGGCGACCACCGCGGCCAGACCACCGACCAGCACCACCGTGGTCGCCGCCGATCGGGGCAGCCGGACCCGCAGCAGCCAGCCGACGGCCGGCGCGAGCAGCGCCGAGAAGAGCAGCGCCACCGCCAGCGGGATGAACACGATCTTGATGCGGCCGACCACCATGATCAGCGCCCAGGCGACCACGCCGACCACGATCAGCCGCCAGGACCAGGCGGCGGCGATCCGCAGCGCGTGCGGCACGTCCGCGTCGTCCCGGCTCACCGTCGAGGCGTGCACCTCGGTCGGGGGCGGCGCGCCGACCACCGGCGCGGCCGGCGGGGCCACCGGTCCGGGCGAGGTCGGCGAGGCCACCTCGGCTCCCACGGGCAGCTCGGCGGGTCGGGTACGCCTGGCCCGAACCGAATCCCGACCCGACTCGTACGCGCGACGCAGGCGTTCGCGTACCCGCTCGAAGCGGCTCAAGCGCACCTCCTGGCATGCGGGCCGGTCGGCCCGGACGACTGGCGGACAGGGTACGCCCGCCAGAGCCACCGTACGGCAGTTCCGCCACCCTGTGCCCAGGGCGACCTCCGCCGTAACCCCGCAGGCCGCCCGCCGGGCGGCGACGGTACCGTCTGCGACGTGACCGCGGACCAGAACCTCGACACCGGCCTGCCCATCCGTCTGCTGCACGACCGCGTGCTGGTGAAGATGGAGGGCAGCGACGGTGAGCGCCGGTCCACCGCCGGCATCGTGATCCCGGCGACCGCCGCCGTCGGCAAGCGCCTGGCCTGGGCCACGGCCGTCGGCGTCGGCCCGCACGTACGCTCGATCGTCTCCGGCGACCGGGTGCTCTTCGACCCCGACGACCGCTCGGAGGTCGAGCTGCACGGCCGGGGGTACGTCCTGCTGCGCGAGCGTGACGTGCACGCCGTCGCCGCCGAGCGGGTCGAGCCCGACTCCACCGGCCTGTACCTCTGACCGGCGCGACTGTCGACCGACCCGCCTTCCGACCGATCCGCCCGTCGCCGGCCGGCCCGTGACGGCCGGGGCCGGTGGCCCGCGCTGCCCGGTACCCGACCCGTCCGCCGCTGCGGGTGCCGTTTGCGTCGTCTCCCGATGGGAAGCCAGGCACATCCGCCGGCCCTGGGGAGGGACGATGCCGGTAGTCGTGAAGAAGGTCCTGGCCTGGAGTTTCCTCGCGTTCCTGATCTACTTCATGGCCTTCCGACCGGAATCGGCGGCGCGGATGTTCAAGGCGATCGGGGCGGCCCTGGTCGCGATGGCCCAGGGCCTCGGCGACTTCCTCACCAGTCTGATGACCTGAGCCGCCCTCAGTGTGACCAGGGGCCGGGCGGCGGCCCGGACCAGCCGGGCGGCGGCCCGTAGCCCGCAGGCGGGGCAGCGTGACCGCCGTACCCGCCGGGCTGCCCGGGACCACCGCCATACCCCGGAGCGCCGGGGTGGCCGTAACCGCCGGGCTGACCCTGACCGCCCGGGTGGCCGTAGCCGGCGGGGTGCGCCGGGGGTGGCCCGGTCAGCACCACCGGGATCGGCACCACCGGCTCGTCCGGGGCGGGCACGTCCCGCTGCGAGCCGTCCGGGAACCGCAGGTGGTACCGGTCCCCGTCCCAGACGCCGAGCGGTGCCTGCGGGTCCCGACCGGCGAAGAACGACCGGTACCGGGCGATGGCGTCGAGGAGTTCCCGCTCCTCGTGGGCGGTTCGGGCCCGGTCCGCCGGCTTCTGGTCCAGCCCACGCCGCATCCCGTCGCGCAGCAGCGCCAGCCGGGTCGCCGCGAACTGGTACCCGCGCATGGCCCGCGCGCCGCTCTCCCCGGCGACCCGGCGGGCCCAGGTGCGGGCCGCGTGCCGGCGGCCCAGGCTGCCCAGCGCCGCCACCTCGGGCGGGGTGAGCCAGCCGGCCCGGACGTACTCGGGCAGGATCCGCTCGGTGAGCCGCCCCTCCCAGGCGCGCACCCAGGCCGCCAGGCCGACCATGCCGAAGAAGATCGGGAACATCACGCCCACGAAGCCGAACAGCGCGATCACCGGCTGGCCGATCGCGGCCCCCAGGGTGGGCAGCAGGTTCCAGGCGCCGTGCAGCATCATCGCCAGCAGCAGACCGGCCGCCGGGGCGAGGAACCGGACCCGCTTGTCGGCCGTCCGCGCGGCGATGCCCAGTCCGACACCGGCCATCGAGGTGAACAGCGGGTGGGCGAAGCCGAACAGGAGGATCCGGACGATGAAGATGGCGATCACCTGCTGCGCGCCGGTGGCCGGCCCGTACTCGTTGGCCCCCGAGGCGTAACCGTGGCCGCCGAGGTAGAGGATGTTCTCCACCATGGCGAACCCGACCGCGGAGAGGCCGCAGTAGACCAGTCCGTCGGTGATCCCGGACCACTCCCGACGCCGGAAGATCAGCAGCAGGACCGGCCCGAGCGTCTTGGTCAACTCCTCGATGAAGGGCGCGACCAGCACGGCGGTGAGCGCGACCGGCAGGTCCCACGCCTCGAAGCGGCCGGCGAAGAAGTTGTTCACCGTCAGCGACGCGGCGGTGGAGACGAAGGCACCCCAGGCGAAACAGAAGACCAGGTACTTGAGCGGCTCCGGTTCGTACCGGTCGAGCCAGAGGAAGCAGGCCACCAGCACCGGTACCGGCAGGATCGCCGCGACCAACCCGATCAGCAGCGCCTGGGGGCCGAGACTGGCCCCCAGCCGGACGACCATGAACAGCGCGCACGCGGCGATCACCAGGACGACCCCGGCCAGGATCAGGAACCGCCGCCAGCCCAGCCGACGCCGGGGAAGCTGCGCCGGTCCCCCGGCCGGCGGGGCGGCGTCGGGGGCTCCCCCAGCCGGCGGGACGCCTCCGGCCCCGGAGGCGGGCGGGGACGTGGGTGGGGCCGTACCGGGCCAGGGCGGCGACGAACTCGGGAACGGCCCGCCGGGCGGGGTGGACGGCGGCGGCGGGGACCCGCCGGGCGGGGTGACGGCCATGCGGCCAGCGTAGCCATCCCGGACCGCCCCGGCCGGACGCATTCACGGCGGCTATCCTGTCCGTAGGTCACGAGCGCCAGCGTCAAGCCCCGGCTTGCTGGCCGGCAACCCTCGTCGAGGTTCGCGGTGGGGTGCCCCGGGTGATGACCGGGCCCGACCGCAGCCGCGTGCCGGGCAAGCGCGGACCCCGTTCCCGGCGTGCAGCCCGGGGTCCCCGGACCCTGGAGTTCACCGTGCCCGTCGTCCACGCGTCCACCGCCCCGACCGCCTGCACGGCACCCGCCGTCCCCGCGGCCCCCGGCTTCCCCACGGCAGCCGCCGCCCGCCCGGCACCCGTCGTCCCCACGGCACCGAGCGCGCCCGGTGGGCCGCTGGACGTGCTGGGCGTACCCGGTCAGATCAACCTCGACTACGCGGCCAGCGCGCCGTGCGTACGGGCCGCGGCCGACGCGGTGAGCGCGCTGCTGCCCTGGTACGCGAGCGTGCACCGGGGCGCGGGGGCGCTCTCCCGACGCTGCACCCTCGCCTACGAGCAGGCCCGGCAGACCGTGGCCGACTTCGTCGGCGCCCGCGCCGACGACCACGTGGTCTTCACCCGCAACACCACCGACGCGCTCAACCTGCTGGCGCGGGCGGTGCCCGCCGGTACCACGGTGGTGACCTTCGCCGGTGAGCACCACGCCAACCTGCTGCCCTGGCCGGTCGGGACGGTCCGGCTCCCGGTGCCCAGCGGCCCGGCCCAGGCGGTCCGCGCGCTGGACGCCGCACTGACCGAGCTGCGCCGATCGACGACCCCCCGCCCCACGGCCGGTCCGGCGGCGGTGGGCCGGGAGACGGTGGGCCCGAAGGCAGCGGCGGAGGGCCCGGCGGCCGGGCGGCCGGTGCTGGTCGCGGTGACCGGGGCGAGCAACGTGACCGGGGAGGTCTGGCCGGTGGCCGAACTGGCCCGGGTGGCCCGCCGGCACGGGGCCCGGATCGTGGTCGACGCCGCCCAGCTCGCCCCGCACGCGCCGGTGGACCTCGCCGCGCTCGACGTCGACTACCTGGCCCTGTCCGGACACAAGCTGTACGCGCCGTTCGGCACGGGGGTGCTCGTCGGCCGGGCGGACTGGCTGGACGCCGCCCCGCCGTACCTGGCC
Organism: Micromonospora rosaria; assembly: GCF_001567585.1. Classification (GTDB taxonomy): domain Bacteria; phylum Actinomycetota; class Actinomycetes; order Mycobacteriales; family Micromonosporaceae; genus Micromonospora; species Micromonospora rosaria. The sequence goes on from NZ_LRQV01000023.1 coordinate 28,433, forward strand.
GGGGGCGGGGCGACCGAGCACGTCGGAGCGGCCACCCACGACGTGCGGTGGACCACCGGGCCGGCCCGGCACGAGGCCGGTACCCCCAATCTGCTCGGCGCGGTGGCCCTGGCCGCGGTCTGCGCCGCGTTCGACGCCGCCGACCGGGGCGCGCTGCACGACCGGGAACAGGCCCTGCTGGCCCGGCTGCGGTCCGGGCTCGCCGCCCTGCCGCACGTGGTGGAGCTGCACACGTTCGGTCCGGACGTGCCCCGCGTCGGGATCGTCTCCTTCGTGGTCGCCGGCCGGGACTCCGCCAGCGTCGCCGCCGACCTGGCCCGGGACCACGCCATCGGGGTACGGGACGGGTTGTTCTGCGCCCATCCGCTGGCCCGGCGGCTGCTCGCCGAGGCGGCGGCCCGCAGCGGCCGGCGCGACCTGCCGCCGACGGCGGTCCGCGCCAGCCTCGGCCTGGGCAGCACCCCGGAGCAGGTCGACCGGCTGCTCGCCGCCCTGGCCACGCTGGCCTGAGGCACCCCACCGCACTGCCGCCCGCCGGCCCCGGCCGGCCACCCCACCACCGCGCTGCCGCCCGCCGGGACCCGGCCCGCCACCACTGCGCCGCCCCGGCGGGCCGGCCACCCGGAGCGGTCGCGGCTCCGCTGGTGACGCCGGGTTCAGCCCAGCGGCGGGGTGGCGGGGGGCTTCGGGGTCTGCGCGGGCCCCTCGGCCGGGGTGTGGGCCGGCTCGGAGTCCCCGAACGCCTCCCGGATGAGCCGGTTCGCCTCCTCCTGCTCGATGCCGGAGGCGACCATCAGGTCGCTGGCGGTGGTCCGGACCTGGGCGACGACCACGCTGCCGGAGAAGCCGACCCCCTCGGCGTACGCCCGGCCGGCCTCGCTGACCGCGCGCAGCGCGCGTTCCCGGGCCTGCTGCGGCTCCTCCCCCACCGCGAACTCGTGCCGCAGCAGGCGGACCGACTCGGCGAGGTGCGCGACCGCGTCCGGCATCGGCTCGGGGATCGGCTCCTCGTCCTCGATCAGGGTCACCGACCGTCGGATCAGCGTGCCGCTGTTGCGCATCGCCCGCTCGATCGGGTCGGCGGCCTCGGCGTAGTGGGTCAGCTCGCTGCGCCGGTGCCAGCGGGCCGGCGAGATGGTGATGGTCTCCTTGGCCCCCTCGATCGCCTCGACGAAGTCGGTCAGCTCCGCCTTGTTGTCCCGGAGCCGTTCCAGGGCTTTCTGGGCGACGTCCCGGTCCCGGTCGCGCAGCGCGTCGGCGGTCCGGTCAAGCTGCTCGGCGAGCAGGTCGAGCGCCGGCCGGGCGGCCCGGTTGATCACCCGGAGGGGGTTGAGCGGGAGCAGCACCGCGGTCACCACGAGCGCGATGCCGCCGCCGACGAGCGCGTCGATGAACCTGGGCAGCTCCAGGTTCTTCACCGACGGGCTGAGCGTGACGATCAGCACCGCCGTCGCGGCGGCCTGGATGACCACCGCCACCGAGCCACCGAAGAAGATGGTCACCACGATGGACAGGGTGACGATCAGGCCGAGCTGCCAGGGCCCGGTGCCGAGCAGGTAGACCAGCAGGTCACCGACGGCCACCCCGACCCCCACCCCGAGGATCAGCTCCACGGTACGGCGGAACCGCTGCCCGACCGAGGCGGCCAGGGTGCCGACCGCCGAGATGGGCGCGAAGACCGGCTCCGGGTTGCCCAGGAACTCGTGTGCGACCAGCCAGGAGAGCGCGGCGGCCAGGCCGGCCTGGAGAGCGAGGGTCGCGGTGGCGCGCAGCCGGTGCCAGCGGTCGCGCAGGGTGGCCCGCCCGTGGTGTTTCAGTTGCGCCATCGCCTCGGCGATCCGCGCCCCGTCCACGTCCACCGCGCCCTCCCGCAGCGACGTACGCCGCAGCAACGGAGGTCGTCGGTCCCGGGCCACGGCGGGTACTACCCGCGCTGTCCGGGGTGAATCCTGTCCGGGTGGTCCGACCCGGCAGACTCGACCGGATGGGTGACCTGATTGTGCGGTGGCGGGCGGCGGCGTGCGGGGCGGGTGCCGTCGACACCGCCGGGCTGGCCGACGCCGGGCAGCGGCTGCTGGACCGCTGGCGGGAGCCGCACCGGCACTACCACACCGTCGCGCACCTGACCGCCGTGCTCGACGTCGTGGACCGGTACGCCGACCAGGCGACGCGACCCGACCTGGTCCGGCTCGCCGCCTGGGGCCACGACGCGGTGTACGACCCCCGGGCGGCCGGGGACGCCAACGAGCGGGCCAGCGCCGACCTGACCGCCGCACTGCTCACCGGGGTCGGGCTGCCGGCCGCCGTCGCCGCCGAGGTGCACCGGCTGGTCCTGCTCACCGCCGGGCACGCGGTACGCCCCGGGGACCCCGACGGCGCCCTGCTCTGCGACGCCGACCTGGCGATCCTGGCGGCGCCACCCCCGGCGTACGACCGGTACGCCGCCGCGGTCCGGCGGGAGTACGCCCACGTCCCGGAGTCGGCCTTCCGGCAGGGCCGGGCCCGGGTGCTCGACGGTCTGCTGGCCCTCCCCGCCCTCTACCGGTTGCCGGAACCGGCCGACCGGTGGGAGCCCGCCGCCCGCGCCAACCTGACCCGGGAACTCGCCACCCTCACCGCTGCCCCGGCCCGACGGCGACCGGACTGACCGCCGCCGGGTGCACCGAACCGACCGGCTGAACTGACCCGCCCGGGTGGATCGAGGCGGTCGGATCAACCGGGGCGGGCGGGCGGCGCGGGGCCACCAGGTGCTTCGGGCGGCGCAGCCCGGCGGCACGGAGCAGCCGGACCAGTTCCCGGCTGGGCACCACCCGGGCGCCGAGCCAGACCGCCACCGCGAAGCGCTCGGCCGGGATGTCGTAGTGGTCGCGGTCGAAGGCACGCCGGGGCGCGCCGAGCGCCTCGGCGAAGGCGTGCAGTTCGGCCGGGGAGACGTCGCTGATCAGATGCGACCAGAGCCGGCCACGCCAGGGCCAGGCCGGGCGGTCGAGGTAGAGCATGGCGGCCAATCTAGGCGACGGCTAGCCTTCCCCGCATGGCCGCAACCCCGCTCCTGGACGAGCTGCGCGCCGCCCTCGGTGAGAGCGCCGTGCTGACCGACCCGGACCTGCTCCGGATGCACCAGCGGGACGAGGCGGATCTCTGCGCCGCCGGGACGCCCCTGGTGGTGGTCCGCCCCCGGGACACCGGGGAGGTGGTGGCGACGGTCCGGGCCGCCGCCCGGCACGGCGTACCGGTGGTGCCGCAGGGCGCGCGGACCGGGCTGGCCGGCGCGGCCAACGCCGTCGACGGGGCGCTGGTGCTGAGCACCGTCGCCATGACCGAGATCCGCGAGATCGACCCGGTGGCCCGGATCGCCGTGGTGCAGCCCGGCGTGGTCAACGCCACGCTGGCCGGGGCGGTGGCGGAACAGGGGCTCTACTACCCGCCCGACCCCGGCTCCTGGGAGTCGTCCACGATCGGCGGCAACGTGGCCACCAACGCCGGCGGGATGTGCTGCGTCAAGTACGGCGTGACCAGCGAGTACGTCCTCGGCCTGGAGGTGGTGCTCGGCTCCGGGGAGGTGCTGCGCACCGGCCGGCGGACCGCCAAAGGCGTCGCCGGGTACGACCTGACCCGGCTCTTCGTCGGCTCGGAGGGGACCCTCGGGGTGATCACCGAGGTGACCGTGGCGCTGCGTCCCGCCCCGGAGGAGTCGTTGACCCTGGTCGCGGTCTTCGGGTCGACCACGGCGGCGGGTACGGCGGTGGCGCGGATCGCCGCCCAGGGGCTCACCCCGAGCCTGCTGGAGCTGCTCGACCGGACCCACCTGCGGGCCATCGAGGCGTACCGGCCGATGGGGCTGCGTACCGACGCCGAGGCGTTGCTGCTGGCCGCCGCCGACACCGGCCCCCGGGCCGCCGACGACCTGGCCCGGCTGGCCGGGCTCTGCACCGCCGCCGGAGCCGACGAGGTGTACACGGCCACCGACGCGGTCGAGGCGGCGGCCCTGCTCCAGGCCCGGCGGCTGGCGTACCCGGCGATGGAGCAGCTCGCCGCCCGGACGTACCCGGACGGCAGCGGCGGCCTGATCCTCGACGACGTGGCGGTCCCGCGCGGGGCGCTGGCGCGGATGCTGGACGGGGTGGCCCGGATCGCCGTCGAGTGCGACGTGCCGATCGGGGTGGTGGGGCACGCCGGGGACGGCAACCTGCACCCGATCATGGTGGTGGACCGGGCCGACCCGGCGAGCGTGGCACGCGGGCGGCGGGCCTTCGACGAGATCATGCGGCTGGGGCTGGCGCTGGGCGGCACCTGCACCGGCGAGCACGGGGTCGGCCTGCTCAAGCGGGAGTGGCTGGCCCGGGAGATCGGCCCGGTCGGGGTCCGGGTGCACCAGGCGATCAAGTCCGCCCTGGACCCGGCGAACCTGCTCAACCCCGGCAAGGTCCTCTGACCGGAGCGCGCCGGTCGCGTGGCGCGGGGGCCGGCGGTCAGCGGGACGGGGAGGGGATTCCGGCGTGGTCCCCGTCGCCGCCCCGGTCGGCGGCGAAGCCCCGCACGTCCGGTGCGCCGAGCCGGGCCGCGTCGGCGGTGGCGTCGTCCGGCATCGTCTGCGACTGCCGCTCCGCCTCCACCCGGGCCCGGTAGTGGGCCACCTCGCGGGCCCGGGTCGCCGCGTCCCAGCCCAGCACCGCACCCATCAGCTCGGCGGCGTGCTCGGCCGACTCCAGGCCGCGGTGCGTGGTCTCGAAGGAGATCCGGGTACGCCGGGTCAGCACGTCCTCCAGGTGCAGCGCCCCCTCGGCGCGGGCCGCGTACGTCACCTCGGCGGCGAGGTACTCCGGGGCGCCGGCCAGCGGGGAGGCCAGCAGCGGATCGGCCTCCACCAGGGCGAGCAGTTCCAGGGTGAGGGTGCCGTACCGCTCCAGCAGGTGCTCCAGCACCCCGACCGGTACGCCGTGCCGGCGGGCCAGGTCGGCCCGGTCCCGCCACATCGCCGCGTACCCGTCCGCGCCGAGCAGCGGCAGGTCGGCGGTGCGCGACGGGCGTACCCCGCCGAGGCGGCGGGCGGCCCGGTCCACCACGTCGGCGGCCATCACCCGGTACGTCGTGTACTTGCCCCCGGCGACCAGCAGCAGCCCGAGCATCGGCTCGAAGACGGCGTGCTCGCGGGACAGTTTGGAGGTGGAGTCCGCCTCGCCGGCCAGCAACGGCCGCAGCCCGGCGTAGACGCCCTCGATGTCGTCCGTGGTCAGCGGCCGTTCCAGCACCGTGTTGACCTGCTCCAGCAGGTACGCGATGTCCCGGGCGGAGGCGGCCGGGTGGGACCGGTCCAGCCGCCAGTCGGTGTCGGTGGTGCCGATGATCCAGTGCCCGCCCCACGGGATGACGAAGAGCACCGAGGTCGGCGTGCGCAGGATCAGCCCCGCCTCGCCGGTGATCGCCGAGCGGGGCACCACCAGGTGCACCCCCTTCGACGCCCGTACCCGGATACCGGGGCGCAGCCCCACGTCGTTGAGCATCCGCGACATGTCGTCGCTCCACACGCCGGTGGCGGCGATGACGGTCCGGGCACGTACCTCGAACTCGGCCTCGGGTGAGCCGGCCGGCGCCTCCAGGTCGCGGACCCGGACCCCGGTGACCTCCCGGGCCTGCCGGATCAGCCCGACCGCGCGGGCGCTGGTGACCACGGTGGCGCCCATGCTGGCCGCCGTCCGGGCCAGGGTCACCACCAGCCGGGCGTCGTCGACCTGCCCGTCGTGGTACCGGATCGCGCCGGCCAGCACGTCGGCCCGGAGGCTGGGGAAGACCCGTCGCGCCCCCTCCCGGGTCAGGTGCCGGTGCAGCGGCATCCCCCGGCCGCCGCCGAAGAGCCCGGCGAAGGCGTCGTACGCCGCCACGCCGACACCGTAGTAGGCCCGCCGCCAGGCGCGGGCGGGCAGGCTGCGCGGACCCTGCCCGGCGGGGAGCGGGACCAGGATCGGCACCGGGCGGACCAGGTGCGGCGCGAGCCGGGTGGCGAGCAGTCCGCGCTCGGTCAGCGCCTCGTGCACCAGGTGGAACTCCAACTGTTCCAGGTAGCGCAGGCCGCCGTGGATCAGTTTGCTGGACCGGCTGGAGGTGCCGGCGGCGTGGTCCCGGGCCTCGACCAGGGCGACCTTCAGCCCCCGGGAGGCGGCGTCCAGCGCCGCGCCCGCCCCGGTGACGCCACCGCCGATGACCAGCACGTCGAAGCGCTCGGCCCGGAGGCGGCGCAGGTCGGCGGCGCGGCGCTGCGGGGAGAGTTGACCGGCGAGGGCGCGGGAGACATTGGGGTCACGCACCCGTCCACGGTAACGCTGTGGCCGGCCGGCGGCATGTGCCACCGGACCCGTACTGTCGGGGCATGGCGGCCGGCTCTCCACCTCCCGCAGGCGACCCCGTACCGGGACCACCCGGGCTCACCAGGCCCGCCGAGCCCTCCGCCGGTCCCCCCGGCCCGCCGCCCGGCGTGTCCGGCCCGCCTCCCGGACCTTCCGGGACGGCCGGTTTTCCCGGGCCGCCGACCGGTTCTCCCGGGCCGCCGACCGGATACCCCGGTCACCCCGGTTTTCCCGGCCCGACCGGTTTCCCCGGCCCGCCCGGGTCCTCCGGCCCCCCGCTGTATCCCGGCCCCGGGCCGCAGCGGCCCGGTCCGTGGCCGGTGGTGGCCGCCGCGCTGGTCGGCGTCTGGATCGTCGGGTTCGTGGTGGTCAGTCAGGGCGCCGGGTGGCTCGTCGACCAGGTGCTGCTGGCCACCGGGCTGCACCGGGTGGCCGGGCTCTGGCCGGGCCTCGCCCTGGGCACCCTCGTCCTCCTCGGTACGCCCACCCTGCTGATCGCTCTCCTGCCCCGCTCGGCGGCGGTCCGGACCACCGGGCGGACCTGGCTCGCCGGCCTCCTCGCCCTCGGCGCGTTGCTCCTGCTCCGGGCCCTGCCGCCGGTGCACCACGAGGCGTACCTGGCCGCCCTGGCCGGCACCGCCGCGCTGCTCGCGCTCGTCGCGGGGCGGCTGCTGCGCCGCGCCCGTGCGGCCATCGACCCGGCCGAGGCTCCCGGTACCGGACCCGACGCTACCGCCGGAGCCGACGGGGTGAGCGGACCCGACGGGGTGAGCGGAGCCGACCGGGTGAGCGGACCCGACGGGGTGGGCCGGCCCGAGGGGACGGGCGGCGCGGGGTGGCGGCGTCCGTCGGCGGTCACCCTGCTCGCGGTGGCGGCGGGGCTGCTCCTGCTCGCGCCGTGGGTCTGGGTGGGGGCACTCGGCGGGCTGCTGGAGACGGTGCTCGCCGGGCTGGCCGCCGCCGCTGTCGGCGCACTGGCCGGGGTGCTGCTCGACGCCACGTTCTGGGGCCGGTTCACCGTCGGCGCACCGCCCCGGCCGGCCCGGCTGGTGCTGGTCGGCGGGCTGGTCGCCGGGGTGACGCTGCTGCTGGTCGCCGCCGGCACCGGGCAGAGCGGCAGTCAGCTACCGGCACTGTGGACGCTGCCGCCGGTCGGCTTCGTGCTGGCCGCGCTGCACGCGGCGGCGCTGCGCACCGGCCGGCCCGCCGGCCGGGCCCCGGTGCGCTGGCTGGTCGGGCTCGGCGCGCTCGGGCCGCTGGCTTCGACCGACCCGGAGGAGATCACCCTGCTCCTGGTCGGCTCCCGCGACCTGCCGTTCTGGGTGGCGGTGGCGACCGCTGCCGGGCTCGCCGTCGCGGTGCTGCTCGCCATCGGGTACGGCGTCGGGCTCGGCCGGTCGCGCGGGCCGGTGCCCTCCCGGCGGGTGGCCGGGGTGACCGCGCTCGTCGTGCTGGCCGCCGTGGCGCTGGTCGGCCTCGGCGCGGGGCAACCCGGGCTGCACGGTGAACGGCTCTTCGTGGTGTTGCGCGAGCAGGCGGACCTGACCGGGATCCCGGCCGGCGCGCCCGGCCCCGCCGGGCGGGACGCCCGCGTCGCCGAGGTGCACCGGCGGCTGGTCGCCACCGCCGACCGGAGCCAGGCCGGGCTGCGCCGGGACCTGACCCGGCTGCGGCTGGACCACACCCCGTACTACCTGGTCAACGCGATCGAGACGGACGGCGGGCCGGGGGTGCGCGCCTGGTTGTCCCGCCGGCCCGAGGTGGCGCGGGTACTGGTCAGCCAGCGCCTGCGGCCGTTGCCCGCCCCGCCTCCGGTCAGCCACGGCGACCAGCCCCCGCCCACCGGGCCGGCCTGGAACATCTCGCTGATCGGCGCCGACCGGGTGTGGTCCGAACTCGGCGTGACCGGCTCCGGCGTGGTGGTGGGCACCTCCGACTCCGGGGTGGACGGTGCCCACCCGGCGCTCGCGGGCGGGTTCCGGGGCGGCGCGGACTCCTGGTACGACCCGTGGGAGCAGTCCCGCACGCCCGGCGACCGCAGCGGGCACGGTACCCACACGCTCGGCAGCGCGGTCGGTGGGGGCGGCATCGGGGTGGCCCCGGGTGCCCAGTGGACCGGCTGCGTCAACCTCGACCGGAACCTCGGCAACCCGGCCCGGTACCTGGACTGCCTCCAGTTCATGCTGGCCCCGTTCCCGGTCGGGGGTGACCCGTTCACCGACGGCCGGCCGGCACGCGCCCCGCAGGTGCTGACCAACTCGTGGGGCTGCCCGCCCATCGAGGGCTGCGATCCGGGGGCGCTCCGACCGGCCACCGCGGCCCTGGAGGCGGCCGGCATCTTCGTGGTCGCCGCCGCCGGCAACACCGGCCCGTACTGCGACTCGATCCAGGACCCGCCGGCGACGTACCCGGACGTGCTGACCGTCGGGGCGGTGGACCGGCAACGCCAGGTGACGGACTTCTCCAGCCGGGGGTCGGTGCCACGCGGCGTGGCCAAGCCGGACCTGGTCGCGCCGGGCGCGGGGATCCTCTCCGCGATGCCCGGCGGCGGGTACGCCACCCTGGACGGCACCTCGATGGCCACCCCGCAGGTGGCCGGCGTGGTGGCGCTGATGTGGTCGGCGAACCCCGCCCTGGTCGGTGACCTCGACCGGACCCGGCGGATCCTGCGCGACACGGCCACCCCGGCCCGACCGACCTCCGACACCTGCGGGGGCGACGCCGCCGTCAGCGGCGCCGGTCTGGTCGACGCGTACGCGGCGGTCCGGGCCGCCCAGGGCTGAGCGCCGACGCCCGGGGCTGAGCGTCGACGTGCAGGGCTGCGCCGCGACGCGCGGGACGCCACCGGCAGCCTGGGCCGGACAGGCATGAATGGGACATAGATCCTCATAGCGCCGTTCACCGGCGGTGACCATCGGCGCCCCCTACCGTTTCGGTAGAGGAGGCAGCGATGACCACGGACGACGAACAGACCGAGGATGTCCAGCCTGTCGCCTGGGTACCGGTCGGCGATCTCCCCGGCCCACTGCCGTTCGACCGGCTCGACCCCGGTGACGCCGAGCAACTGGTCGAGATGACCGGTGCCGGGGACTCCCCGGCCGAGGAACCGCTGGAACTGGTGGACGAGCCGATCCGGATCCACCCGCCGTACGGCCGGCCGCAGAAGCGACGCAACCAACGGCCCCTGCCCACCTGAGCCGCCACACCTGAGCCGACCCGGCGGACCCGCACGCGGTGGCCGGGCGGGCCGTGCGGATCGGAGCCGCCGGGCCGGGGCAGACACCGTCGGGGCAGACACCGTCGGGGCAGACAACCGAAAGGGCGGACCGCTGACGCGGCCCGCCCTTTCAGCGTTCGATGGGAACCGGACTCAGAAGTCCATCTCCCCGCCGCCCGGGGCAGCCGGGGCGGCCGGGGCCTTCTCCGGCTTGTCCGCCACGACGGCCTCGGTGGTGAGGAAGAGCGCCGCGATCGACGAGGCGTTCTGCAGCGCCGAGCGGGTCACCTTGGCCGGGTCGATGATGCCCGCGGCCAGCAGGTCGACGTACTCGCCGGTGGCGGCGTTGAGGCCGTGACCGGCCTCCAGGTTACGGACGCGCTCGACGACCACACCGCCCTCCAGGCCGGCGTTGACGGCGATCTGCCGCAGCGGGGCGTCCAGCGCGATCTTGACGATCTGCGCGCCGGTCGCCTCGTCGCCGGCCAGGTCCAGCTTGTCGAAGGCGGTCTTGCCGGCCTGCACCAGCGCGACGCCACCACCCGGGACGATGCCCTCCTCGACGGCGGCCTTCGCGTTGCGGACGGCGTCCTCGATGCGGTGCTTGCGCTCCTTCAGCTCGACCTCGGTGGCCGCGCCGACCTTGATCACCGCAACGCCACCGGCCAGCTTGGCCAGCCGCTCCTGCAGCTTCTCCCGGTCGTAGTCGGAGTCGCTCTTGTCGATCTCGGCCCGGATCTGGTTCACCCGGCCCTGGATCTGCTCGGCGTCGCCGGCACCGTCGACGATGGTGGTCTCGTCCTTGGTCACCACGACCTTGCGGGCGCGGCCCAGCATCTCCAGGCCGACGGCGTCCAGCTTGAGGCCGACCTCCTCGCTGATGACCTGGCCACCGGTGAGGATGGCGATGTCGGTCAGCATGGCCTTGCGGCGGTCACCGAAGCCCGGCGCCTTGACGGCGACCGACTTGAAGGTGCCCCGGACCTTGTTGACCACCAGGGTGGCCAGGGCCTCGCCCTCCAGGTCCTCGGCGATGATCAGCAGCGGCTTGCCCGACTGCATGACCTTCTCCAGGATCGGGAGCAGGTCCTTGACCGAGGAGATCTTGCTGTTCGCGATCAGGATGTACGGGTCGTCGAAGACGGCCTCCATACGCTCCGGGTCGGTCATGAAGTAGGCCGAGATGTAGCCCTTGTCGAAGCGCATACCCTCGGTGAGCTCCAGCTCCAGCCCGAAGGTGTTGCTCTCCTCGACGGTGATGACGCCTTCCTTGCCGACCTTGTCCATCGCCTCGGCGATGATCTCGCCGACGCTGGTGTCACCAGCGGAGATGGAGGCGGTGGAGGCGATCTGCTCCTTGGTCTCGACGTCCTTGGCGAGCTTGGACAGCTCCTCCGAGACGTTCGCGACCGCGGCCTCGATGCCCCGCTTCAGGGCCATCGGGTTCGCGCCAGCGGCCACGTTCCGCAGGCCCTCACGGACCAGGGCCTGGGCCAGGACGGTCGCCGTCGTCGTGCCGTCACCGGCGACGTCGTCGGTCTTCTTCGCGACCTCCTTGACCAGCTCGGCGCCGATCTTCTCGTAGGGGTCCTCGAGCTCGATCTCCTTGGCGATGCTCACACCATCGTTGGTGATGGTGGGGGCGCCCCACTTCTTCTCGAGCACGACGTTGCGGCCCTTGGGGCCGAGGGTCACCTTGACGGCGTCGGCGAGCTGGTTCATGCCCCGCTCGAGACCGCGGCGAGCCTCCTCGTCGAACGCGATAATCTTGGCCATACGGCGTTGTCCTCCTGGACACTCACGGGCCACCCGAGTGTGTGTCCCGGATGGGCCGTCTGGTGTACGCACCTTGGGACGTCGCCGCCACGTGACAGCGACATCCGTCGGCCGGGCCGGATAGCCCGCGACGACCGGTCACGTCCCGTCCACCGTCTCCAACGGCGCACGATCGTGACCCCACCGCCCCGACCATTGGCACTCGCGTACCGCGAGTGCCAATACCTTGTTTAGCACTCTCCCATGCCGAGTGCAAGCACGATGCCGTCGGTCAGCCCAGTTCCGCAGCCAGTCGGGCGCTGTCCACCGGGCCCTCGTGGATCCGCTGTTCCGCGTACGTCACGACGAGGCCGACCAGTTGGGCGAGGTAGCCGGGCAGGCTCAGCACCGACAGCACGGTCACCGCCAGCAGGGCGCCCAGGGCGGTACCCGTCGCGGCCAGCGGCGCGTCGCCGAAGGGCAGCAGCGCCACCGTCTCCAGCACGTCGGCCACCAGTCCGACCCCGATGACGATCACCACAACCAGCGCCAGCCGGCCGAGGAGCAGCCCCAGCCGGTCGTGGAACATCCGGAACGAGCGGCCGATCGGGTTGTGGCGCTCGAAGACGTACACCGGCCCGGCCATGCTCAGCGCGGCGGCGAGGTAGATCCCGGGCAGGATGCAGAAGCAGATCCCGATCATGACCAGCAGGCCGACCAGCAGGCTCCACCCCCAGACCCCGAGGGCCCGCCGCAGGCCGTACCGCATCGCCTCGGCGAGGCTCACCGGTTCGCCGGCCGCCTGCCGGGCGATCACCCAACTACCGCCCGCCCAGCCCACGCCCTGGACCAGCCCGACCAGCACGGTGACGGCGAAGATCGTGGTGACGAAGAGGAACAGCCCGGAGAAGAAGTCCTCCGGGAACGCGGTCGGGTCGCTGTCGATCGGCGGCTCCGCCAACCCGAAGTACGGGCCGAGCACCAGCGACAGCACCGTGACGAGCAGCGCCGGCAGGACCTGGGTGAGCACCATCAGGGGTACCAGCACCTGCCAGCCCCGGCGGAGCGCCCCGACACAGCGCGCCCACCACGCCCCCACGCCCGCCCCCGGCGGGTTGACCAACGGGTCCGCCGGGTTCCAGCCCTCGCCCACCCCCGGCCACGCCTGCCCCGGGTACCCCGGGTACGCCTGCCCCGGGTAGGGCTGGAACGGGTATGGCTGACCTGGGTACGGCTGCCCCGGATAGGGCTGACCCGGGTACGGCTGACCCGGATAGGGTTGACCGCCGGGCGGCTGGCCCGGTGGGTTCCCGCCGTACGGCGGGTAGCCGGCCGCCGGCCCGGCACCGGAGGGCGCACCAGCGGGGTGACCGCCGACGGGCGGAGCACCCTGGCCCGGCGGGAATCCGGGGGTGAGCGGAAGACCCTGGGCGGGTGGCAGACCCTGAGCGGGTGGGAGGCCATGGGCGGCTGGCTGCCCGCCCGGTCCCCAGCCCGGCTGAGCCGTACCCGCCGGATCCGTCCCGGACTGACCGCCCCACGAACCCGGGCCCGCCTGCTCGCCCCCGGCGCCCGTGCCGGGCTGCCCGCCCCACGCGCCCGCGCCGGACTGGCCGCCCCAGGACCCGGCGGCGTACGGGTTGCCCCAGGAGGCCGTACCCCCCGAACCGCTCTCGGCCCCCGGACCACCCTCGGCCCCCGAACCGCTCTCGCCCCTCGGACCGTCCCCGGTCTCCGGACCGTTCCCGGCACCCGGACCGCTTCCCGGTGGAGCCGGTGGAGCCGGTGGAGCCGGTGAGCCTGGCGTGGCCGGCCCGGCGGGCGAACCGTCGGATGGCGGCAGATCCGCCGAGCCCGAGCCGGACTGGTCCGCAGCCTCCTGCTGCCGCTGTGGGTCCGGACCGGGCGCGGCCGGGTCACCGGAGTCGGGTGCGGGTGGGCCCGATGGCGGTCGGTCGGTCATGAGTCCTCCTCAGCGACAACGGCTGGAACGGCTCATGATCCTCCCCGGCGAGCGCCGGACACGCATCCCCCGCAGGGTGACGGATCCCCGTCCACCGCCGACGGAGGGCGTGCCGGCGACGCCGGCGGCGGCACTCAGGCGACGACGCGTACCCGCTCGGCCTGCGGACCCTTCTGCCCTTGGGCGATCTCGAACTCCACCCGCTGGCCGTCGTCCAACGCCTTGTAACCGTCCATCTCGATGGCGGAGAAGTGAACGAAGACGTCCTGACCGCCGTCGACGGCGATGAAGCCGTAGCCCTTCTCGGCGTTGAACCACTTCACGGTGCCCTGTGCCACGGTGCACTTCCTCACTCTGCGCGGCGCTCAACAACCTCGGACGCCGGACACGGCCGAGCGTCCGGACCACCGTTTCCCGGGGCCGATAACGACCGTCGAAATAGGCGACCGAAATCGCACGGTACACGAGGCGTGACGATGGCGCACGACCACAAAACGGGCGCATTGGGTCGATCATCAACCCGAATCGCATCGGCCCACGTCGCTACGGTATGTATGCCGACATGAAGAGCCTCCCGGCCACTGACGGCCCGCGCCGGGCCACCGTCCGCCGGATCCGTCCACCCGACGCGGCCCGGATGCGGGCGTTGCGCCTGGAGATGCTCGCCGACTCGCCGTTGGCCTTTCTGGAGACGCTGGCCGATGCGGCGGCCCGCCCGCACGACGAGTACGCGGCCCGGGTGGCGGCCTGCTCGACCGGCTGGGGCACCGCCCAGTTCGTCGCCACCCCCGCCGACCATCCGGCCGGGCCCACCCCGGCCCGCCGCCCGGACGGACCCGGCCACGGCGGCGTACCGTCCGGTCCCGGCGACCGTCCCCTCCGGCTTCCCGAGCGCCGCCGGCTCGTCGGGCACGCCGGTGGCACGGTACTGCCGGGCGAGCCCGACGTGACGGTGGTCTTCGCCGTCTACGTCACGCCGGCCTGGCGCGGCACCGGCGTGCTCGCCGACCTGATCGAGGGGGTGGCGGCCTGGTCGCGCGAGTGCGGCCGGCCGGAACTGATGCTGGAGGTGGTGGTCGGCAACGACCGGGCGGTGCGGGCCTACCGGCGGCTGGGCTTCACCGACACCGGGGTACGGGTGCCCCACCCGACGATCCCGGCGCTGACCGAGATGCAGTTGCGCCGCACCGCCTGACCACGCCGACGCCGACGCCTCACGCGCCCGCCCAGCCCGGCACCCTCCGGGTGTTAGGAGGGGCCCCTTCCTCTACCGAAAGCGTTAACAAGGGGCCCTTCCTTACACGTCAGGCGGGGCGGCGGCTCTGGACGATGCGGAAGCGGTTGGCGACGTACGCGCCGTCGGTGAGGGCGGCGTTGGCGGCCGGGTTGGCGCCGCTGCCGTGGAAGTCGGAGAAGGCCGCCGACTGGTTGACGAAGACGCCGCCGGTCAGGTTGGCGGACAGGTGCACCCCGACCTCGATCGCGGCGGCCTCGGCGGCGTCCAGCACGGCCTCGTCGGTGGCGTAGACGGCGGCGGTCAGCGCGCCCTTCTCCCCCACCGTGGCCTTCAGGATCTCCAGGCTGTGCGCGGTCGAGTCGGTGGCGATCACGAACGAGATCGGCCCGAACCACTCCTGTGAGTACGTGTCGGTGGCGTCGGCGGGGAGCTTGACGATGGTCGGCGTCCGTACCACCGCGTCGGGGAAGGCGGGGTGCTCGACGGCCCGGGACTCCAGCACCGTCTCGCCGACGCCGGTCACCTCGGCGAGGCGGGCCAGCACCCCGTCGTTGACGATCGCGCCGGTGAACTCGACCCCCCGGGCCGGGTCGGCGGTCAGCTTGCCGACGGCTCCGGCGATGCCGGCGGCCACCTCGTCGAAGCTCTTGTGCCCCTGGTCGGTGGCGATGCCGCCGGCCGGGATGAGGATGTTCTGCGAGGTGGTGCACATCTGCCCGCTGTACAGGCTCAGCGTGAAGCCGAGGTTGCGGCACATCCCGGCGAAGTCGTCGGTGGAGTCGACCACGACCGTGTTCAGCCCGGCCTTCTCGGTGTAGACGGCCGCCTGCCGGGCGTTCGCCTCCAGCCAGTCGCCGTACTCGGTGGAGCCGGTGAAGTCGACGATCTTCACGGCCGGGTGCAGGGCCAGGGTGGAGGCGAGCTTCTCGCCCGGGGCCTCCGGGGCGAGCAGGATCAGGTTGGGGTCGAAGCCGGCCTCGGCGAGGACCTCGCGGGCGTAGCGCACGGTGATGGCCAGCGGCAGCACCGCGCGGGGGTGCGGCTTGACGACCACCGGGTTGCCGGTGACCAGCGAGGCGAAGAGACCGGGGTACGAGTTCCAGGTCGGGAAGGTGTTGCAGCCGACCACCAGGGCCACCCCGCGCGGCACCACGTGGAACGTCTTGGTCATCCGCAGCGGCTCGCCCTTGCCGGCGGCCTTCTCCCAGCCGGCGGTCCCCGGGTGCCGGGTCATTTCGGCGTACCCGTAGGCCAGCGCCTCCAGCGCCCGGTCCAGGGCGTGCGCGCCGCCGGCCTGGAAGGCCATCACGAAGGCCTGGCCGGTGGTGAACTGCACCGCGTTGGCCAGCTCGAAGACGTGCTTGTGCAGCCGGTCGAGGATCTCCAGGCAGACCCCCACCCGGGCCTGCGGGCCGGCGTCGCGCCAGCCGGGCAGCGCGGCCGAGGCGGCGGCGACCAGGGCGTCCGCCCCGGCGTGCGGGTACCGCACCCCGAGCTTCAGGCCGAACGGGCTCGCCTCGGTGGCGACCCGGTCGTCGGTGCCGGGCTGGTCGAGCGGGAAGTCGCCGTCGAGGTACGCCTCGAAGGCCGCCTTCCCGTCGGCGGCGGCGGTCTCGCCGTACACCCGGGGGCTGGGCGACTCGGGGTACGCGGACCAGTAACCACGCTCGGTGATCGCGGCCAGCGCCCGGTTGAGGGTCTCGGCGTGCCGGTCGTACAGGGGGTGCGGGGTCTCCGTCATGCCCGCCATCATGCAACAGATGGTGGCGCTTTCAGTAGAGCCGTGTCACAACTCAGATGGTCTGCTGCCAATCGGCCCAGGCGTCGACGGGGCGGAAGCCCAACCGCTCGTTGACGGCGATCATGTACTCGTTGGCGGCGGCGTTGAAGGTGTCGACGGCGCGGAGCCCGGGTTCGTGCGCGAGCGTGTACCGCAGGTTCTCGACCTTGACGAGGAGCCCGAGCCGGCGGCCCCGGTGCTCCGGGTCCACGATGGTGATCTGCTGGAAGGCGTGCCAGGACGGGGAGACGCCCAGGTCCAGCGTCGTCCAGGCGACCACCCGGCCGCTGTCGACGTGCAGCGCCCCGTGGTGGTACCGCCGCCGGCCCCGGGCGTCCAGCGCCCGCTCGGTGCCCCGGATCCGCTCGGCGTCCACCACCTGCGGCTCCAGGACCAGGTCGCCGAGGGGCGCGTCCATCAGCAGCCGCCCGTCCAGGTACGCGATGTCCGCCAGGTACTCCGGCGGGGTGTGCTGCTGCCAGTGGACGACCCGGTACCCGGTCGCCCGGTCCCGGGCCTCGGCCAGGGCGGCGTCGAGCGCCCCCTGGTCGAGCCGGGTGACGTCGAGCCGACGCCGCACCTCGGGCAGCGCCGCGACCGCCCCCATCGCGGTGGCGAAGGCGGTTCCGGCCTCCGGCCGGGGCGCCCCACCCGGCAACGTGCTGACGACCGAGGACAACGACCACTTGCGGCCCCGCTCGCGCAGCAGCCGCACGGCGTACTCGTGCAGCGCCCGCCCGACGCCGCGCCGCCGGTACGCCGGATGGACCATCAGGTCCAGGCCGGAACCGTCGGTGTTGTCGATCAGGTACAGGTCGAGGGCGAGGTACCCGGCGGGGACGCCGTCGAGCCGGGCCAGCGCCCAGATCGGCACTCGAGCCGGCAACGGATGGCGGATGTTCCCGGTGAACCGCTTCGGGCACAGCGGCGGGAAGTCCGGGATGTCCGCCGCCACGGCGGCCACGGCGATCCGGTACGCCTCGTCGATCGCCGCCGGGTCGTCGGCGCGGATCGGGGTGATGGTGATGGCCATGTCCGCGAGCGTGCGCCCGGAAAGAACTTCGGGCCAGCGATTTTCACCGCTGGCCCGAAGGAGGTTGGTCGGGAGGGACGATCGCACAACGCCTCCGGCGTTGGGTCGTAAGAACTTAGAAAGTCTTCGGCGAAACGCCCTCCCGCACGGAGCATCTTGCGCCGTCTGATTCGGGACGTCAAGTCCTCGGCGGCAGGTTTCTCATACAGAGGGCAAAACGCTGGTTACCCGCCGGATCGGCCATATCCTCCGATCGGGTGATTCGCCATCCGGCGTCCGCTGTCCCGAGGCGCCGACCCGGACACCGAGGGCTCAGCCCAGCAGGCCGGCCTCCCGGGCGGCGCGCAGCGAGGGCTTGATCCTGTGGGTCGGGCCGACCTGCTCGGCGACCGCGTCGATGGTCTTCAGCCCCTCACCGGTGTTGAACACGACCGTCTCGGCGGCCGGGTCCAGCCGGCCGGACTCGACGAGCTTGCGCAGCACGGCGACGGTCACCCCACCCGCGGTCTCGGCGAAGATCCCGGTGGTGCGGGCCAGGAGCTGGATGCCGGCCCGGATCTCGTCGTCGTCGACGTACTCCATCCAGCCGCCGGTGCGGCGGACCGCCTCCAGCGCGTACAGGCCGGCGGCCGGGTCGCCAATGTTGAGCGACTTGGCGATGCCGGTCGGCTTGACCGGGGTGATGGTGTCGGTGTCGGCGTGCAGGGCGGTGGCGATCGGGTTGCAGCCGGCCGACTGGGCGCCGAAGACCTTCCAGCCGCCGGCCGGCGCCTCGACCAGGCCGATCTCGACCAGCTCGGTGAACGCCTTGTCGACCTTCGTGAGCAGCTCGCCGCTGGCCATCGGGATGACCACCTGCGCCGGAATCCGCCAGCCGACCTGCTCGGCCACCTCGTACCCGAGGGTCTTGGAGCCCTCGGCGTAGTACGGCCGCACGTTCACGTTGACGAACGCGGTGTCCTCGAACTCGTCGGTCTCCACCAGCTCGCCGCAGAGCCGGTTCACGTCGTCGTACGACCCGTCGATCGCGACCAGCTCGCCGCCGTACACGGCGGTGGTGACGACCTTGCCCGGCTCCAGGTCGCTGGGGATGAAGACGACCGACGGCGTCCCGGCGCGGGCGGCGTGGGCGGCCACCGAGTTCGCCAGGTTGCCGGTGGAGGCGCAGGCGAACCGGGTGTAGCCGAGCGAGCGGGCGGCGGTCAGCGCGACGGAGACCACCCGGTCCTTGAACGAGTGGGTGGGGTTCGCGCTGTCGTCCTTGATCCAGAGCGGCGCGGTGATGCCCAGCTCGGCGGCGAGGTTCCCGGCGGCAACCAGCGGGGTGAAGCCCGGGTCCAGGGTGACCCGGGTGGCCGGGTCCTGCCCGGCGGGCAGCAGGGCGGCGTACCGCCAGATGTTGCGCGGCCCGGCCTCGATCTGCTCCCGGGTGACGGTGGCCAGCGCGGCGAGGTCGTAGTCGACCTCCAGCGGGCCGAAACACTCGTAACAGGCGTGCTGGCCGGCGAGCGGGTAGCGCGCCTGACAGGCCCGACAGACCAGGGCACGGGCGGGGCTGGTGGCGGTGTCGATACCGGCGGGGAGGGTCGACGTCATGTCGAGAGTTCCTCTCATCTTTCCCACATCGCACCCTGCGGCGGGGACGGAATTGGCACCTGCCCGCAGATCGCTCGTCGTCGAGCGTGCGGGTGGTTGCCGGGGCGTCGTCGGGCCGTATCCCTCAGCCCCTCTGGATGAGGTATGCAGTTGTCTCGCCGAGTCTACGGCGCGTCGCCGCGACCGGCACCCGGACTTCCCAGGGTGTGAGCCACGCCGCGTGGAGCGACTTGATCACAAAAACACCGGCAGTGTCAACCTGGCGACTCAACGTGAGACACCGATCTACCCCATTCGATAGCTTCGGATCGGCACAGCGAGCGACGACCACCGCCTCCCGCACCTGAAACAGCCGCCGACCGGGAAGGGCTGGCATGGCGAGCATCGAACAGGTAAAGGCCGCGCTGATCCAGGCCACCGAGCAGGGTGACGTGGTGGTCAACCAGATCCGGGCCAGCCTCGACCAGACCGAGCAGGCCCTGGTACGCCTCCGCGCCGTCGCCGCCGGCAGCGGGCACCCGGCGATCACCGAGGCGATCGGCCGCGCCGAGCAGAGCAAGCAGCGCCTCGTCGAGGCGATGACCCTCATCCAGGGCAGCTCCGAGGCGGCCCGCACCTACATGGGCGTGCTCGGGTGACCGCAGCGCCCACCCCTGGTCACTCGTTGACCCACCGAGCCGGACGGTCGACCAGCACGGCAGGGAGGGAGGCAGCGTGCCCCGCGTGATCGTCCCCGTGGGTTTCAGCCTCGGGCCACAGCACCGGTACGTCCGCCCGCCCGACCCGACGCCGGAGACCTGGGAGGTCCACCTCGGCGGCGACGTGGTGGACCTCACCGAGGCCGAACTCGGCGCGTACGGCTTCGCCTACGTGGACGTACGGGGCCACGCCAAGCTCCAGGTGGACCGGCGGGAACTGGTCCGGAGCCTGACCGCCGCCCCGAACTCGCCACCGGACGCCGAGGCGCTGGTCACCGCCCTGATCCGGCGTGGCCTGCTGCTGGAGTTCGACCCGGACGGGCCGTTGGAGCAGGTGTTCCGGCGGTACCGCCTCTTTCCCACCGCCGAGGGGCTGGGCACCACGCCGGAGGAGCCGGAGTACCACCGGATGGGGCACCACGGGCAGCCCCGGGTGGCGGTGCACAACACGGCGTACGTCATGTGGGCCTTCTCCTTCCTGCACCCGAACCTCTGGGCGGCCTGCGAGTACCTGGCGGCCGAGGACGAGGAGGACGACCCGGCCGACGCCGACCGGGGCAGCGCGCAGGAGATCGCGCAGGAGGTGGCGGCGAACCTGCCGATGATGATCGCCACCCAGTGCGCCTTCCTCGATCCCGTCGTCGAGTTGTGAACCATCGCCACCGGCGAAATCGACGGCAGGCCCAGGAGAACTCCTTTCTCCGCACCTGGCGCTTCGAGGGCCCCAAGGAGTTCCTGGGCAAGCTCGTCGAATTGGCCGGCACAACGGCCGGCGTCTATGCCGCAGCGGTGGTGAACAAGCACGGAGTTCCCCTCGACCCGGCCAAGGTGACGTTCGCGGGCGTCGCATTCGGCTTCACTCTGGGCGCGGTGGCCAAGTCGGCTCTCGCGGCAGCGTTCGACACCGTTCGGGACCGGACCAAAGCCCCGGACGATTCGCCATCGGCAGCAGCGGCGAATGCTCCCGCTCCCCGTTCGCCGGGCGCGACCGGGCCCCGGGCCGTGGGCCGGGCGGAGACCCTGGGCCAGCCGCCGGTCCGACTGGCGGCGGACGTACCCCGGCCGCGCCCCGGCGGGCGACGGTCGACCCGGCGGACCTACGCCGGCCGTCACCGCGCCAGCGGGGGCGTCACCGTGGCCGGTCTGACGGCGGACCTGGAGTCGGTCATCGAGCTGATCGAGCGCAACCACCACCATCTCGTCGGCGTCATCGACCGGCTGACCCGCAACCACGCGACCCTCATGTCGACGCTGGCGGGCGGCAATCCGACGGTGCTGCGCATGGTGGACGGCCGGGTGACCGGGGCCCGGCGGGCGATCGAGGAGGCCTGCACCCTGCTCCGGGGCTCCCGGGACCAGCTACGCGGCTACCTCCGCACGATCTGACGAACGGGTCAGGACTCTCCGCCGCCACCGTTGTCCCGGACGTAGACCCCTCGCCCCTGATGGCCCTCCACCAGCCCCTCGGCACGCAGGACCAGCATGGCCGACCGGATGACTTGGGTCGACACACCGTACTGCTTGCACAGCTCGGAGATGGACGGCAGCTTGTCGCCGGGCTTCAGCTCACCGGACCTGATCTGGTCGCGGACGTCGTTGGCGATGCGCTCGTAGAACGGCGTGACTGACATGGTGGTGCTCCCTCGTCGGCACCACCATCTGACCACTCCCATCTTGAGACATCAAGTTCTTGGGATACCAGGGGTTGCACTAGTGACACTAGGCATCATATGTTGAGCGAGAGGCGGCCCTCGTCGGCAAAACAGGGTGACCTCACCCCGGGTGCCCCCACCCGGGACGTGTCGGGGCGGTGTGCCGGTGTTCAGTCGACCAGCCTGAGCACCGGCCGACACCGCCCCGGCACCCGGCCACAGCGAAGTCGCGACGAGCCACAGGGAGGGAAACATGACACCGGAGACATCGACGGAGAACGCACCGACAACGGGTACGGCGTTGGCAGCGGTGGAGCAGGTGGCTGGGGAGCTGCGGGAGGCGTACCGGGCGGTGGCGGCGACCGGGGCGCTGCTGGAGCGGACCGGCCACGGGTGCGCGCACCCGGCGATCCGGCAGGCCACGCGTTGCGCCGAGGACGCCCTCGACCTGGCCGGCGAGGCCGAACGGATGCTCTCCGACGGGACGCACCGACTGCGCGCCCACGCCGCGCACGAGCCGCTGGCCGGGATCGGCGCGCTGGTCGACGTGCTCGACAGCACCAGGGAGCAGTTCGACGCGGCGGCCGATCGGGTCCGGGCGATGCCCGCCCGGATCGTCGCCGCCGGTCGGCAGCTTGCCGGGGCCGGGCAACCTGAGCAGGTCACCGCCGGCGTGGTCGAGAAGTGGGAGCAGGCGGCGGGTGAGCTGAGCCTGATGACCGCCAGCCTGTCGGCGGCGGCGGGCGCGCTGGCCGCGTACACCAGGGGTGTGTCCGGTGTCGGCACCGCGACCACCTGAGCGGATCGCCCGCGGCGACCTGCACGCCGGCCGGGTCCGCGCGGCGCGCTTCGGCCGCCGGTGGCGCGGCCTCGACCCCGACCAGGTGTACGCGTACCTCGACCTGCTCGCCGACGAGATCGAACGACTCACCCGCGAGGTCGTCACCGCCCGCACCGAGACCAACCGGATCACCCGGGCCCTGCGCTCGTCGGCCACCGCGCACGGGGCCGGGTGCTGGCGCGGGCCGGAGCCGCGACGGCGCGGGGGCAACCGACGGCGGTACTGGTGAGCACGGCGCGGTGGGTCCTGCACCTGCCCGCGGCGGCCACCTCGGCCGAGGGTGTCGACCGGCTGGCCCAGGCGTTGCGGGACTCGCTGCGACACGTGCCGGCGCTCGACTTCGGCGAGCTGACCATCTCTGCGGAGGACGACCAGTCGACCCGGCGGCGGGTCTGGTGTGACGCTCCGCTCGGCGGCGACCGACGATGTGCGCTCCGAACGAACCACCCCGACCGATGTCTGGACCGGTGAACCAGCCCCGGGCTGGCCTGGGGTTTCTATGCTGCCGGCGTGACCTACCCCCCGAACTACGGGATGCCCGGCCCGCCGCCGAAGCCCCGTGGACTCACCAGGACGACCCGAACTTTGATCATCGTGGCTGCCGTGGTGACGCTGCTCTGCTGCGGCGGGGTGGCCGGCGGCGGCTTCTGGATCTTCCGTACCGTCCAGACCAGCACCGCGCCGGCCCGGGACGTGGTCTCGGGGTACCTGGAGGACACCCGGTCGGGTGACTACCCCGCCGCCTACGAGCGGCTCTGCGAGCGGCTGCGCGGCGAGATGACCGAGGAGCAGTTCACCCGGCAGTGGTCGGCCGAGCCGCTGGGCGAGTACCGGATCACCAACACCTCGGTACGTACCGTGAACGGCACCTCCACCGGCGAGGTGACCGTCAGCACCGGGGGCGACAACCGGATCTTCCAGGTGGTGAAGGAGAACGGCACCTGGAAGGTGTGCAGTTGACCGGACGAGTCGGTGGGCGTGGCCCCGCCGGTGGATTTTCTCCTTCAGTGTCCGACCCGACACGCCGAGCGAGATGGGCTCGCGTCCAGGTGTCGGCGGGGGCAGCATGGTCCGCATCGGCGACAGGAAGCCTTCACGTATGCGACGACACGGCGCGCACCGTGGGGAGTGGCCACTGACCGCCGATCACCGGGAGGACCGCAACCCTGGAACCCGCTGGACCGGAAGGGCGCGCTGGTGAGTCGACAGACTTCCCGATTGATGACGGCCGCGAATCTCGGGGCGCTGCTGTCGCCACTCGCGGCTGCGGTGACCGTGGGCGGCATCACCTGGACCACGAAGAACCGCGTGATCAGGGAGGGCGTCATCCGTGTCGGCACCGCCGTCACGGTGCTTGCGCCGTGCCGGCTTCGGATGACGGTCAACCTGCTGAAGCCGAGCGAGCCGGGCGGAGGCGACGAGGGTGCGTACGAGCCGGACGACATCCCACCCGTTCCGCTCCAACCGAGGGTCGCACCCGGCACGTATCGTGCGATCCTGGAAGCGTTCGCTGCGGAGTGCTTCATCGCGATCGGGGACGACTTCACCTGGCGAGAGCCGTGAGGAGGGAGATGATCGTGGATGCCGCGACTGTCATCGGCGCTGTCCTCCGAGCGATGAACGACGACACCGTCGTTCATCCCTACGGCGACGGTCTCCTGGTCGACCTACCCCTGACTTACGGCGACGGCGACGGTGTGCGGGTACTCGTTGAGCCGATGGGCACCGGCTACCGGATCACCGATCGGGCCGCCGCCGCGACCCTCTTGACGATGGCGGGGGTGAACCTCGTCGCCGGCCGGGCGGCCGAGGCGTTCGCTGAGATCATGGCGGGCGGCGGGCTCAACGGCGTCAACGCCGCACCCGGGGAGATCGCGACTTTCGGAGCGGCTGAGGAGTTGGGCAGGCTCATTCTCGATGTCGCCCAGGCATCGCTGCGCACCGATCAACTTCGGTGGCTCGCCCCTCGCCAGGCGGGGATGAGGTTCGTCGACCGGGTCGCAGACCGCGTCACCGTCTGGGCCGGTCGCAGCCGCGAGCTACAGCGGGACGCGCCGATGCCGCTGGCGTCGGGACGCACGCGCCCGGTCACCCTACGTGTCACGAACGACGGCAAGGCGGCATATGTCCAGGCCGTCAGCCTGCGCGACCCGGATCAGGCCGCTGAACACTGCTATCACGTCTTCGGCTTGTCGAAGATCGCGAAAGAGAGCCGGGTCGCGGCGCTGGACGGCTCCGCGCAGGACTGGTCTCCCGCAATCGTCGCTGAACTCCGAACCGTCAGTGACGTCGAGTTCTTCGACGATCCGCTCAGTCTGGAGCGGCAACTCGACAAGGTCGTGCCACCTCCACAGGCCGCGCTTCGGCCGTAACAGGAAGGTCCATCTGCTCAGTGGACAGCTCGGGCGGTCTGGTCGGCCAGGGCCGGCTCCGCGGCGTCGGAGCCGGCCGGCGGTAGCCGGAACTCAGGCAGCCACCGGTCGAGGTTCCTCCACGCTGTCGACCCGGGCCCCGGCGCGGCGCTGCCAGAGCAGGGTGTCCAGCGCCCACCGGCCCGGCCCGAGGACGGCGATCAGGACGAACGACCAGCAGAAGAGGGCAGCCAGTTCGCCGCCGTTGCGCAGCGGCAGCAGCGCCTCGGGCTGGTGCACCACGAAGTACGCGTACGCCATCGAGCCGGACGCGAGCAGCGCGGCGGGGCGGGTGAAGAGACCGACGAGCACCAGCACCCCGCAGGTGAACTGGATCAACGCCGCCCACCAGCCTGGCCACTCACCGATCGGCACCGAGGTGCCGGCGCCCCGGTTGCCGCCGAAGACGCCGAACAGCGACGCGGCGCCGTGGAAGAGGAAGAGCAGACCGACGACCATGCGGAACAGGGACAGCGCCGGTTGGCTTAACCGGTCGGGGTTCATCTGACACCTCCATGACAGGGATGTGACCTGGAGTTGACAGAATGCCTCAACGATTTAATGACCGTCGATGCAATCCCTCTTCGTGGGAACGCTCCCACGGCAGGTTGGGATGGACCTCCGGGGTTAAGAAGGGGCCCCTGCTCTACCGAAAGCGTTAACAGGGGGCCCTTCCTTGCACCTAGCTGGTGATGTCCTTGCGGGTGAAGCGCCAGAAGGCGAGGCCCCAGAAGAGGGTGGCGTAGCTGATCGCCGAGATGGCGCCCCGGACCAGGTCGTCGGTCTGCACCGGGGTGGAGAGCAGCCCCAGCCAGGCGGTGCTGTAGTGGGTCGGCAGGAAGTCGCGTACCACGCCGAGCGCGGTGATCTGGTCCAGGATGCTGGACAGGATCCAGAGCAGCACCGCGCCGCCGACCGCGCCGAGCGCGGCGTCGGTGACCACGGAGAGCAGGAACGCCAGCCCGGCCACCGCCAGCAGGACGACCGCCAGGTACCCGAGCACGCCGAGCAGGCGCAGCACCCCCTCGCCCGGCTCGATCTGGGCGGCGACCGTGCTGCGCAGCGGCGACCAGCCGTAGCGCAGGGTGCCGGCGAGCAGCGCGGTGCCGGCGAGCAGCAGCAGGGCCAGCGCCGAGTAGCTGAGCGCCACCAGCAGCTTGACCGCCAGCAGCCGGGCCCGGGGCACCGGGACCGCCAGCAGGTAGCGCAGGCTCCCCCAGCTCGCCTCGCTGGCCACGGTGTCCCCGCAGAACAGCGCCACCACCACGACCAACAGGAACGACGCCGACACGAAGATCGAGAAGAGGGTGAAGTTCAGCCCGCCGGTGGTGGCCAGGTCGATCAGGCTGCCGAACTCACCCCCGCCGTTCTCCTCCTCGTTGTTCGTCTCGAACTGGAACGCGATCAGGATGATCAACGGCAGCAGGACCATGAACCCCAGCGCGAGCTGGGTCCGCCGCCGTGACGCCTGCCGGCGGAACTCCACCCAGAACGGCAGGGTGGCCGACGGGCGGTAGCCCGCCGCCGCCCCGACCGTACCCGCCGCGGCGGGGCGCGTACCGGCGCTCGACGACGACTCACCCATCACCGGTCTCCGCTTCCCCGAGAGTTCTCGCCGACCAGGGCGAGGAACGCGTCCTCCAGGCGGCGCCTCGGCACCACCCGGTCCACCCCGACCCCGGCCCGGACCAGTTCGGCCACCACCTCGCTGCGGGCGGTGCCGTTGGTGTCCACCACCAGGCCCCCCTCACCGTCGGGCAGCACCCGGACCCCCTCCAGGCGGTCCAGCACCTCCCGGGCGGCGTCCGGGTCGCTCACGTCGAACAGCACGCTCGGCGACTCGCCGACGATCTCCTCGACCGGCCCGGAGGCGACGATCCGCCCCTTGTTCACCACCACCGCGTGGGTGCAGGTCTGCTCCACCTCGGCGAGCAGGTGGCTGGAGACCAGCACCGCCCGCCCGTCGGTGGCGTACCGCTGGAGCACCCGGCGCATCTCGGCGATCTGCGGCGGGTCCAGCCCGTCGGTCGGCTCGTCGAGCACCAGCAGCTCGGGCAGCCCCAGCATGGCCTGGGCGATGGCGAGCCGCTGCCGCATCCCGTGGCTGTACTTGCGGGTCTTGCGGTGCACCGAGTCGCCCAACCCGGCGATCTCCAGCGCCTGGTCGAAGTGCGCGTCCTCCCACGGCCGTCCGGTCGCCCGCCAGTACGCCCTGAGGTTGTCCAGCCCGGACAGGTGCGGCAGGAAGCCCGGCCCCTCCACGAGTGAACCGATCCGGGACAGCACCGGGGAGCCGGGCACCAGCCGGTGCCCGAAGACGTAGATCTCCCCGGCGGTGGGCTGGGTCAGCCCCATCAGCACCCGCAGCGTGGTGGTCTTGCCCGCCCCGTTCGGCCCGAGCAGGCCGACCACCTGCCCGGGGTGCACCTCGAAGTCCACGTTCGACACGGCGACGAAGCCGTCGGCGTACGCCTTGCGCAGGTTGCGGACGGCCAGCGGGGTGCCGGCGTACCCGGGATGGATCGAGCTGTCCTGGCGGCGGTGCCGGCGGCGGACCACGGCGACGACCACGACGAGCCCGACCACGATCGCGGCGAGCAGCCCGGCCAGCACCCAGCGCCACAGGGCGGCCTCGGTCGGGATCGGGGTCGCGGTGACCGTGGGCAGGCTCACCGGCGCGTCGCCGGCCGCCACGGTGTAGACGGTCGGCGCGGTCGGCGTGGTGTACGCCTGGTCGGAGGTGGCGACCACCAGCCGGAGCCGGTGCCCGGCCTCGACCCGGTGCACGATCGCCGGCAGGGTGACGGTGACCGGCTGGGCCGCGTCGACCGTCTCCGGCAGGCCGGTCAGCCGGACCGGGGCGACCAGCCCGCTGGGCAGGGTGGCCCCGCCCTGCGGGTCGACGTCGTAGAGCTTGACGAAGACGACCGCCTCGCCGGTGGCCGACGCCGCCCGGATCCGCACCGTCGGTGACCCGACCACGTCGACGGCCTCGGTCAGCGGCTCGGACTCGAACCGGGCGTGCTGCCCGGGGATGTCCCCGGCCACCCCGCCGAGCAGCGAACTCAGCGAACCGGCGAAGGGCAGCGAGGAGATCGCGGCCGGGTTGCCGCCGGGCGGGTTGGCGACCGGCTGGGGCGGCCCGGCCAGCGCGACCTCGCGCCGGGCGTCCCCGGCCAGCCCGGGGTAGTCGGTGCGGCGGTAGCCGGTCGCCACCAGGCCCCGGTCCATCGCGTCGAACCCGGCGATCCGGGAGAAGGTGAAGTCGTCGCCGGGGGCGGCCCCCTCGCCCGCGACGTAGTGGTCGAGCCACTGCGCGGTCAGGAACTTGACCCGGTCGGAGTCGGAGCGCGGCCCCGATCCGCCGTCGTGCCCGCCGGTGAACCAGGCGACCCGGACCGGGGTGCCGTTCGCGGCGATCCCCCGGGCGTTGGCGTCCGCCTCGGTGAGCGGGAAGAGGGTGTCCGCCGCGCCCTGCACCAGCAGGGTGGGCGCCGCGATCCGGTCCAGCACCCCGGCCGGGCTGGACCGGCGCAGCAGGTCGACGGCGGCCTGGTCGGCCCGGCCGGTGGCGGCGATCCGCAGGTACGCGGCGCAGACGTCGGCGGCGAACCGGCCGCAGGACGGGTCACCGATGGCCCCGGTGGTCGGGGCGCCCGGTGCGGTGCCCGGCCCCTGGCCCGGCGCGGGGCTGGGCGGGCCGGCCGAGGCCGGCGCCCCCTCGGGCTGCTCGGCGGCCGTGTTGCCGGAGAGCCCGGCCGGGCCGGAGCCGGTGTTCCCGCCGCCGCCGAAGAAGATGCCGGCCCAGCCGGACTTGAAGACGCCCCGGGTGGTCTCCCCGCCGGTGCTCTCCGGCAGGAAGGAGCGGGCCAGGTCGTTCCAGGTGATCATGGGGACGATCGCGTCGACCCGCTGGTCCTGGGCGGCGAGCAGGAGCGCCAGGCCGCCGCCGTACGAGCCGCCGACCACGCCGACCCGGGGATCGCCCTCGGCGTCGGTCCGGATCTCCGGCCGGGCGGCCAGCCAGTCCAGCAGCCGCTGGCCGTCGCGGACCTCGTAGTCGGGGTTGTCCAGGTGGATCTGGCCGCCGCTGCGGCCGAAGCCCCGGGCGGTCCAGGCCAGCACGGCGTACCCGCGCCCGGCCAGGTCCTCGGCGTCGGCCCGGACCGACTCCTTGGTGCCGCCGAAGCCGTGCGCGAGCAGCACGGCGGGGACCTTCCGGTCGGCCGAGGCGCCGTCCGGGAGGTAGAACGTGGTGTCCAGGTCGACCGGCTCGTCGCCGTCCGGCCCGGAGCGCACGGTGAGCATCGCGGACTCGGTCCGGAAGCCCGGCCGGTCGGGCCAGACCGCCCAGACCACCAGCCCCGCCAGCAGGGCGACGGCCGCCGACGCGGCGACGGCCCGACGGCCGGTGGGCAGGGCACGGCGGATCCGCGCAGCCGAAAGCGGCGATCTCATTGGGCACACGGTACGGCCCGGATCCTGAGCATTGGCTGAGATCCGCCGTACGTCCGTCCTGATCGGCCGATCGTCAGCCGCAAGAGGTCATCCGCACAACGTCGGTCGGCGTTTCCCCCGCGTGAATTCGGATCACGTGAATTCACGCCTTGGGGTGAATAACCGACCTGATCATGTCATGTCACCTCGACAACAGTACGCAGCGTGTCCGGGGTCACCTCTTCGCGTGACATCACCCGAAGTGACGCAGAACTGACCGTGGCAGACCCCTACCAGGGCATCTTCCGTCGATTAGGTTTCCGGTCCGGCGCACGGGACCGAAGCTGTCACACCGTCCCCCGTACCCGAGCGCCGACGCCGGATGGAGACCACCATGACCGTTCCCGCTCCGCGGGTCCGTCGCCGGCCCCGGACACCGGGCCGCCTGTTGCCGCTGCTCCTCGCCACCGCGCTGCTCCTGCCGGTGGCGTTCCTCGTCGTACGGGCCCACCGGCTGGTCGACGCCGACCGCTCGATGGCCGAACGGGAGCGCCTCGGCGTCGAGTACCTGCGTGCCCTCGGCCCGGTCACCGACGCACTGGTGGAGGCGCAGACGGCCGCGGTCGCCGGGCGGCCGGCGTCCCGGGACGCCCTGGACCGGGCGGTGGAGGAGGCCGCGGCCGTCGACGCCCGGATCGGCGCCGAGCTGCGCAGCACCGAGCGGTGGGCCGGGCTGCGCGCCAAGCTGGAAGGGCTGCCCGACCGGTCGCTGACCGACCCGGAGGCCGCCTTCACCGCGTACGGCGAGGTCACCGACCTGCTGCTGGCGCTGCACGGCAAGATCCGGGAGACCTCCGGCCTGATCCGGGACCCCGGCTCCGACTCGTACTTCCTCCAGGACGGCGTCGGCGAGGAGATGCCGGAGGCGATGGTGGCCGCCGGCCGCCTCACCGACCTGGCGGTGCTGATGGAGCAGCGGCCGGCCGCCGAGCGGGTCCGCTCCCTGGGCGAGCTGGCCACCCTCCGCTTCGCCGCCCTCCAGCCCGCGAACGACCTCGTCAACAACCTCCAGTCGGCGGTGGACAGCTCGGAGAGCACCGACCTCGGCGCGAGCGTGCTCACCCCGCTCGACACGTACCAGCGGGCCGTCGAGGCGATGGCGGCGGTCTCCCAGCCGACCGGGCGGGCGCAGGCCGTGGACGCGGTCCGGCTCGCCGCCGTCCGGTCCCAGGCGCAGAACGCCGCCAAACTGCTCCAGCCGGTCATCCTCGACGAACTCGACCGGCTGCTGCGGGACCGGGTCGAGCAGTTCGACCGGGACGTCGCCCTGAACGTCGCCGCCGGTGGGGTCGCCGGGCTGCTTCTGCTGGTCCTCGCCGGAAGCGGCTGGGTGTCCCGTCGGCGAGACACCCCGGCCGGCGGGGACGCCGAACCCGTCGGGCCGGACGGTGCGGCCGGGGCCGGTCGGTGGGAGCCGCCGACCGGGCCGCAGCCCGGCCGCGCGCCCGCCACGCCGGCACCGGTGCTCCAGCCGGTGGGCCCGGGGCGGGAACCCGACGGGTGGAGGCCCTTCGATGCTGCTCGGTAGGCTCCGGATCCGGGGCAAGCTCGCCCTGCTGGTGACCATCCCGCTGCTCTGCATGGCCGGGCTCACCGTGCCGGTGGTCTGGGAACGGGCCGCGGTGGCGCAGCGGGCCGACGAGATCGCCCGTACCGTCCACGTCGCCGGCCGGGTCGGCACGCTGCTGCAACACCTCCAGCGGGAGCGGCTGCTCGCCGTCGGCCTGCTGCTCGGCCAGGCCGAGCGCACCGACCTGGTGCAGCAGATCGCCGAGGTGGACGACCGGATCGCCGACCTGCGCGTCGACCTCGGCACCGACCTGCCGGCCCAGGTCGACACCGCCCTCGACGGCATCCGGACGCTGGCCGAACTGCGCACGGCGGTTCTGGCCGGGCAGGCCGCCCCGGAGCAGATCCTGGGCGGGTACGGGCCGGTGCACACCGCCCTGATCGACGCGCTGCGGCTGCGCTTCGACGTGGACACCCGTACCTCCGCCGGACGGCAGGTGCTGGCGCTGGACGGCATGCTGCGGACCGGTGAGGGGATGAGCGCCGGGGCCACCCTGATCGTGCTGGTCGCCGCGCAGCCCACCGAACAGCTCGCCACCGCCTACGTGGCGAACATGGCCACCCTGAACACGGAGAGCGTGCGGTTCAGCAGCCTGATCACCCCCGAGCAGCTCGCCCTGGTGGACCTGGAGGCCGCCGCGGTGACCGCCCGGACCAACCCGGACTTCCTCGTGCAGTCCGGCCTCGACCCGGTGGCGGCGACCGCCGGGCTGGAGGTGGAGACGCTCTACCCGGCCGTCTCGTCGATGATCACCCTGGGCCAGTTCGTCGAGAAGAAGCTGGTCGCCGACGTCACCGCCGAGGTGCGCGCCGACCGCACCGCGGCCCTGTCCGCCGCGTACTGGGTGAGCGCCCTGGTGGTCACCGTCCTGGTCGTCGTCGTGCTGCTCGCCTTCGCGGTGGGCCGGGCGGTGGCCCGGCCGCTGACCCGGCTCACCCGCTCCGCCGACCGGGTCGCCCGGGTCGCCGAGTCCGAGCTGGTCCGGGTCGCCGACGACGAGTCCGACACCGCCCAGCCGGTACGCCTCGACCCGGTCGACATCCGGGCCCGCGACGAGATCGGTGACCTGGCCCGTGCCTTCGAGCGGGTCCAGAACACCGCCGCCGGGCTGGTGGAACGGCAGGTGGCCAGCCGGCGCAACGTGGCGCAGATGTTCGGCCACGTCGGCCGGCGTACGCAGAACCTGGTGGGCCGGCAGCTCGCCCTGATCGACCGGCTGGAACGGCAGGAGACCGACCCGGGCCGGCTGGAGCAGATGTACCGGCTCGACCACATCTCCAGCCGGTTGCGCCGGAACGCGGGCAGCCTGGTGGTGCTCTCCGGGGCCAAGGGCGACGACGCGCACGTGGCGCCGGTGCCGCTGGCCGACGCGGTCCGCCTCGCGCTCGGTGAGATCGAGGACTACACCCGGGTCGACGTGCAGGTGCCGGCCGGCGTCTCGGCCGCGCCGGCGGTCATCGGCGACCTGGTGCTGACCCTCGCCGAGCTGATGGAGAACGCCACCGTCTTCTCCCCGCCGCACACCCGGGTGGTGGTCACCGGGGTGCTCACCGAGGACGGCGCCACGCTGTCCGTGGTGGACCACGGGATCGGCATGAGCGAGGAGCGGCTGGCCGAGGAGAACGCCCGGCTCACCCGCCGGGAGCGGCTCGACCTCGCCCCGACCGAGGTGCTCGGCCTCTTCGTGGTGGGTCGGCTGGCCCGCCGGCACGGCTGGCTGGTCTCGCTGGCCGCAACCGCCGCGGGCGGGGTCACCGCCACCATCCGGATCCCCCGGTCCTGCCTGGTGGTCGGCCCGGCCGAGCGGACCGGCGCCGTGGTCGCGCGGGCCGCCCTGCCCAGCCGGGACCGCCCCGGGCCGAGCGGGCCGTCCCGCCGGCGGCCCGACACCCCGCCCCGGACCGGCCGGGCGTTGGCCGTGGTCGGCGCGGGCCCGGCCCGGCCGGTGCTGGACTCGACGGCGCTGCCCGACTTCGACCCGACGCTGCTCAGCCGGGCGACCGAGAGCATGGAGACCGGCGAATCCTGGGACGCCTTCGGCGCCGCGCCGGCCACCGACCCCGCCGCCCCGCCGGGCCCGCCCCCGACGCCCGGTACCGCGCCGGCCGTCGCCGAGCCGGTGCGGGCGAAGGTGCTCCAGATCGCTCCGGCCCCGGGGAGCCGGCCCGGCCGGATGCCCGGGATCCGGCAGCGGGTCCCCGGGGCCAGCCTGCCCCGGACCGCCCCGGTGGTCGCCCCGGTGGACGCCACCGGCGCGGACCCGGCCGCCGCCCGCGCGCTCGTCGAGCAGTTCGAGTCCGGGGTACGCCGGGCGGAGCAGGTCCGGCCGGAGGACGGCCCGCCCCTACCGGCAGAGTCCCCCGTCGTCCGGCCGGAGGCCGCCCCGCGTCCCGTCACGGTGGTGCCGGCGGACGGCCGGACGAAGCTGACCCGGCGGGTGCCGGGGGCCAACCTGACCGTCCCGCCGCCCCGGCAGCCCCCCGCCCAGCACCCCGGCGACCCGGCCGAGGTCCGCGATCTCATCAACGCGTTCGAGACCGGCGTCGCCCGGGCTCTGCGCGAAGTCCGTCCCGACCGCCGCACTGAAGAAGGAACGACACGGTGACCAGCCCGCACGTACACGAGAACGTCGACCACCAGAGTCATCCCGCCGGCGACCTGAGCCCCGAGGCGCGCACCTTCAACTGGCTGCTGGACTCCTTCACCTCCAGCACGGCCGGGGTGCTGGAGGCGATCGCGGTCTCCTCCGACGGGTTGCTGATGGCCATGTCGGCCATCAAGGACCGGTCCAACGCCGAACGCCTCGCCGCCGTGGTCTCCGGCATGACCAGCCTCGCCGGGGGCGCGGCGAGCTGGTACGCGCTGGGCGGGTTGAACCGGGTCATCGTGGACATGGCCGAGGGGTACCTGCTGATCAGCGCGATCAGCAGCGGCTCGGTGCTCGGCGTGGTCGCCGACCGGTCGGCGAACCTCGGCACCGTGGCGTACGAGATGACGCTCTTCGCCGGACGGGCCGGCAGTGCGCTCAGCCCGCGCCTGATCGCCGAGTTGAAGAACGCCGTCCAGCAGTGACCGTGGATCCCGCCGGCGAGGAGACGGACGCCGAACCGACGTTCCGGATCCGGCCGTACCTGCGGGCCCCGTCCCCGGTCCCCGACCAGACGCCGGTGCCCGCGCCGGAGAGCGAGCCGGCCCGGCCGGCCGAGCTGCGCCCCTTCGTGCTCACCGCCGGGCGGGTCACCGGGGCCGACCCGGCGATCGGGCTGGAGACCCAGGTGACCGCCCGCCCGCCGGGCACGGCCTGGGGCGTCGAACCGGTCGCGCGGCTCACCCCGGAACTCCAGGCGATCGTCGCGCTCTGCGTCGAGCCGCTCTCGGTCGCGGAGATCTCCGCCCGGACCCGGATGCACCTCGGCGTCACCCGGGTCCTGGTCGGTGACCTGCGCGCCTCCGGCCACCTTGATGTGCACGTCAGTGACGTCGTGGACGCCCACGACCCCGACCTCATCCTGCGAGTGATTGATGGACTCCGTGCGATCTCCTGAATGGCCGGTCCCGCCGCAGGGCGGACTCGCCGCCAACAGCGCCCCCGGCCGGTACGCCCTCGCGGTCGGTCCGGTCACCGGCCGGGCCGTCGCCCCCGTCCCGGACGCGCAGCCGCACCGGCCGCCGGGCACGACGGGCGTACTGGCCGGCCGGCGGAACGGCAAGGCGCCGATCCCGGTCAAGATCGTGGTGGCCGGCGGGTTCGGGGTGGGCAAGACCACCACGGTCGGCGCCATCTCCGAGATCGTCCCGCTCACCACCGAGGCGGTGATGACCAGCGCCGGCATCGGCATCGACGAGCCCGGCGCCGACTCGGAGAAGACCACCACCACGGTGGCGATGGACTTCGGCTGCGTCACCATCGACCAGAGCCTGAAGCTGTACCTGTTCGGCACGCCCGGTCAGGCCCGGTTCGGCTTCATGTGGGACGACCTGTCCCGGGGCGCGCTGGGCGCGCTGGTGGTCGTCGACAGCGCCCGGCTCGACGACTGCTACCCGGCGATCGACTACTTCGAGCGGGCCGGGTTGCCGTTCGTCGTCGGGGTGAACGCCTTCAACGGCCGGCTGGCCCACGACCTCGACTCGATCCGCTGGGCGCTGGCCATCGGTGAACAGGTACCCCTGGTGGAGTTCGACGCCCGGGAACGGCTCTCGGTACGGGACGCCCTGCTGGTCGTCCTGGACCGCGCGCTGGACCGGGCCACCCGGGACGGGAGGGCCTGAGCCGGAACCGGCCGGGCCCGTCGTGAAGGAGGCGACGGTATGCGAGGCGATCTGGACGAGACACTGGCCCGGATGGCCCGACGGGAGGAGGCGTTGCGGCGGGCCGCCGATCCGGGCAGCCGCAACGCCGGCCCGCGCCCGGAGGCGGGTACGGGTGGTGCCGGCGGTGCGAACCGCAGCGGCCTGGCAGGCGGCGGGGCCGGGCACCGGCCGGCCCCCGCCGGCGTCGACGGCACCGACCGGGACGGGCCGTCCGGCCCGTCCGGGGCGGACGCCACCGGCCCCGCCGACCACCCCGACGACGCCCCGCCGGACCGGCGCGACCCGGCCGGGACCGGCGCTGCGGACCGGCCGCGTCCGGCCGAC
>NZ_LRQV01000024.1 GCF_001567585.1 Micromonospora rosaria
CTGCGCTCGGGCCCGTTCGCGCCCACCGGCGGCGCGGCGGGGCGGACCGTGGTGCTGCTCGACGACATCGTCACCACCGGGGTCACCCTGGCGGCGGTCAGCCGCACCCTCGACGCCGCCGGTCTCGCCCCGGCCACGGTGGCGGTGCTCGCGGCGACCCGGAAAAGACACCGTTCGTGACCGTCCGTGTTTCCTGTTTCACCCGAAGGTGTACGAGGTGTGAAAAGCATGGGGCGACACCGACAACTGGGGGTGACTGCCGCGGGAATCGGAGTTAGCGTTTGGTGGTCCAGGGTAGAGGTGTCCACACCGCCCCTGGCGGTGGAAGGAGGCGTAGCCCGTATTCAACCGGTCGGCGCCCGAGCGGAGCGACTCCCGTGGGCGGGGCGACCGGATTCCGGATCGAACGACCGTCCGTACGAGGAGGTCACATGGACATCGTTGTCAAGGGCCGTAACGTCGAAGTGCCGGACCACTACCGGGTGCACGTTGCCGAGAAGCTCGCCAAGATCG
Organism: Micromonospora rosaria; assembly: GCF_001567585.1. Lineage (GTDB taxonomy): Bacteria > Actinomycetota > Actinomycetes > Mycobacteriales > Micromonosporaceae > Micromonospora > Micromonospora rosaria. Next base: position 514 of record NZ_LRQV01000024.1, read on the forward strand.
AACGGTACGACCACAAGCTGATCCGCGTCGATGTCGAGCTGTTCCACGAGCGCAATCCCCGGCAGGCCGACCACTGCCAGCGGATCGAGATCACCTGTGTCTCCCGGGGGCCGGTGATCCGCGCCGAGGCCTGCACCAACGACTTCTACAGCGCGCTGGACGCCGCCATCGCCAAGTTGGACACCCGGCTGCGTCGGGCGGCCGACCGGCGGCGGGTCCACCGGGGCCGGCACGCCCCGCTCTCCGTCGCCGCCGCCACCGCGGGTCTGCCGGTGGCGGACTCCGACACGCCGCTGAGCGCCGCGCTCGCCGCCCGCAACGGCTCGGCCACCGCGGTCGTCGAGCGCGAGGACGAGCCGGAGTACGAGTACGACGACCAGCCCTGGCACATCGCCCGGGAGAAGGTGCACCCGGCCGAACCGATGACCATCGACGACGCCCTGTTCCAGATGGAACTGGTCGGGCACGACTTCTATCTCTTCCAGGACAAGGAGTCCGGCCGCCCGAGCGTCGTCTACCGGCGGCACGCCTACGACTACGGCATCATCTCGCTCGACACCTGACCGGCCCGGCCCGGGACGTCGCGGGCCGACGCGGCGCCGCCGCGACGTCCCGGCCGGCCGAGGGCCGGTCACCCCGGCGGGTCGCCGGTCAGGTCCGTCGGGAGCAGGGCGAAGGTGAGATCGTCGAGGCGGGTGCCGGCCAGGCCGGGCAGCCGTCCGCGCAGCAGCGCCTCCCGGTGGAAGCCGACCCGGTGCAGCACCCGGTGCGACGCGGTGTTGTCGGGGACCGTCCCGGCGACCAGCCGGGCCGCCCCGACCGGGCCGAACGCCCAGCCGGCGAGGAGCCGGACCGCCCGGGTGGCCAGGCCCCGGCCCCGGAACCCGGGCGCCAGCGCGTACCCGATGCTGGCCTGGCCGGTGCCGGGCTCGGCGTAGACCAGTCCGCAACTGCCGGCGAACCGGCCGGTGCCGGCGTCGAGGATCGCCAGCCGGGCCGCCGTACCGGTCAGCCACTGGCTCTCCGCCAGCCGGCAACGCAGGGCGATCACGTGCCGTTCCGGTGGTACCGGCGGCGCCTGGTTCGCCACCACCTCCGGGCGGCTGTGCAGGGCGTACATCTCGTCGGCGTCGCCGGGGGCGAGCCGGCGCAGGGTGACCACGCCGTCGGTGAGCCGGCCGGCGGGCAGGTCGGGCAGGAGCCGGCGGACCGGCCCGTCCGGGTCACCGGCGAGCCGGACGAAGGCCAGCAGGTCCTGCCGCCCGCCGTCGGGCGTCGCGGCGGCGTCGCGGCGTACCCCCTCGGGTCGGAAGCCGGCGGCCAGCGCGACCCGCTGGCTGGCCGGGTCGTCGGCGACGGCGAGCAGCTCCAGGCGGGCCGTGCCGGTGGCGAAGGCGTGCCCGGCCAGCAGCCGGGTGGCCGTGGTGCCGACGCCCCGGCGGCGTGCCCCCGGCAGCACCCAGCACCCGATCTCGGCCTGCCGGCGCTGCGGCACCGGGTTGCCCAGCGCCACCCCGCCGAGCAGCCGGTCGGTGCCGCTGTCGGCGACGGCGTACGCGACCCCACCGGCGGCCCGCAGCCCCGGCACGCCCTCGGCGACCCACCACCGGGCGCGCGCCTCGGTGTCCGGGGCGGGCAGGCCGGGCAGGAACCACCGGGCCAGCGGGTCGTCGCCGGCGGCGACCAGGTCGGCGACGTCGTCCGGCCGGAAGTCCCGCAGCCGCAGCCCGGCCCCCTCGACGACGGCGGCGGGGCCGCCGTCCCCGCCCCGCTGGCCGCCGGACGGGGTCGTCGGTGCGGCGTCGGCGGGTGGCGGGTTCATCCGAGGTCGCCGGGGAGCAACGCGGCCACCCAGCAGTCGACCCGCTGCCCCCGGTGGTCCAGCCTGCCCCGGGCGGTGCCCTCGGCGACGAAACCGGCCTTCTCGGCGGCCCGCCGGGAGGCGGTGTTGCCGGCCACCGCCCGCCACTCGACGCGGGCCAGCCCCAGGGTGGTGAACCCCCAGGTGGCCAGGGCGGTGAGCGCGGCGGGCAGGTACCCCCGGCCCCGGGCGTGCGGCGCGGTCATGAACCCCACGTCGGCCAGGAGCGGATCGGTCGGGTCCAGCCGGAGCTGGACCGAGCCGGCGTACGCGTCGTCCGGGTCGGCGGTGACGAAGTGCGCGCTGGCCCCGGCCGCCCACCCGGCCCGGGTCAGCCGCAGGAACGAGTCGGCGTCGGCGCGCTGGTACGGGTCGGGGACGGTGGTCCACCGGACGGTCTCGGGGTCCTGGCAGGTGGTCACCAGGGCGTCCAGGTCGCGGACCTCCATCGGGCGCAGCCGCAGCTCGACGGCGCCGACGGTGGCGAAGAGGGTGGGTTGCTCCCGGCCGAAGACGGCGGCCCGCCGGGCCGGCAGGGTGCCCGGCCCGGCCGGTCCGGGCGCGCCGGGGGCGGGTACCTCGCCGGGGAGCAGCGAGCCGATCCACCCGTCGCCGGTGCCCTCCGGGCGCGGGGCGGCCAGCCGGAGCCGCCCCTCGATCCGGAATCCGGCCCGGAGCGCGACCAGCCGGGAGGCGTGGTTGCCCACCTCGGCCTGCCAGATCAACCGGCGCAGCTCCAGCGCCCCGAACGCCCACCGGGCCAGGGCCCGCAGGGCCCGGACGGCGACGCCCCGCCCCCGGGCCCAGGGGGCGGTCCAGTAGCCCACCTCGCCGGAGCGCACGGTCTGATCGAGGGAGACCACCCCGCAGGAGCCGAGCAGGTCGCCGGTGGCCGCGTCGCAGACCGCGAACGGCGCGCCGCTGCCGTCGGCCCAGGTCGCCGGGGCCAGGGCGGTGACGAACCGGACCGCGTCCGCCCGCCGGTACGGCCGGGGCACGCCGGTCCAGCGCTGGACGTCCGGGTCCTGGCAGGCGCGGTGCACCGCGTCCGCGTCCGTCGCCCGCCAGGGGCGCAGCAGCAGACCGTCCTCGATGATCTCGGCAGCCTCCATCGGAGCCATCGTGCCGGACGTTCGCCCTGGGCGTAACCGGATAACCGGGTCCGCGCCCCGCGTCGACGTGAATTATGTCGGTTTCCGGCACCCGGAGGGCCGCCACCAGTGACCATCACCCCCTCGGAGCGCCTACGATGGGTCGAGACTGTCTAGGGGAGCGTTGATCCGTGTCGATTCTGGAAAAGGTCCTCCGCGCCGGGGAGGGCCGTATGGTCCGCCGGCTCAAGGCGATCGCGAACGCCGTCAACTCGATCGAGGACGACTACGTCGACCTCTCCGACGAGGAGCTGCGCGGCATGACCGACCAGTTCCGGGAACGGCTCGCCGACGGGGAGACCCTCGACGACCTGCTGCCCGAGGCGTTCGCCGTGTGCCGGGAGGCCGCCGCCCGGGTGCTCGGCCAGCGCCCGTACGACGTCCAGGTGATGGGCGGCGCGGCGCTGCACTTCGGCAACATCGCCGAGATGAAGACCGGTGAGGGCAAGACCCTGACCTCGGTCATGCCGGTCTACCTCAACGCGCTCTCCGGCGACGGCGTGCACGTGGTCACCGTCAACGACTACCTCGCCCAGCGGGACGCGGCGTGGATGGGCCGGGTGCACCAGTTCCTCGGCCTGACCGTCGGCGTGGTGCTGCCCAACCGGCCCTCCAGCGAGCACCGGGCCGCGTACGAGTGCGACATCACGTACGGCACGAACAACGAGTTCGGCTTCGACTACCTGCGCGACAACATGGCCTGGTCGAAGGAGGAGCTGGTCCAGCGCGGCCACAACTTCGCCGTGGTCGACGAGGTCGACTCGATCCTGATCGACGAGGCCCGGACCCCGCTGATCATCTCCGGCCCGGCGGAGCACTCCGCCCGCTGGTACGGCGAGTTCGCCGCCGTGGTGGCCCGGCTCCAGCCCGGCAAGGACGGCGAGGGCGACTACGAGGTCGACTTCTCCAAGCGCACCATCGCGGTCACCGAGCGCGGCGTGGCCAAGGTCGAGGACCGGCTCGGCATCGACAACCTCTACGAGTCGGTGAACACCCCGCTGGTCGGCTACCTGAACAACGCCATCAAGGCCAAGGAGCTCTACAAGCGGGACAAGGACTACATCGTCAGCGAGGGCGAGGTCCTGATCGTCGACGAGTTCACCGGTCGTATCCTGCACGGCCGTCGGTACAACGAGGGCATGCACCAGGCGATCGAGGCCAAGGAGGGGGTGGAGATCAAGCAGGAGAACCAGACCCTGGCCACCATCACCCTCCAGAACTACTTCCGCCTCTACAACAAGCTCTCCGGCATGACCGGTACCGCCCAGACCGAGGCGGGCGAGTTCAACAAGGTCTACAAGGTCGGCGTGGTGACCATCCCCACGCACCGCCCGATGGTCCGCGAGGACCGGGCCGACGTGATCTACAAGACCGAGAAGGCCAAGTTCAACGCGGTCATCGAGGACATCGCCGAGCGGCACGCGATGGGCCAGCCGGTGCTGGTCGGCACGGTCTCGGTGGAGAACTCCGAGGTCCTGTCCACCCTGCTGCGCCGCCGGGGCATCCCGCACTCGGTGCTGAACGCCAAGTTCCACGCCCGGGAGGCGGAGATCGTCGCCCAGGCCGGGCGCAAGGGCGCGGTCACCGTCGCCACCAACATGGCCGGCCGGGGCACGGACATCCTCCTCGGCGGTAACCCCGAGTTCCTCGCCGCCAACGACCTGCGCCAACGCGGCCTCGACCCGGTCGAGCACGAGGAGGAGTACGCCAAGGCGATGGAGGAGGTCCTGCCCACCTGGAAGCAGGCCTGCGACGCCGAGGCGGAGGAGGTCGCCGCCGCCGGTGGCCTGTACGTGCTGGGCACCGAGCGGCACGAGTCCCGCCGGATCGACAACCAGCTCCGTGGTCGGGCCGGCCGGCAGGGCGACCCGGGTGAGTCGCGCTTCTACCTCTCGCTCCAGGACGACCTGATGAAGCGGTTCCGGGCCGGGGCGGTCGAGGCGGTGATGGAGCGCTTCAACATCCCCGAGGACGTGCCCATCGAGTCGAAGATGGTCACCCGTCAGATCAAGGGCGCCCAGGCCCAGATCGAGGGCCAGAACGCCGAGATCCGCAAGAACGTCCTCAAGTACGACGAGGTCATGAACAAGCAGCGCCAGGTGATCTACGCCGAGCGGCTGCGGGTGCTCAACGGGGAGGACCTCTCCGACCAGGTCCGCAACATGATCAACGAGACGGTCGAGGCGTACGTGGTGGGGGCCACCGCCGACGGGTACGCCGAGGACTGGGACCTGGAGCAGCTCTGGACCAACCTCCGGCAGCTCTACCCGGTCGGCGTCACCATCGACGAGCTGACGGAGGAGGTCGGCGGCGAGCGGTCCGGCCTCGACCAGGACTTCCTCGTGTCCCGGCTCAAGGAGGACGCGAACGCCGCGTACGACCGGCGCGAGGAGCAGCTCGGCGAGGAGGGCACCCGTCAGCTCGAACGGATGGTGCTGCTCCAGGTCATCGACCGCAAGTGGCGTGAGCACCTCTACGAGATGGACTACCTCCAGGAGGGCATCAGCCTGCGGGCGTACGCCCAGCGTGACCCGGTGGTGGAGTACCAGCGCGAGGGCTTCGACATGTTCGCCACCATGATGGACGGCATCAAGGAGGAGACGGTCGGCTTCCTCTACAACCTGGAGGTCCAGGTCAACGAGCCGGAGCCGGCGGCCGAGGAGGTCAAGCTCCTGGACAAGCCGGTGGAGATCAAGGCCAAGGGTCTCCAGCAGGCGCCCCGCCAGCAGGGCCTGCAGTACTCCGCCCCGACCATCGACGGTGAGGCCGGCGCCGGCGCGGTGGCCGTCGAGCGGCCCGAGGAGCAGGCGCCGGCGCTGGGCATCGGCCGGTCGGCCAGCTCCGCCGGGCCGGCCAGCGGCAACCAGCGCCGCCCGGCGGGCGGGCTGCGTGGTCCCGCCGTCGCCTCGAACGTGGCCCGCCGGGCCGACCCGGGGCAGGCGGAGTCGGCCAACAACCCCTCCCGCAACGCGCCCTGCCCGTGCGGCTCCGGCCGGAAGTACAAGCGCTGCCACGGTGCCCCCAACGGCGGCGCCTGAGCCGGCGACGACCCGCTGACGCCCCGGGGCACCCACCGACTCGGTGGGTGCCCCGGGGCGTTTGTCGTGCGGGCGGGACGTCCGTCCGTCGTCAGAGCACCTGCAACGCGGTGCAGAGCCACCGGCCGCGCTGCTGCTCCAGGCGTAGCGCCATGGCCCAGCTCCGCCCGGCGGTGGTGCCGAGGACGGCGGCGACCTCGACGGCGGCCTCCTGCGGCTGACACACCCGGATCCGGCGCAGCCGCACGGCCGGCCGGGTCGACCGGCGGCGTACCGGACCGCAGCGGGCGGCGCCCCGGGCCAACTGCTCGGCCAGGTCGGCGGCCCGGCCCGGGGCGGCCAGGGGCCGCAACTGCCCCGGCGGGCGGTAGCCGTTGAGGATCTCCACGCACATGGTGACGAAGCGGTGCGCGGCGCGTCCGGCCTCCGGGTTGGTCGTGCCGCCGGCCCCGCCGGCCGGTGCGGCCGGCCCGCGCCCGCCCGGTCGGGTCGGGGTGGGCCGGGGCTCGTGGCGGCGGCCGGCGGGGCGCCCCGGCTCCCGGGGGAGGGTCGTGAAGAGGTCGAGCGCGAGCTGGGCGCTCGACGGGCGGGGCCACAGGTCCGTGGGGTCCTCGGTGAAGGGCGGGTCGAGCGGGGGGACGGGCCGTAACCGGACCGGGGGGCGCGTCGAGCCGGGGCGACGGATGTCGACCATCTCAAACCCTTCGTTTGCCTTCGTTTGCCTCCGATGAGTGTCCAGTGTCGAGGACATCGGTACTCGTCGTCAATGGCCGTCCGGGTCGGGGAGACTACTCGGCGTCACGCTCGGTCAGCGGGTTGTCCCGTACCCAGGCGGCCGTCTCGGCGTACTTGAGCTGGATGTACTCCTCCAGGCGGGCCCGCTCGACCCGCCACTGACCACGGCCACCGATCTTGATCGCGGGCAGCTCCCCGCTGCGCACCATGTGGTACACCTGCGAATCCGACACGTTCAGCTCGGCGGCCACGTCGGAGAGCAGGAGGAACCTCGGCTCCACCAGAAACTCCCGGGGTTGGCGTACGTTTGGTTCAGTTTGCCACCGACCACTGACACCGACCCTCCGCTGTGCGGCCGGGAATCCGCAGGACACGTGCCCCGGAACGGCCGTCGGAGCCCCGCCGGGGTGTATGACGGTCTGGGCGTACGGCATGATCGGCGCTCGGGACCGGCGGCCCGCCGGCCCCAGGGAGACAGCGGGAGGCGACCGGTGGGTGACGAGCTGATCCGGGTGTACGTGCCGGCGACCGTGCCGATGCTGACGACGCTGCGCACCGAGGGGCTGGCCGCGACCGAGGCGCACGCGGTCACCCCGGCGCTGCGCGAGTGGTACGCCGAGGGCGACGAGGAGGAACTGGAGTACGTCGCCTTCACCCGGGCCGCCCAGGACGCGCTGCCGTTGCTGCACGACGACCCGACCGCGCCCCGCCGCCGGGTCGTCGTCTCGGTGGACCTGCCGGCGGGGGCCGTCGGCCGGGGCGACACCGAGCTGGGCTCCAGCGTCGTCCGGCTGACCGGGCCGGTCCCGGTGAGCGCGGTCGCCGCGCTGCACGTGGACGGGGCCGAGGCGGTCGCCGACGTCACCGCCGCCGCCGAGGTGGTCACCACGGCGCTGGCCGGCGACCCGGACGCCCAGTTCACCGTCGACGGCACCGAGGACCACGAGCTGGAGTGGTACGCCGTCAGCGAGCTGGATCTGCTGCTGCACGCGGCGACCTGACCGGCCCCGCCACGCGCCCACCGGTCACGTCGGTCGGCGCGGTTCCGGTGGGGGGCTACGCCTAGCGGGCCGCCCTTCCGGGCCGGGCGAGGGCCTCCACCGGCTCGTCCTCGTCGGCCGGAGCCGGCCCCAGGGCCCGGCCGAAGGCGATCAGCGCGGCCAGCGCGCCGACGAAGAGTACCCAGATCCCGTTGTCGACGCGGGAGGTGCCGAGGGAGGTCTGTGCCACCGCGTCCGCCTCGCTCAGCGCGCTGGCCAGGTCGAGCAGGGACCGGCCGCCGATCCGGATGATCACCTCGGCGATCAGCAGGGACAGCCCGGGGCCCGCCCCGGCGACCAGGTACGCCGGCCAGCGCGGCGCCGGGGTCGCCGGGTTCCGGCGGCGGGCCCGCCGCAGCGACCAGGTCAGGTAGCCGAACGCCAGCAGGCCGGCGAGGACCCCGGCGAGCAGCGACTCGGTCCGCGACACCCACTTGGCCGCGCTGACCAGCGCCTCCTGCCCGCCCTCGCCGCCGAAGGCGGCGAAGAGCGGGTCGCGGGCCCGGCTGAACGCGACCACGAAGATCAGTACGCCGAGCGTCGACATCACGACCGCGCCGGCCGCCGCCGTGTGGCGGACCCCGGCCACCGCACCGCCGATGGTGGCCGCGGCGGCGGCCGTACCGGCGATGACGTTGGTCGTCGCGGTGTCGCTGTAGGTCAGGTTGATCGCCACCGCCGTGCCGGCGCCGACCAGCAGGCCGGTCACGATCGCCGCGAGGAAGCGCGGGGTGGCCTGGTCGAAGCCCCGCCGGGCGAGCAGGTTCACCGCCGCGAGGGCGATCCCGGCCCCGGCGACCAGCGCCGCCGAGATGACACCGGGCAGCGCGAACGCCGAGAGGCTGATCGCGGTGATGCCGGCCTCGGCCGAGGTGATCGCGGCCCGGGTCGACCAGAGCATCGCGGCCAGCCAGCCGGCGGCCAGCACCGCGAGCACCGCCGCGCCCGGCGCCGGCACCGGGCTGCTCCCGGCCCCGGCGGCGTCGGTCGGGTCGCTCGCCCCGGCCGCCCCGGTGCCCCCGTCGGTGGTGGTGCCCCCGTCGGCGGGCTCTCCCTCGGGGGTGGTCTTCCCGCTCGCCGCCGGATCCGCGCCGGTGGCGGCCCCGTCGCTGGTCGTCGCGGTCCCGTCGCTCGGGACGGACTCCGCGCTCGGGACGGACCCCGCGCTCGGGACGGACTCCGCGCTCGTCCGGGTCGGGGCGCTCCCGTCCGCCGCCGACGGGCCGGCGGTCGCCTGGTCCGCGGTGGTGGCGCTGCCGGGATCGTTGCTCATCGTCTCCCCTTCGACGGGCGTCCCGGCCCCGGGCACGACTCCGGGTCCGGGCGGGTCACCGGCCACCCAGGGTACGCGCCCCGTCCCGACCCCCGGTGCGGTGCCGGTCCGCCGGGCCGCCCGCCGCACGGGGCGTGGCGGGCGGCCGACGCCCGGTCCCGGAGCACCCGGCGGCCCCGGTACGCGTGACAGAATCGCCGCAGGTCCTGCCGCCGCGACCGGTACCCCGTGCGCGGCGTCGGCGTCCGGCCACCCGGCCGGCCCGCCCGCAGGGCCGTTTTCGCCACCGCTGCCGAGACCATCAGGAGCCGTGATGGACGCCGTCTTCCAGGTACCCGAGCCACACAACGAGCCGGTCCGCACCTACGAGCCGGGTAGTGCCGACCGGAAACGGCTCCAGCAGCGACTGGTCGAGTTGGCCGCCGAGCGGATCGACCTGCCGATGACGATCGCCGGCGAGCGGCGGATGGCCGGCGGCGACCCGATCGACGTGGTCCAGCCGCACCGGCACGCGCACGTGCTCGGGGTCACCGGGCACGCCACCCACGACGACGCCCGCGCGGCGGTCGGGGCCGCCAAGGAGGCCGCCCCGGCGTGGCGGGCGCTGTCCTTCGAGGAGCGGGCGGCGGTCTTCCTGCGCGCCGCCGAACTGCTCGCCGGGCCCTGGCGCGACACCCTCAACGCGGCGACCATGCTCGGCCAGTCGAAGACCGTGGTCCAGGCCGAGATCGACGCGGCCTGTGAGCTGATCGACTTCCTCCGGTTCAACGTGCACTTCGCCCGGCGCCTGCTGGAGGAGCAGCCGCGCTCCTCGGCCGGCGTGTGGAACCGGTTCGACCACCGCCCGCTGGAGGGCTTCGTCTACGCGATCACGCCGTTCAACTTCACCGCGATCGCCGGCAACCTCCCCTCGGCCCCGGCGCTGCTCGGCAACACCGTGGTCTGGAAGCCGTCGCCGACCCAGCAGTTCGCGGCCCACTTCACCATGCGGCTGTTCGAGGCGGCCGGCCTCCCGCCCGGCGTGATCAACATGGTCACCGGCCGGGGTGAGGAGGTCTCCGAGGTGGCCCTCGCCGACCCGGACCTGGCCGGCATCCACTTCACCGGGTCCACGAAGGTCTTCCAGCACCTGTGGCGGACGGTCGGCGAGAACATCGCCGGGTACCGGGGCTACCCCCGGCTGGTCGGCGAGACCGGCGGCAAGGACTTCGTGGTCGCGCACGCCAGCGCCGACCCGGACGCCCTGCACACCGCCCTGCTCCGGGGCGCCTACGAGTACCAGGGGCAGAAGTGCTCGGCGGCCTCCCGGGCGTACGTCCCCCGGTCCCTGTGGGAGGGTGGGCTGCGTGACCGGCTGGCCGCCAGCGCCGACGCGCTGACGTACGGCGACGTCACCGACTTCGGCAACTTCGGCGGCGCGGTGATCGACGCCAAGGCGTTCTCGCGGCACACCGCCGCGCTGGAGTTGATCAACGGCGACGACGCCTGCACGGTGCTGGCCGGCGGCACCGCCGACGACTCGGTCGGGTGGTTCGTCCGGCCGACCCTGTTCGAGTGCGCCGACCCCGCGCACGAGACGTTCACCACCGAGTACTTCGGTCCCATCCTCGGCGTGCACGTCTTCGACGACGCCCGCTTCGACGAGGTGGTCGCCCAGGCCGAGTCGATCGCGCCGTACGCGCTGACCGGGTCGGTCTTCGCCACCGACCGCCGAGTGGTCGACGCCGTCGCCGAGCGGATGCGGTACGCGGCCGGCAACTTCTACGTCAACGACAAGCCCACCGGGGCGGTGGTCGGGCAGCAGCCGTTCGGCGGGGCGCGGGCCAGCGGCACCAACGACAAGGCCGGCTCCTGGCACAACCTGGTCCGCTGGATGTCCCCCCGGACCATCAAGGAGACCTTCGTCCCGCCGACCGACCACCGGTACCCGCACATGGGCTGAACCGGTCGACCGGCCCCCGGCGTCACCGGTCCGGGTGACGCCGGGGGCGCCCGGCGGCCGGCTCCGGCCAGGACGGACGTGACCTGCCGGGGTCACCGGGTGTGATCTGGTGCACCCGACAGCGGAACTGTCCGCCGCCGACAGTGCACATAGGAAGTCTCCACGAGTGGCGAAATAGTGAAATCCTGGACGCCGGGACGGCAAAGTGGCAGCGTAAGGGGCATGGCGGAATCCGGAGTCAACCCCACGGCGGCAGCTCTGCTCGGGCTGCTCCATGCGGGCCCCATGACAGGCGGCCAACTGATGGCCGCCGCCGAGCGCCGACTGGCGCCGTACTGGTCGATGACGCGCAGTCAGGTCTACCGCGAATTGCCGGTGCTGGCGGAGCGGGGTTTCGTGCGCCTGGGCAAGCCCGGTCCCCGGATGAGCCAGCCGTACGCGATCACCGCCGCCGGAAAACGGACATTCTCCCGGTGGCTGGCCGAAAACCCCGGGAAGGACACCATCCGGAACCCGGTGGCGCTGCGGATCGCCTTCGCCGACCTGCACTCGGCCAGCCAGCTCCGCAACCTCTACGCCACGGCCAACGAGTACCACACCGAGGCGCTGGCGGCGGTCCGGGAGCAGGTGAAGAACGCCAAGAAGGAAGGCGAGACGTACGACGCCAGCGCGCTGGAGTTCGCCGTCGCCTACCACAAGGCCGCCCTCTCCTGGCTGAAGAGCGCCCCGGTCAGCTGACCCGACCGGACCGCCGAGCAGCCCAACGCCCCCCGAACTGGGCTGATTGTGGCTCGGCCTGCGGGGCTCGCACGCTCACTCCTTGCCCGAGCAGGGTCACTTTTCGCTCGGGCCTGCGGGGCTGGCACGCTCACTCCTCGCCCGAGCTGGGCTGATTTTGGCTCGGCCTGCGGGGCTCGCAAGCTCACTCCTCGCCCGAGCAGTACGCTTGTCTGTCGTGACCGCTGCCGATTACGCCGAAAAGCTCAAGGAACTCGACGCGACCCTGCGCAACATCGAGGCCGTGCTCAACCTCGACCGGTTGCGGGAGGACAAGGCCCGTCTGGAGCAGGAGGCCTCCGCGCCGGATCTCTGGGACGACCAGGCCCGGGCGCAGCAGGTGACCTCCCAGCTGTCGTACGTCAACGGTGAGATCAGCAAGCTGGGCAGCCTGCGCTCCCGGCTCGACGACGCGCACGTGCTGCTGGAGCTGGCCGAGGCGGAGAGCGACGCCGGGGCGCTCGGTGAGGTCGAGTCCGAGGTCGTCGGGTTGACCAAGGCCATCCAGGAGATGGAGGTCCGCACCCTGCTCTCCGGCGAGTACGACTCGCGGGAGGCGCTGGTCGCCATCCGGGCGGGTGCCGGCGGCGTGGACGCGGCCGACTTCGCCGAGATGCTGCTGCGGATGTACCTGCGCTGGGCCGAGCGGCACGGCTACCCGACCGAGGTCTACGAGACCTCGTACGCGGAGGAGGCGGGCCTGAAGTCGGCCACCTTCACGGTCAAGGTGCCGTACGCCTACGGCACGCTCAGTGTCGAGTCGGGCACCCACCGGCTGGTCCGGATCAGCCCCTTCGACAACCAGGGGCGGCGGCAGACCAGCTTCGCCGGGGTGGAGGTGCTCCCGGTCGTCGAGCAGACCGACCAGGTCGACATCCCCGAGAACGAGATGCGGGTCGACGTGTACCGCTCCTCGGGGCCGGGGGGCCAGTCGGTCAACACCACCGACTCGGCGGTGCGGATCACCCACATCCCGACCGGCATCGTGGTCACCTGCCAGAACGAGAAGTCCCAGCTCCAGAACAAGGCGTCCGCCCTGCGGGTGCTCCAGGCCCGGCTGCTGGAGCGCAAGCGCCAGGAGGAACAGGCCAAGCTGGAGGGTCTGAAGACCGACGCCGCCGGCTCCTGGGGCGACCAGATGCGCTCGTACGTCCTGCACCCGTATCAGATGGTGAAGGATCTGCGTACCGAGCAGGAGACGGGCAACCCCAGCTCGGTCTTCGACGGGGAGCTGGACGACTTCATCGAAGCCGGTATCCGCTGGCGCAAGCAGCGGCAGCTCGCCGGCGACAGCGCGTGACCAAGCGCGGGCGCTGCGCTCCGTCGATCTCCTGCTGAACGGCTATTTGGATGACGCGCCTCGCATCATCGGGGCGTAGCACTTGGCGTTCCGATTACACGGCGTAGACTCACCACCCGTGATTCAGCTTGAGCAAGTGACGAAGACGTACCCGAAGGCGTCCCGGCCTTCGCTCGACAACGTGTCCGTCTCGATCGAGAAGGGCGAGTTCGTCTTCTTCATCGGCCCCTCGGGCTCCGGTAAGTCCACGATCATCAAGATGCTGCTGCACGAGGTCACCCCCAACAAGGGGAAGGTCATCGTCAACAGCAAGGACGTCACCTCGCTGCGGTCCTGGAAGCGTCCGCACTTCCGGCGCTCCATCGGCTGCGTCTTCCAGGACTTCCGGCTGCTGCCGAACCGCACGGCGTACGAGAACGTCGCGTTCGCCCTGGAGGTCATCGGCAAGACCAAGGCGGTCGCCCGCCGGGTCGTGCCGGAGGTGCTGGAACTGGTCGGGCTCGGCGGCAAGGAGCACCGGTACCCCCACGAGCTCTCCGGTGGTGAGCAGCAGCGTGTCGCCGTCGCGCGGGCGTTCGTCAACCGCCCGTTGATCCTGCTGGCCGACGAGCCGACCGGTAACCTCGACCCGGACACCTCCATCGAGATCATGCGCCTGCTGGACCGGATCAACCGCACCGGCACGACCGTCGTGATGGTCACGCACGACTCCAACATCGTGAACCAGATGCGGCGCCGGGTGATCGAGATCGAGAGCGGCCGGATCGTGCGCGACCAGGCCCGCGGCGTCTACGGGTGAGCCGGACCTCCACCCCTGCCGTACACCCTGACGAACACCTCATGCCGGAGACCCGGAGGAACCCCCGATGCGCGTGAAATACGTCCTGTCCGAGGTACTGGTCGGACTGTGGCGCAACGTGACCATGACCATCGCGATGATCATCACGATGGCGGTGTCGTTGACCATGCTCGGCGTCAGCGGCCTGGTCTACAACAAGGTCGCCGACATGAAGAACCTGTACTTCGAGAACGTCGAGGTCTCGATCTTCCTGGAGCCGGAGGTGGCCGAGGAGCAGCGGACCGCGTTGGACGGCCAGCTCCGCTCCGACCCGCTGATCCGCGAGGTCATCTACGTCGACAAGACCGAGGCGTACGAGCGGTTCAAGGACATGTACCAGGACGCCCCCGACCTGGTGAGCGCGGTCAAGCCGGAGCAGCTGCCGGAGTCGTTCCGGCTGCGGCTGGTCGACCCGGAGCAGTACCGGCAGATCAACGAGCAGTACCAGAGCGTCGAGGGCGTCGACCAGATCGTCGACCAGAGCCGGGTCCTCGACAAGATCTTCAACCTCTTCACCGCCGGGCAGAACGTGGCCCTGGTGGCCGCCATCGCGATGGCGATCGCCGCCCTCCTGCTGGTGGCGAACACCATCCAGGTCGCGGCGTACAGCAAGCGGCGTGAGGTGGCCGTCATGAAGCTGGTCGGTGCCTCGAACTGGTTCATCCAGGCGCCGTTCGTGCTGGAGGCGGTCGTCGCCGGGCTGGTCGGTTCGATCCTCGGCCTCGGTGCCCTGGTCGGGTTGAAGGTGTTCCTCTTCGACGGGGCGCTGAGCACTCTGCAGGGGCTTTTCTCCCCGGTGAGCTGGGGCGAGATCTTCCTGACCTTCCCGATCATGGCGGGCGTGGGCGCGCTGGTCAGCGCGGTCACCGCCTGGGTCACCCTCCGCTTCTACCTGCGGGTCTAGTTGCCTCGTCGGGTCTGAGGGACACGTCAGGGCCCTCCCGCGCCGGGAACAAAACGGCGCGGGAGGGTCGTTCCCGTTCGGGTAGCATGATCTCCGCCCGACGGCCGGACGGTCGTGGGCGGGAAGCCGGAAGGGGGTGGCGCCGATGCCACGGGAGAAGGGGCGCACGGTCGTCGCCTCCAACAAGAAGGCGCGGCACGACTACAGCATCCTCGACACGTACGAGGCGGGGATGGCGTTGACCGGCACCGAGGTCAAGTCGCTGCGGGCCGGCCGCGCCTCGCTGGTGGACGCCTTCGCCCAGGAGCGCAACGGCGAGCTGTACCTGCACGGGATGCACATCCCGGAGTACACCCAGGGCACCTGGACCAACCACGAGCCCCGGCGGACCCGCAAGCTCCTGCTCAAGCGGCTGGAGATCGACCGGCTGATCGGCAAGACCCGCGAGGGCGGCCTGACCATGGTGCCGTTGCAGGTCTACTTCTCCGACGGCTGGGCCAAGGTGGAGATCGCCCTGGCCAAGGGCAAGAAGTCGTACGACAAGCGGCAGGACCTCGCCAAGCGGGACGCGGACCGGGAGATCGCCCGGGCCGCCGGCCGGCGCGGCAAGGGGATGCACGAGTAGTTCGTCCGCTCCGTGCCCTCTGTCGCCTGGTGTCCGGTTCGGCTGCCGGGTCGATCGGGGGCTCGGGGATGAAAGCCGTTGCGCGAGGCGTTAGGCTTGGTGTGCTGCCACAGGGGCAGCCGTCGAGGGGGTGACTGGTTTCGACTTCGTGCGTTGCGGCAGGGGAAGCGAGCCGAGGAAGCCGACGTCGTCTCGTGAATCGGTCGTCGGAAAACAATAAGCGCCAAGCAAAATCGCGCTGACTTCGCTCTCGCCGCCTGAGGCGAGTAGTGAGTCTGTCGGCCTGGGAGCGCCTTCGACCCAGTTAGCCGGCATCAGCTAGAAGGCTGGCCAATCGGACCCGGTCGCGGGGTCCGTGCGGCGAGATCAATCAGCGACTGGGCCCGTCACACCGACTCGCTCGCGTGATCGGAGGGGCCGAGTAGAGGCATAGCGAGCTGCGCTCGGAGAAGCCCTGACAAGGCGGCGAAGGACCCGGGTTCGATTCCCGGCACCTCCACCACCCAGTGCGCCCCGGTCCCTGCGGACCGGGGCGCGCTGCTGTTTCCCCCCGTCCACGCGAGGAGGGCGGGTGGGGGAACCGGTGGGGGTGGGTGGCCGTCGGAGGGGTATGCGTCGAGTCGTTGGTCTGCTGGGGTTGCCGCTGGTGCTGGTCGTCGGCTGTGGGCCGGCCGGTTCGGAGGGTGCGGGTCACGGTCAGCCGCCTGACGCGGCGAGCGCCGGGACGCCGCAGAGTGGACCGGGCGGTGGTGCGGAGGGTCAGCGTGCCGCGTTCGAGCAGCGCGCCGCGCAGGTCGCCGAGGCCTGGCGACCCGGTCCGACCTGGACCTCCGGGTACGTCCCGTTGCAGGAGCCGACGGTACTGCTCGGCGCTCCGGCGTTCACCCCGCAGACGGAGCAGGCGTACCGCTCGGGGTGGTACCGGGTGCGGGTCGACCTGCCCACCGCCCGGCCACCCGACGGGGTGATCCGCTTCCCGGCCGGTACCCGCTCGGTGCCGCTGGTCAGCGCGGCAAACGCGTACCGCCAGCTCGACCAGGGCGACCCGCCGTCCTGCCCACCGGAGCCCGGTGGCGGTGTGCCGGAGCCCCGCAAGGGCGGGCCGGTCGTGCCGCCCGGCCCGGACGACCCGGTCCAGACCCAGGCCCCGAGGACGTGCGTGTCGTTGACGGTGACCGAGGCGGAGCTGGGTACGGCCCCGGTGCGGACCAGCCGGGGGGTGGCACAGGTGCCGGCCTGGCTGTTCACCGTGGCGGAACTGGACGCGCGGGTGGCCCGGCTCGCGGTCGCCCCGGCGGCGGTCGACGCGGTGCCGGAGGCGACCCCGCCCTCGTCGCCGGCCCCGGAGGGGCTGGTCGGCGCCGTCGGGCTCGACGCGGTGGCCGGCGACCGGATCGACCTGCGGCTCGGCCTGGGCGCCTGCGACACCGACATCACCCCGCTGGTGTGGGAACGGGACGACCTGGTGGTGCTCGGCGGTGGGGTGGTCCGCTCGACGGACGTCTGCACCGAGCAACTCCAACTCGAACCGGTCTCGGTCACCCTCCGGGCCCCGCTCGGTGACCGGACGGTGCTCGACGCGCTCACCGGCGCACCGGTCCGGCTGCACAGCCCCTGAGCCGTGCCGGCCGGTCAGAGGATCGGGGGGATCTCGGTGCTGATCGGCACCGGCAGCACGGTCGGGCCGTCGGCCAGCAGGCCGGCGGCGAGGGCGTCGCCGAGGTCGTCCGGGGTGGTGGCCACGGTGGCGGCGCAGCCGTACCCCCGGGCCAGCGCGGTGAGGTCCACCCCGGGCAGGTCCAGCCCGGGTACCCCGGGGGTGTCCTTGAGCGCGGCGAACGACTTCAGGATGGCGTACTGCTGGTTGATCGGGACCACGACGACCAGCGGGAGCCGGAGCCGGGCGGCGGTCCAGAGCGCCTGCACCGAGTAGTGGAACGAGCCGTCGCCGATCACCGCCACCACCGGCCGGCGGCGGCCGGTGTCCCGTTCGGCCAGGGCGATCCCGACGGCCGCCGGCAGCCCGAAGCCGAGCCCGCCGCTGGCCATGGTGAAGTAGGACGCCGGTCGCCGGATCCACAGCCGTCGGCGCAGCGCGGCCAGGTTGGACGGTGACTCCTGGACCAGCACCCCGTCGGCCGGCCAGTGCCGGGCCAGCGCGGCGAAGAGCGCGTCGGCGGTGAGCGGGGTGCCGGTCCGCGGCGGGTCGGGGGCCGGGCGGGGCGACGGCTCCGGGCGGGCCGCGACCGGCAGCAGGTCCACCAGCGCGGCGAGGGTCAGCCCCGGGTCGCCGAGCAGGCTGTCGCCGACCGGGGCGCGGGCGGCCTCGTCCGGGTCGTCGGTGACGTGCAGCAGCCGGGCCCCGTCCGGCAGGTGGTCGCCCGGCAGGTGCGGGTAGTAGCGGAACACCGGCGCGCCGACCACCAGCACCGTGTCGTGGCCGCGCAGCGTCTCGGCCAGGGGTGCGATGGCGTACGGCAGGACTCCCCGGAAGTACGGGTGGTCCTCGGGGAAGCTGGCCCGCTCCGGGGCCGGGGCGGACCAGACCGGGGCGTGCAGTTTCTCCGCCAACGCCACCGCCGCCGGCCACGCCCGCGCGCGGTCCACCGCCGCCCCGAGCACCAGGGCGGGGGTACGGCTGGCCGCCACGAGGTCGGCGAAGTCGCGCAGCCGCCGGGGATCGGGGGCGTACCGGGTGGCGACCGTACGGACCTGTGGGGGCGGGTCGGCGGGCTGCTCCCAGTCGTCCATCGGCAGGGAGAGGAAGACCGGGCCGGTGGGCGGCTGCACGGCGGTGGCGTACGCCCGCATCAGGGCCGCCGGGATGTCCTGGGCGCGGACCGGCTCGTGACTCCACTTCACGTACGGCCGGGCCAGGTCGGTGGCGTTCGGGCTGGCCAGCCGGGGCTCCAGGAGCAGCATCCGCCGGCTCTGCTGACCGGCGGTGACGATCAGGGGGGTGCGGTTGTGCCAGGCGGTGACCAGGTTGCCCATCCCGTTGCCGGTACCCGGGGCGGTGTGCAGGTTGACGTGCGCGGGACGGCCGGTGGCCTGGGCGTACCCGTCGGCCATCGCCACCGCGGAGGCCTCCTGGAGGGCGAGGACGTAGTGGAAGTCGGCGGGGAAGTCCTGGAGGAACGGTTCCTCGGTGGAGCCGGGGTTGCCGAACAGGGTGGTCAGGCCGAGGCTGCGGAGCAGGTCGTAGGTGGCGTCGCGGACTGTGGCCATCGTCACCCCACCTCTCGTCTGCGGCACCCCCGTCGCCGAATCTATCCGGACAACTCTCGTGAACGGGGTGATTTGCTCGGGCGAGGAGGAACGGGAGCCGGCCGGCGGCACCCTGCCGGGCGGCTCCGGTACCTGCTGGGTGACGTCGTCGGGGACGGGGGGTGGGCGACGCCGACGATCGTCCCTGCTCGGCCGCCGGACCCGTCCGGGTAACCCGTGATGTGCGTCGATCACCTGCCGGTCAGACCTTAGCCAGCACCGCAGGCGCAGGCTATGGTGCCAGGCATGGCGGTGACAGCGCGGACGGTCCGGGCGGGCGGTGTGCCCCCGGCGTGGCGGACACGGTTGCGGCCCGGGTCGGCCGGGCACGACCACCGATGCGGGGGCCGTCGCGCCGCAGTGCGGTTGGCGGATGGTTGACATGCAGGGAGAGGGACAGGCGATCGGCGGTCGTTCGATGGAGTCGATGACCGGCCGCCTGCTGGTCGCGACTCCCGCGCTCAAGGACCCGAACTTCGACCGTACGGTGGTGCTGCTCGTCGCGCACGAGGCGGGCGGGGCGCTCGGGGTGGTGCTCAACCGGGCCACCGAGGTGCCGGTCGCCGACGTGCTCGGCGACTGGAGCGACCTCGCCCGGCACCCGGCGGTGCTCTTCGAGGGCGGCCCGGTGCAACCCGACTCGGCGATCTGCCTGGCCCGCCTGCGCCACCCGGTACGCCGGCTGCGCGGCTTCCACCAGGTCTCCGGCGCGGTCGGCACGGTCGACCTGTCGGTGGACCCGGAGAAACTGCGGGAGAACGTCACCGGCATCCGGGTCTTCGCCGGCTACTCCGGCTGGGGCGCCGGCCAGCTCGAACAGGAGATCGAGGAGGGCTCCTGGTTCGTGCTGGACGCCCTGCCCGGGGACGCCTTCGTCGACCGGCCCGACGATCTCTGGCCGATGGTGCTGCGCCGGCAGGGCGGAATGATGGCCGCCGTCGCCCACTTCCCGCCGGACGTGACGCTGAACTGATCCGCCCGGCGACGACCGCCGGACCGGGACCCCGCGATGTGACCGGGGCGGCCGACATGTGTATAGTTTCGCCAGTGCCCGGGCAACCGGGACAGCAGCAAGGGGCCGTGGCGCAGCTGGTAGCGCACCACACTGGCAGTGTGGGGGTCAGGGGTTCGAGTCCCCTCGGCTCCACCTCGCAGAGCGTAGGTGGACAGGCATCAGTCATCGACTGGTGCCTGTTTTTCGTGTCGACCGGGCGTCGCACCGCACTCCGGTGGTCGGGACCCCCGGACGAGGATCCGACGGTACGACCTGTCACGGGATGGGGCGGCGATGATCGATGCCGGGCTGACGGACCGGGCGGGGCGGCGCGTACGGCTGCGGCCCGTCGACGACGACAACTGGCGGGCGGTGGCGGACGTCGTGCCCCGCGACGACCAACGGGACTTCGTCGCGCCGTCGGCCGCGCGGTACCTGCTGCTCAGCCTGCGTGAAGGGGTGTGGCGGTCGCTGGCGGTCTGTGCCGACGAGGAGGTCGTCGGCCACGTCATGTGGGGCTGGGACGACGACGACCAGCGGTACTGGATCGGCGGCATGGTGATCGACGCGTCGCGGCAGGGCGCCGGACTGGGCCGCGCCACCGTCCTGACCCTGGTGCGCTGCCTGATGGAGCGGCCCGACTGTCCGGCCGTCCGGCTGTCCGTCCACGCCTCGAACGACACGGCCCGCCGGCTCTACGGCTCGGTCGGCTTCCGGGACCTGGAGTGGGACGGGGACGGCGAGGTCGTCGCGGAGCTGACCCGCGAGCGGCTCCCGGACCTGGCGGCCTGACTCCGGCGTCACCGCACGGTCCGCGCCGACGGTGGGGGCGGGCCGCCCCGACCCGGGCACGCCGGGCCGGGGCGGCACCCGGGCTACGCGGCCTGGCAGGTGGGGGTGGCGGTGGGGCCCACCCCGGTGCCCTGGAAACCGAACTCGGTGCTGGCACCGGCGCCGAGTTGACCGTTGTAGCTGACGTTGCGGAAGGCCACCGTTCCGGTGGTACCGGTGTTGGTGGCGTTCCAGGCGCTGGTGACCGCCGCGCCGCCGGGCAGGGTGACGCTGACGGTCCACCCGGTGAGCGGGGCGTTGCCGGCGGTGACCCGGATCGAGGCGGTGAAGCCGCCGTTCCACGAGTTCAACGTCACCGCCGCGCTGCACGCGCCGCCTCCGGTCGGCGGCGGGGTGGTGGTCGGCGGCGGGGTGGTCGGGTTCGGGCCGCTGCCGCTGTTCAGCGCGTTGAGCACGGCGGTGTACGCCGGCTTCTTGTTGCCGTTGCCGTCGAAGAGCAGCGGGTTCTCGCCGCGCCGCCAGGAGTCGCTGTCCCGGACGCCCCAGACGGTGATGCCGGTGCAGCGGGTTACCGCCAAACAGGCCCGGGTCACCCGCTCGTAGATGCTGGCCTGGCTGGACCCCTGGGCCACGTCCAGTTCGGTGATCTGCACGTCGACGCCGAGGTCGGCGAAGCGTTGCAGGTTGGCCTGGTAGTCGCTGGCGAGCCCGGTGCCCAGGTGGGACTGGAAGCCGACGCAGTCGATCGGTACGCCCCGGGCCTTGAAGTCGCGGACCATGTTGTAGATGCCGGTCGACTTCGCGTTCACGCCGTCGGTGTTGTAGTCGTTGTAGCAGAGCTTCGCGGTCGGGTCGGCGGCGCGGGCGGTCCGGAAGGCCACCTCGATCCAGTCGTTGCCGGTGCGCTGGAGGTTGGAGTCGCGCCGGCCGCCGCTGCCGCCGTCGGCGAACGCCTCGTTGACCACGTCCCAGGAGTGGATCTGGCCCCGGTAGTGGGTGGCGACCCGGGTGATGTGGTTGATCATCGCGTTGCGCAGGGCGGTGCCGGAGAGGTTCTGCGCCCAGCGGGGCTGCTGGGCGTGCCAGACCAGGGCGTGCCCCCGGACGGACATGCCGTTGGCGCGGGCGTGGGCGACGAGCCGGTCGCCGCCGGTGAAGGTGAACTGGTTCTGGTTGGGCTCGGTGGCGTCCCACTTCATCTCGTTCTCGGCCACGATCGAGTTGAACTCGCGGTTCAGGATCGTGACGTGCTGCGTGTCGGAGAACATGAACGAGCTGGTGGCGGCGCCGAAGTAGCGGCCCTTCGCAGCGGCGGCGGCGCGCAGGGTGGTGTTGGCGCTGGCGGTGCCGGGGACGACCAGGGTCGTCGCGACCAGGGCGGCGCCGGCGGCGAGGGTGATCAGGTTTCGTGGCCGGAACAGGCCACGACGGCGGGTGGACGTGTCGTCCATGGACGGAACCTTTCGTGGTGGTGGCCGGGTGGACCGGTGTGGTGCCCACCCGGTGGGACTACCTGGTACGCCGGGGCCGGCCGGCGCGGTGCACCGGGCCCGGTGGCGGAACGGCCCGGTACGGGACGGTGCGGCAGCGGCCGGGACGGGGCCGTCGCCGCGTCCGCCACCGGTGGTGACCACCGGTCGGCGGGGGGTTCGGGGCACGCCGGACCGCCCCTGGCGGTCGTGGCGCGACCTGGCGGTGGTGGGTCGCCGGCGTCCGCTCCGGACGGCCGGCACCTGCGGCACGGGCGGTGACGGGTCCGCGTGGTTCCCGGCGGGCGACCACGGCCGGGTGCCGTGGCGACCGGGCGGGGTGCGGTGCCCGTGGCGCGGGGTGGTGCCGCCCGTCGACGTGGTGCCGCTCGACGCCTCCCGGCTCCCGGCGGGTGTCGGCGTGCAGTCGGAGCGTGCCCTTCGCTCCGTGTCGGGAGCCTAGCCTGTTACCGTTAACACAATCAACCCATCGATGCTTGACGATCACGTCCGGGTGTCGGATCGCGGCGTCGACCGGGGTGACCGGCCGGTGTGCCGGGTCGGTCGTGCCATCGACTCTGGGCTGCGAATATGTGCCGCTGGGTCGGCCGCGCGGGCCGGGCCGCCGGGCGGTGCGCCGGCCGCCGTGGGGTGACCGTCGGGTGTACGCCAGATTTGTTCGCGGTAACAGTTCGCGCGCGGTGTCGGCGGCGGCGGTCGGGGCGGCGCGGCGGCGTCGGCCGGGCCTGCGGCGGTGACGAGTGCCGCACGGGGCGTGGTGACGGGCGGCTGGCATGATGGGCCCTGCACGAATCGGTGGGCGGTCCGCAGCGGCGCTGGCCACCCCGGTTCTCGACCGGTTTCGCCGGTGTCCTGTCTGCGCACCGGCGCCGAAATCCCAGGGGTGTGACATGACCGCCATCTCCCGTGTCGTCGGCCGCGAGATCCTCGACAGTCGGGGCAATCCGACGGTCGAGGTCGACGTGATCCTCGAAGATGGTTCGTTCGGACGTGCGGCGGTGCCGTCGGGCGCGTCGACCGGGACCAACGAGGCGGTGGAACTGCGCGACGGCGACTCGTCCCGGTACCACGGCAAGGGCGTGCGCAAGGCGGTGACCGCGGTCAACTCGGAGATCGCGGCAGCGGTGGTCGGGCTGGAGGCCGAGGCGCAGGCGGCGGTCGACGCGAAGCTGATCGAGCTGGACGGTACGCCCAACAAGGGCCGGCTCGGCGCGAACGCCATCCTGGGCGTCTCGCTGGCCGTGGTCCGCGCCGCCGCGGCGGCGAACACGCTGCCCCTGTACCGGTACGTGGGTGGCGTCTCGGCCAACCTGATGCCGGTGCCGCTGATGAACATCATCAACGGGGGCGCGCACGCCGACAACCCGATCGACTACCAGGAGTTCATGATCGCCCCGATCGGCGCGGAGACCTTCGCCGACGCGGTCCGGATCGGCTCCGAGGTGTTCCACACCCTGCGCAAGGGCCTGAAGAGCGCCGGGCACAACGTGAACGTCGGCGACGAGGGCGGCTTCGCGCCGAACCTGCGCTCGGCCGACGAGGCGCTGGAGTTCATCGTGGACTCGATCGAGAAGTCCGGCTACCGCGCCGGTGCGGACGTGGCGATCGCGCTGGACGCGGCGGCGTCGGAGTTCTACGCCGACGGCGTCTACGACTACCGGGGCGAGAACCTCAAGCGCTCCGTCGAGGAGCACGTCGCCTACCTGGCCGACCTGGCCCGCCGGTTCCCGATCGTGTCGATCGAGGACGGCATGGCGGAGGACGACTTCGCCGGCTGGAAGCTGCTCACCGACGCCCTCGGCGCCGAGGTGCAGCTTGTCGGCGACGACCTGTTCTGCACCGACGTGCGCCGGCTGCGGGACGGGATCGAGCGGGGCATCACCAACTCGATCCTGATCAAGGTGAACCAGATCGGCACCCTGACCGAGACCCTCACCACCACCGAGACGGCGCACAAGGCGGGCTACACCGCCGTCATGTCGCACCGGTCCGGCGAGACCGAGGACAGCACCATCGCCGACCTGGCGGTCGCCACCGGCTGCGGGCAGATCAAGACCGGCTCGCTGTCCCGCTCCGACCGGACCGCCAAGTACAACCAGCTCATCCGGATCGAGGAGGAGCTGGGCTCGCAGGCCAGCTACGCGGGTCGCAGCGTCCTCGGCGCCCGCTTCTGACCGACCGGCCTCCCGCCACCCCGGTCGCCGACGAGGTCCCGGGTCGGGGCCGCCCCTGCGCGGGTGGCCCCGACCCGGCCGGTGCGCCGGTGGGGCACGGTTCCGCACGGGCAGGGGTTCCGCACGTGGCACATCGCGACCCTTCCCCGGGCGTCCTCCATTCCCCTGACATGCAGTTTCGCTCGACGGTTCCCCAGGGCCCGGACCGATCGGCGCGTACCTGTCCGGGAGCCGTGACGGGTGGGTCGGATACGGAGCCGACCCGTCATGGAATTTCCAGCCAGCGGCTGACAGAAATCCCACCCAAGTGGAATGGCGAATTCGAACGGCTGCCACATTCATCGATGATTGTTGGTGGATTGCCGTACCCGGGTGGGGCTGGGCGAAACGGTGGACGGTGCCCGGTTCCGGGGGTATAGTCCCCTGTGGATTCATGCCCATTCGGCAATGGACGTCAGGTTTTCGGAGTTCGTGCCCGCCCGGTCGCTGTCTGCGCCATTGCTGTTTCCGGTGTCGACACCGCCATTAATCCGATTCGTCATCCGATTCGGATTCCGGGTTCGGGGGCCGCTGACGTCGGACGGCGGATGGTGCTGTTCCTCAGGCCGACAATGGCAGTCGGGCCTCGCCGCGCGTCGACCGGCCGGGCCACGGGCGTGGCGGACGGGAGGTGAACGGGGTGGATCCCGTCAACGAGGTGACCGCCGACCGCACCTTCACCGTGCCGAAGGGGCGGGCGGCACGGCTGCTGCCCGCCCTGTTCCGTGCCGTCGGGTTCACCGCCGAGCAGGTGGTGGCGACGCTGGGCGCGACCGACCCGGTGGACCTGGTCCGCAACACCGGCACGTACGCCCTGCTCACCGACCACCTGTCCGACCAGTTGTGCCGTACCCCGGCCGGGCTGCTGACCCAGCTCTTCGTCCGCAACGCCCCGGTGCCGGCGGACGACTACCGGACGGTCCTGCCGGAGGAGCTGCGCCGGGCGTTGTACTGCTCGGGCATCGTCACCGGCACCGCCGACCTGGTCCGGGGGCGGTTCTCGGTCACCCCGGTCGCGTCCCGGTACTTCCTCTCCGACCAGCTCTTCGCCTTCGACGACGCGGGGGACGTCGAGCTCACCGACGGGGTGGACGTGGTGCTGCCCCCGCACGCCTCGTCGATGGCGCTGCTGCGGTACGCCGCCGAGGCGGAACCGGGCGGCCCCCTGATCGACGTGGGCAGCGGCTGCGGCGTGCTGGGCGTCAGTCTCGCGGCCCGCCACCGTTCGCTCACCGCCCTCGACGTCAACCCCCGGGCCGCCCACCTGTCGAGGGTCAACGCCGAGCTGAACGGGGTCGCCGCCCGCGTGCTGGTCGAGGACGTCACCACCGGCGGGTTCCCCGTGCCGGACGGCAGTCTCCTGCTGTTCAACACCCCCACCACGATCCGGTACGCCGACGGGGGGCGGTCGTCCGCCGCCATGCCGCCCCGGCGGGCGCTGGAGAGCGTCGTCGGCCTGCTCCCGGCGGGCCGGGGCTGCCACGCCCGGTTGTTCCTGGTGGTCGAGGTGCCCCGGGGGGTCCGGTCGGCGAGCGACCTGGTGGCGAGCTGGCTCACCGACGTCCCGGTGGACCGGCTGGACGTCCGCGAGATCCGCGACTCGGCGGCCTTCGTCCCGGCCGCGATGATCCCGCAGGGACGGGTCGGTCCGCAGTGCCCGCTGCTGCGGCACGGCGGCGACGCGCCGCCGCTCGCCCGCCACCTGCGCGACCGCGAGGTCCACGAGGTGGTCCCGGTGACCGTGTCGGTGTCGCGCTGACCCGTCCGCGTACCCGCGCACACCACGCCGGGGCGACGGGGCCGGTCGGTAGGGTCGTCCCAGACCGGAGACGCCGCGCCGGGACGCCCGCCCCGGGCCGGCGTCCGTGACGAGGAGGCTGGCCGGCACCGTGGCGCGGACACTGAGGATCACCACCCGGAACGCCACCTTCCAGCAGTGGCAGGCCCTGCTCACCAACCGCACCAAGCGGCAACGGGCGGGCGGCTTCCTGGTGCAGGGGGTCCGGCCGGTCTCGCTGGCGGTGCAGCACGGCTGGACGATCCGTACCGTGCTGCACAACGACGGGCCGGCGCTGTCCCGGTGGGCCCGGGGCATCCTGGCCGACGCCGGGGCCGCCGAGCGGTTCGCGGTCGCCCCGGAGCTGCTGCGCGAACTCGGTGGCAAGGACGAGGAGGCACCGGAGCTGCTCGCCGTGGTCGAGCTGCCCGAGGACCGGCTCGACCGGATCCCCACCGGGCCGGACCGGCTGGTGCTGGTCTTCGACCGGCCGACCACCCCGGGCAACGTCGGCACCCTGGTCCGCTCGGCGGACGCCTTCGGGGCCGCCGGCGTGGTGATCACCGGGCACGCCGCCGACCCGTACGACCCGAAGGCGGTCCGGGCCAGCACCGGCTCCCTTTTCGCCGTCCCGGTGGTCCGGGCGCCGAGCCACCGGGAGGTCCTGGACTGGGTCGCCTCGGTCCGCGACACCGGGGTACCCCTCACCGTGGTCGGCACCGACGAGCACGGCGACGTCGACGTCTTCGGGCACGACCTGACCGGCCCGACGGTCGTCGTGGTCGGCAACGAGACGCACGGGCTCAGCGCGGGCTGGCGGGAGGCGTGCGACCGGATGGTCCGCATCCCGATCACCGGCTCGGCGAGTTCGCTGAACGCGGCCACAGCGGCGACCGTCGTCCTCTACGAGGCGACCCGCCAGCGCGCCCGCCCGTGACCCGGCGGGTCGGAGCGGCAGCGCGCCCGACCATGATCCGGCGGGTCGGAGCGGCCCCGTGCCCGCCCCGACCCGCCCGGCCTGGTCAACCCACCCAGCGCACCCCCTCGGCGATCCGGGTGAGTTCCCGGATGACGGCGGGGTCGGGGCGGGGCGGCTCCGTCGGTACGACCAGGGGAGCCTGCCGCACCATCTGGACGGAGAGCCGCCCGCCGTGGAAGTCGCCGATGATCAGCGTGTCGCCGTGCCTGGTGAGGTGGGCCGGTCGACCCTGGATGTCGGGCAAGCGGGTCATCTCGGTCAGTGGCATGGCGTGCGGGTCGCCCGCCCCCGGGGCCCAGCCGATGCCGTAGCTGGTGCCGTCGTCGGTCCGGGCCCGGTCGATGGGCAGGCCGTCCTCGGTCGTGGCCTCGATCCGGTCCTCGGTGATCTCTCCGGAGCCGTCCTGGTAGCTCACTCCCGTCGCGCCGTTCCTGGTAAACACGTACGCGAGGTGCTGCCCGGGCGGCAGGTAGCTGAGCGCAAACGGCGTGCGCAGCGTCTCGGTCGTCTGCTCGCTGACGCCACGCGCGATCCGCAGGATGATCTCGTCGAGCCCGTCCTGGGCGGCGTCCCCCGGCCGGCCGTGGCCGTACTCCAGCTCCGCCCACCGTCCGGAGGGGAGGACGAACTGGACGAAGGACCGGGTGGGCAGCGTGGCGATCTGCCCGAACCCGCCGTTCACCTCGGTCTCGGTCCAGCCTGTCGACACCGATCGGTCCCGCCACTGCGGCGGGTGGATCGACGCGCTGAGGTAGGGGCCGTCGACCAATGCGTAGAACACGATCTGTTCCCGCGGGCCGCAGGTCCGCGCCGGCCGCTCCGCCAGCCCCTCCGGCAGCCAGTCGAAGTGCAGGCGGCACTCCTGCGGCGGGACCTCCTGGACCACCGGCGGCGGGCCGCTGCCCGGCAGCGGGTCGCCCCGGTCGGCGGGGAGCAGGGCGATCCCGGCGGTGAGGGCGAGCACCGCGATCCCGGCCGCGCCCGAGGTTGCGTACCGGCGGTGGCGTCGACGTCGGCGGATGCCGGCGTGGACCCCCGCGAGCACCTCGACCGGGTCGGGTGTGTGCCGTTCCCCCTCGGCGAACGCGTCGGTCAGTCGGTCGTTCATCGGCTTGCCTCCAGTTCCAGATCGAGCCGTAGCGTGGCGAGGGCCCGGGACCGCCAGACGCGGACCGAGCCGAGGGCGCACCCGAGCACCTCGGCGATCTCGCCGTCGGCGAGCCCCTCGTAGTAGCGCAGCACCAGCACCGCGCGGTGCCGGGGCGGCAGGTCGGCGAGCCGGGCCCACAGGTCCGCGCGGTCGGCGTGCCCGACGGCGTGGTCCGGGTCGTGCTCCACCGGGTCCCGCCGGGCCTGCTCCAGCGCCGCCCGCCGGGCCCGTCGCCGGCGCAGCGACAGGTACTCGTTGAGGACCATCCGGCGCAGGTAGAGGTCGGGCCGGTCCATCCGGCCGATCCGTTTCCACCGGGCGTGCGCCCGTACCAGCGAGTCCTGGACGATGTCCTGGGCGAGGTCCCGGTCGCCGGCGAGCACCGCCGCGTACCGCAGCAGCGCCGGCAGCCGGGCCGTGACGACCTCGTCGAAACTCTCCATCCGCCACCTCCTGCACGGGAAACGTCACGGCGGCCGGGATACGTAACCAGGGAACGCCGGTTTCCTGTTTGTCGGCTTCACCGGGGTTGACCCGCGCCGGTCCGGGTAGCGTCGGGGGCATGCGCTACGTGGAGCTCGACACCCCGAAGCCCATCTCCCGTATCGGCCTGGGGACCTGGCAGTTCGGGTCCAAGGAGTGGGGGTACGGCCCCGACTACGAGCGTCGGGCCGCCGACATCGTCCGGCGCGCGCTCGACCTCGGGGTCACCCTCTTCGACACCGCCGAGCTGTACGGCTTCGGCCGCAGCGAGCGGATCCTCGGCGCGGCGCTGGGCGAGGACCGGGGCAAGGTCGTCGTCGCCAGCAAGATCTTCCCCCTGTTGCCGGTCGCCCCGGTGGTGCAGCAGCGGGCGGTCGCCTCGGCGGCCCGGCTCGGCGTCGGCACCATCGACCTGTACCAGGTGCACCAGGCCAACCCGGTGGTCGCCGACACCACCACGATGCGCGGCATGCGCGCGTTGCAGGACGTCGGCCTGGTCGCCGAGGTCGGGGTGAGCAACTACAGCCTGCGCCGCTGGCAGTTCGCCGAGGCGGCGCTCGGTCGGCGGGTGCTCAGCAACCAGGTCCGGTACAGCATGATCGACCGGGGGCCGGAGGAGGACCTGCTGCCGTACGCGCGGCAGGCCGGCCGGATCGTGCTGGCGTACAGCCCGCTGGCGCAGGGCTTCCTCTCCGGCCGGTACGACGCGCAGCACCCGCCGAGCGGGGCGGTCCGTCGGGCCAACCCGTACTTCCTGCCGGAGAACCTGGAACGGGGCGCCGGGCTGATCGCCACGGTGCGCGAGGTGGCCGACGCGCACCAGGCCACCCCGAGCCAGATCGCCCTGGCGTACCTGCTGTACCACCCCAACGTGGTGGCCATCCCCGGGGCCTCCGGCGTCGAGCAGATGGAACGCAACGCCGCCGCCGCCGAGATCGACCTCGCCGACGACGAGTACGCCGCGCTCGCCACCGCCGCCCGGGAGTTCCGCCCGGTCACCGGGCTGGCCGCCGTACCCAGGATGATCCGCGCCCGCGCCGGACGGTGACCGCGCCGGGCACGAAGGCGGCCGACGCCGGTCGGTCGGGCGGTGGGTGAGCTAGCGTGGGGCGGGTGACTGGAACCCCTCCGGTGCCCCCGGTCGACCTGCCCGGCACGCTCGGCGCGCTGCGGGCCTCCGGATACCGCCCCCGTACCGTCAAGCAGGAGCTGCGGGCCAACCTCCTGGCCCGGATGCGGGCCGGCGAACCGCGCTTCCCCGGTGTCGTCGGGTACGACGACACGGTCCTGCCCGAGGTCGAGCGGGCCCTGCTCGCCGGCCACGACCTGGTGCTGCTCGGCGAGCGCGGCCAGGGCAAGACCCGGCTGATCCGGGCGTTGGCCGGGCTGCTCGACGAGTGGACCCCGGTGCTCGCCGGCTCGGTGCTCAACGAGGACCCGCTGCGACCGCTCACCCCGGCCTCCCGGGCGCTGGTCGCCGAGGCCGGGGACGACCTGCCGGTGGCCTGGCTGCACCGCTCGCTGCGGTACGGCGAGAAGCTCGCCACCCCGGACACCAGCGTCGGTGACCTGGTCGGCGACGTCGACCCGATCCGGGTCGCGCAGGGGCGCAGCCTCGGCGACCCGGAGACCATCCACTTCGGCCTGGTACCCCGCACCAACCGGGGCATCTTCGCCGTCAACGAGCTGCCCGACCTCGCCGAGCGGATCCAGGTGGCGCTGCTCAACGTGCTGGAGGAACGGGACATCCAGGTCCGGGGGTACCAGCTCCGGCTCCCGTTGGACCTGCTCCTGGTGGCCAGCGCCAACCCGGAGGACTACACCAACCGGGGGCGGATCATCACCCCGCTCAAGGACCGGTTCGGCGCGGAGATCCGTACCCACTATCCGCTCGACCTCGACCTGGAGCTGGCCCTGATCCGGCAGGAGGCGGACCTGGTCGCCGAGGTGCCGGAGCACGTGCTGGAGGTGCTCGCCCGGTTCGCCCGCGCGGTCCGCGAGTCCCCGTCGGTCGACCCGCGCTCCGGGGTCTCCGCCCGGTTCGCCATCGCCGCCGCCGAGACGGTGGCCGCCGCCGCCCTGCGCCGCAGTGGCCTGCTCGCCGCCGGGGACGCGGAGGCCGAGACGGCGGTGGCCCGGGTGGGGGACGCGGTCTCGGTCACCAGCACGCTGCGCGGGAAGGTCGAGTTCGAGAGCGGCGAGGAGGGGCGGGAGACCGAGATCCTCGGCCACCTGCTGCGGACCGCCACCGCGGAGACGTTCCGGGCCCGGCTGGCCGGCCTGGACCTGTCCGGGTTCACCGGGCTGGTCGCCGACGGGGCCGTGGTCGAGACCGGTGAGCTGGTCGCCTCCGCCGACCTGCTGCGCCAGGTGGGTACCGTCCCCGGGCTGGCGAAGGTGCTGGACCGGCTCGGGCTGGGCGACGCGCCGACCCCGGCCCAGGCCGCCGCCGGGATCGAGTTCGTTCTGGAGGGGCTGCACCTGACCCGCCGGCTGGGCAAGGACGTCACCGAGGACGGCCGGGCCCGTTACGGCAGCCGGGGCTGACCGTGACCGGCAACCGGTTCCGGTACGGGCAGTGGCGCGGCGGCCCCGACCCGCTGGCCGCCCCGTACGACGTACGGGAGGCGGTGGACTCGGTCGGCGCGCAGGTGCTGGCCGGCGGCAGCCTGCGGGAGGCGCTGCGGGACCTGCTGCGGCACGGCCCGAACGGCCGGGGCGGTCTGGACGAGCTGACCGCGCGGGCCCGCCGGCTGCGCCGGGAGGCGCTGCGCCGGGGCAACCTGGACGGCGCGGTGACCCGGGCCCGTGCCCTGCTCGACCAGGCGCTCGCCGCCGAGCGGGACGAACTGCGCGGCCGGGACGACGACAGCGCCCGGTTCGCCGAGACGGTGCTGGACAACCTGCCCCGCTCGACCGCCCGCGCCGTCGAGGAGCTGGCCGGGTACTCCTGGGCCAGCGACGAGGCCCGGCAGGCGTACCAGCAGATCCTGGACGGGCTGCGCGACGAGGCGCTCGGGCAGCGCTTCGCCGGGCTGCGCGACGCCGCGCGGGCCGCCGCCGACCCGGCGGTGCAGGAGCGGATCGCCGAGGTGATGCGCGACCTCAACGCCCTGCTCGCCCGGCACGCCCGGTCCGAGGACACCACCGATGCGTTCGCCGAGTTCATGCGGCGGCACGGTGAGTTCTTCCCGGAACGGCCGCGTGACGTCGACGAGCTGGTCGACGTGCTGGCCCGCCGGGCGGCGGCCGGGGAACGGCTGCTCCGGTCGCTCACCGACCGGCAGCGCGAGGAGCTGTCGGGGCTGCTGCGGCAGTCCCTCGGCGACCGGCTCGCCCAGGAGCTGGCCACCCTGGACGTCACCCTGCGGGGGCTGCGCCCCGACCTGCCGTGGGGGCGGGGGGAGCGGGCGCGCGGGGAGCGGTCCCTGGGCTACGGCGAGGCGACCGGGCTGCTCGACGAGATCGCCGACCTGGACGACCTGCTGGACCAGCTCGCCCAGGAGCACCCGGGGGCGACCCTTGACGACGTGGACGTCGACGCGGTGGCCCGCACCCTGGGCCGGGACGCCGCCGACGTGGTGGGCCGGCTGCGGGAGCTGGAGCGGGAGCTGCGCCGGCAGGGCTGGGTGACCCGGGACGCCGACGGGTTGACCCTGAGTCCGAAGGCGCTGCGCCGGCTGGCCGGCACCGCGCTGCGGCGGGTCTTCAACGACCTCTCCGCCGGGCCGCGCGGCCAGCACGACCTGCGTGCGGCCGGGGCCGCCGGCGAGGTCAGCGGGGGCTCCCGCCCCTGGGAGTACGGCGACGAGCAGCCCCTGGACGTGGTCCGGACCCTCACCCGGGCGGTCCGCCGGGCCGGGCCGACCGTCCCGGTACGGCTCGCCGTCGAGGACTTCGAGGTGGTGGAGACCGAACGGCGGGCGTCGGCGGCGGTGGCGCTCTGCGTCGACCTGTCGTACTCGATGATCTCCCAGGGGCGGTGGGGGCCGATGAAGCAGACCGCGCTGGCCCTGTCGCACCTGATGGCGACCCGGTTCCCCCAGGACGCGCTGCAGATCGTCGGCTTCGGCCGCCGGGCCGCCCCGCTGACCCAGCTCGAACTGGCGGCCGTGGAACCCGACCTGGTGCAGGGCACCAACCTCCAGCACGCGTTGCTGCTCGCCGGCCGGCACCTGCGCCGGCACCCGGACGCCGAACCGGTGGTCCTGGTGGTCACGGACGGTGAGCCGACCGCCCATCTGGACCCGACCGACGGCGAGGCGCTGTTCCACTGGCCGTCGCTGCCGGAGACCGTCGAGGCGACGATCCGCGAGGTGGACCGCCTCACCCGCTACGGCGCCACGCTCAACCTGTTCATGCTCGGCGACGACCCCGGCCTGCGCCGGTTCGTCGAGGCGGTGGCCCGCCGCTCCCGGGGCCGGATGTTCACCCCCGACCCCGACGACCTTGGCGAGTACGTCGTCTCCGACTACCTCCGCGCCCGCCACGGCCGCCGCTGACCTCGCCTCCCTGCGCGGGCTCTGTCGTCCGTTGGCTGGTTCGTCGTGGTGGCCGGCCTGGGTTCCGTGGCGCGCGGTCTCGCGGCGGTAGCGCTGTTGTCGTCCTTTCGAGCTGCCCCGGTTATGAGACCAGGAAGGGCTCGGGCCGACCGGGGCCTGGGCGGAGGAGCGGAGGCCCAATGCTCCGACCGCTGGTCCGCTGGTCCGCTGGTCCGCTGGGCCGCTGGTCCGCTGGGCCTGGTCCGGCGGGTGTGCCTCCCTGGCCGGGTGGGTGCGCACGTCGGCGGATCGCGGTCAGCTCGGCGGATGGCAGTCTCCTGGGGCCGCGCGGCTCCACCGGCCGGGTCCGCTTCGTGATCGGGACTCGGTGTCACGGGCGGTGGGTGCCCCGACGAGTGGGTCGGCTTCCCGCTGACGAGGTGTCGGACGGGTCGTTTCCACAGCCGGTCTTCGACGCCTCCGTCGACCGGGTGGTCGAGCGGCTGGCGGGTGGCGGGGTGGCGGTCCCATGGGCGGTCCCATGGGCGGGGCAGCTCGAAAGGACGTCGATGAAGGTACCCGGCGTCGAGCACCTGCTGATCGGCCGAGGGCAGCGGCGCAGCGGCCGTGAGCGCGGGGTCGCAGGCCACCGGCCACCGGACTACCGAGACGCGGGACTGCCGGGCGCGGGCGTGTCGGGGCGCGGGGCGGTGGGTGCGGAGGCTGGTCCCGTCCGGGTGAATCGGGTGGGTGAGCGGGCCAGGCGTCGTCTCCGGGCGCGGTTGACTACAGGGTATGGAGAGCGGCCGGCTGCGGCAGGTGTACGAGGAGGTGCTCGCGGAGGTCGACACCGGGGGGTTCGGGCCGCCGGCCGAGGGGGACCTCACCGCCGAGCAGATCGTGGCGCACCTGGTCGCCAACGACGAGTTGATGATCGAGGCGACGGAGGCGGTGCTGGCAGGTTCCCACTTCGCCTACTACGACCTGCAGACCATCCACCGGCCGCAACTGGACGCCCTGGTCGCCGAGCACGGTGGGCTGACCGGGCTGGCGGCTCTGCTGCACGAGACCAGCCGGCAGCTCTGCGCGTTGGTGGAGCGGCTCGGGCCGGCGGCGCAGACCCCGGTGGAGACCCACCTGCGGGAGGGGTTCACGCTCGTCGTCGACGAGGTGCTGCCCTGGGAGCGCACCCTGGACCTGCACGCCCGGGTGCACCTGCCCGCCCACCTCGAGCAGTTGCGGGCGTTGCGCCCCGCCGGCGCCGCCCCGGCCGGCTGAGGACCAGCGGGGCCACCGGGGCAGCGGGGGAGGCTCAGCGGCGGAAGGTCCGGCGGTAGGCCGACGGGCTCACCCCGATGCGCTGGTGCAGTTGCTGGCGGAACGCGGCGGCGGTGCCGAAGCCGGCCCGGTGCGCCACCTGGTCGACCGGCAGGTCGGTGGTCTCCAGCAGCAGCCGGGCGTGGTCGGTGCGCTGCTGCAACAGCCACTGCACCGGACTGAGCCCGGTCTCGGAGCGGAAGTGCCGGACGAAGGTACGCACGCTCATCCGGGCGTGCCCGGCCAGGTCGCGGAGGGTGAGGGGCTCGTGCAGCCGCTGCCGGGCCCACTCCCGGGTGGCGGCGACGCCGGTGCCGGGCCCCCGGGGGACCGGTCGCTCGATGTACTGCGCCTGCCCGCCGTCCCGCCACGCCGGCACCACGCAGCGCCGGGCCGCCCGGTTGGCGACCTCGCTGCCGTGGTCGGTCCGCACGACGTGCAGGCACAGGTCGATGCCGGCGGCCACCCCGGCCGAGGTGAGCACCGGGTCGTCGGCGAGGAAGAGCACGTCCGGGTCGAGGTCGACGTCCGGGTACAGGGCGCGGAAACGGTCCGCGTACGCCCAGTGGGTGGTGGCCCGACGGCCGTTCAGCAGGCCGGCGGCGGCCAGCACGAACGCGCCGGTGCAGACCGACACGATCCGTGCGCCGCGTCGGTGCGCGGCCCGCAGCGCCGTCGCCACCTCCGTCTCGACGACGCCGTCGAGCAGCGCCGACCCGCCGTGCACCCCGGGCACCACCACCGTGCCGGCGGACTCGACCAGCTCCAGGCCGTGGTCGGGCAGCACCCGGAAGCCGGCGCTGCTGCGTACCGGCCGGCCCCCGGCGGTGCAGACCCCGACCGTGTAGAGGCCGACCCCGTCGGCGGTACGGGCGGTGCTGAAGACCTGGGTGGCGGTGCCGAGGTCGAAGGCGACCACCTCGTCGACGACGAGCACGGCGACCTGGTGCGGGGCGGTCATGGCCAGATTATTGCGCACAATGTCTTTCCGGCCACTCGTCGGCAGCCGGCGCGCTGATCAGACTCGGTCCGTGAACCGCTCCCGTCGTCTGCACCCGGCCTGGATCGTCGCCGCCGTCGCCTTCGTCGCGCTGGTCGGCGCCGCCGGGTTCCGGGCCACGCCCTCGGTGCTGATGCACCCGCTGCACGCCGAGTTCGGCTGGCCGCTGGCCACCATCTCCGCCGCCGTCTCGGTCAACCTCCTGCTGTACGGGGTGACCGCGCCCTTCGCCGCCGCCCTGATGGACCGCTTCGGCATCCGGCGGGTGGTGGCCGTCGCGCTGACCCTGGTCGCGTCGGGCAGCGGGTTGACCGTCTTCATGGGCTCCAGTTGGCAGTTGATCCTCTGCTGGGGCGTGCTGGTCGGGCTCGGTACCGGCTCGATGGCGCTGGCCTTCGTCGCCACGGTGACCGGGCGCTGGTTCGTCACGCGGCGCGGCCTGGTGACCGGGGTGCTCACCGCCGGTGGGGCCGCCGGGCAGCTCGTCTTCCTGCCCCTGCTCGCCGTGCTGGTCGCCGACCACGGCTGGCGGGCGGCGGCGCTGGTCGTCACCGTGGCCGCGCTGGCCGTCGTACCCCTGGTGGTCTGGCTGCTGCGTGAGCACCCGGCGGACCTCGGCCTGCCGGCCTACGGGGCGACGGAGGTCGTGCCGCCCGCGCCGGTCACCGGCGGGGCGGCGTCCCGGGCGCTCGGTGCGCTCGCCACCGCCGCCCGGACCCGGCCGTTCTGGCTGCTCGCCGGCGGCTTCGCGATCTGCGGCGCGACCACCAACGGCCTGGTGGGTACGCACTTCGTGCCGGCCGCGCACGACCACGGCATGCCGCAGACGACCGCCGCCGGGCTGCTCGCCCTGGTCGGGCTCTTCGACATCGTCGGCACGATCGCGTCCGGCTGGCTCACCGACCGGGTGGACAGCCGGCTCCTGCTCGGCGCGTACTACGGGCTGCGCGGGCTCTCCCTGCTGGTGCTGCCGAGCCTCTTCGCCGCCACCGCCGAGCCGAGCATGCTGGTCTTCATCGTCTTCTACGGGCTGGACTGGGTGGCCACCGTCCCGCCGACGGTGGCGCTGTGCCGGGAGTACTTCGGCGCGGCCGGCGCGGTGGTCTTCGGCTGGGTCTTCGCCGCGCACCAGGTCGGGGCGGCGATCGCCGCGACCGGGGCGGGGCTGGTCCGGGACTCCCTCGGCGACTACGCGCTCGCCTGGTACGGGGCCGGGGGCCTGGCCATCGGCGCCGCCGTCCTCTCCCTGCTGCTGCGTCGCCGGGAGCCGGTGCCGGTACCGGTGCCCGTGCCCGCCGGGGTCACTCGACGACCGTGACGTCCTTCCAGAAGGCCACCCGGTCGCGGACCGACTCGGCCTCCGGCTTCGGGTCGGGGTAGTACCAGACCGCGTCGGCGCTGCTCGCGCCGTCGTGCTCCAACGAGTAGTAGGAGGCGGTGCCCTTCCACGGGCAGACGGTGTGCGTGGCGGAGTCGCGCAGCACCTCGTCGCGCAGGGCGGCGCGGGGAAAGTAGTGGTTGCCCTCGACCACGACGGTGTCGTCGCTCTCCGCGATCACCAGGTCGTTCCAGATGGCTTTCGGCATGACGTCAGCCTATGTCGCCCCGCCCGCCCCGGCCAGGCGCGCGACTGCGGACCGGTGACCGGTCAGGTGGCGGGCTCCGGGTCGGTCACGTCGGCGACCGTGGCGTCGAGGTGGGCCAGCGCCGCGTCCGCGTCGACGGCGACGGCGACCCCGTGCTCACCGGCGCCGAGGGTGATCTCCCGGCCGACCAGCCGCTCGTCGGCGACCACCGGCCACGCGGTGGTCGAGCCGAACGGGGTGATCGTGCCGCGGGCGTAGCCGGTCGCCGCGCGGGCCGCCTCGGCGTCCGGCATGGACAGCCGGTTCACCGCCAGCAGGGTCCGCAGCTTGGGCCAGGAGATCACCCGGTCGCCGGGGGTGAGCACGAACAGGTGGTCGTCCGGACCCCGGCGGACCACGATGGTCTTCACCACGTCGGGCACGGCCACCCCACGGGCCGCCGCCGCTTCCGCCAGGCTGCGCACCGGGCCGTGCCGGATCACCCGGTACGGCAGGCCGGAGGCGTCGAGGGCGGTGAACGCGGGCGTCGACATGCGCCCACGCTAGCCGATCCGGGGCGGGGGCGACTCGGGCCCGACACCGGCGACAAATGCACCCGGATCGGGGCGTCGGGTGCTTACAGTGATCACATGAGTGCGGTACGTGCCGGACGGTCGGTCGACCACGACCGGGCGGTGGACCTGCTGCGGCGTTCGTACGCGACGGTGCCCGCCGGGGAACCCGTCCGTCTGGCGAAGCGCACCTCGAACCTGTTCCGCCCCCGGGCCGCGCCCCGGGCACCGGGGCTGGACGTCACCGGCCTGGGCGGGGTGCTCGCCGTCGACCCGGTCGCCCGGACCGCCGACGTGCAGGGCATGTGCACCTACGAGGACCTGGTCGACGCCACCCTGGCGCACGGGCTGATGCCGCTGGTGGTGCCGCAGTTGCGCACCATCACGCTGGGCGGGGCGGTGACCGGGCTGGGGATCGAGTCCACCTCGTTCCGCAACGGCCTGCCGCACGAGTCGGTCGTCGAGATGGACGTGCTCACCGGCGCCGGTGAGCTGGTCACCGCCCGGCCCGACGGGGAGCACGCGGACCTCTTCGCCGCCTTCCCGAACTCCCTGGGCAGCCTCGGGTACGCCACCCGGCTGCGCATCGAGCTCCAGCCGGTCCGCCGGTACGTGGCGCTGCGCAACGTCCGGTTCCGTCGGCTGGCGGAGTTGGCCGACGCGATCGACGAGATCACCCGTACCCGCTCCTGGGCGGGGGTGGCGGTCGACGCCCTGGACGGGGTGATGTTCAGCCCCGGCGAGGCGTACCTGGCCCTGGGGACCTTCACCGACGAGGCCGAGCGGGTCGGCGACTACACCGGCCAGGCCATCTACTACCGGTCGCTGCGCACCCGGACCCACGACGCCCTGCGCACCCACGACTACCTGTGGCGCTGGGACACCGACTGGTTCTGGTGCTCGGCGGCGTTCGGCGTGCAGCACCCGGTCCTGCGCCGGCTCTGGCCGGCCCGCTGGCGGCGCAGCGACGTCTACCACCGGCTGGTCCGCTTCGAGCACCGGCACCGGGTGGCCGCCCGGATCGACCGGCTGCGCGGCCAGCCACCCCGGGAACGGGTGGTCCAGGACGTGGAGGTCCCGGTGGCGCGGACCGCGGAGTTCCTGCACTGGTTCGCCGCGACGGTGGGGATGAGCCCGGTCTGGCTCTGCCCGTTGCGGCTGCGCGAGCCGGCCGGGCCGTCGTCCGCCCGGTCCTGGCCGCTCTACCCGCTCCAGCCGGGGCGGACCTACGTCAACGTCGGGTTCTGGGGCAGCGTGCCGATCGCCCGGGGCGCCGCCGACGGCGACGTCAACCGGGCGATCGAGGCGACCGTGGCCCGGTTGGGCGGCCACAAGTCGCTCTACTCCGACGCCTACTACGACCGGGAGTCCTTCGACCGGCTCTACGGCGGCGCGACCTGGCGCGCCGTGCGGGAGCGGTACGACCCGGACCACCGGCTCACCGGACTGTACGAGAAGGCGGTGACACGACGATGAGCGTGACCGAACGGGAACCCGGCCCGGCGAGTGTCCCCGGCAGCCCACCGACGCCCGGCCGGCGGCCCCGGGCCACCGTCGCGGACGTGATCCGCACGATGACCGACGGGGACCTGCCGGTCCGGGTGAGCGGGTACGACGGCAGCGCGGTCGGCTCGGCGCAGCACGGGATCACCCTGGCGGTGCGCTCCGAGCGGGGGCTGTCGTACCTGCTCACCGCCCCCGGTGACCTGGGCATGGCGCGCGCGTACGTCAGCGGTGACCTGGCCCTGGAGGGGGTCCACCCGGGCGACCCGTACGAGGCGCTGCGGCTGCTCAAGGACGAGGTGCGGCTGCGTACCCCGGCGGTGACCGAGGTGGTGGAACTGGTCCGCCGGCTGGGCTGGGAACGGCTGCTGCCGCCCCCGCCGCCCCCGCAGGAGGCGCTGCCCCGCTGGCGACGGGTGCTGCGCGGGCTGCGGCACTCCCGGGTCCGGGACAGCTCGGCGATCTCCCACCACTACGACGTCTCGAACGCCTTCTACGAGCGGGTGCTCGGCCCGTCGATGACGTACACCTGCGCGGTCTACCGCAGTCCCGACGACACCCTGGAGCAGGCCCAGGCGGCCAAGTACGACCTGGTCGCGCAGAAGCTCGCGCTGACCCCGGGGATGCGCCTGCTCGACGTGGGCTGCGGCTGGGGCGGCATGGTCCGGCACGCCGCCCGGGAGTACGGCGTGCGGGCGCTCGGCGTGACGCTGTCCCGGGCGCAGGCGCAGTGGGCGCGGGCGGCGATCGAGCGGGAGGGGCTGACCGACCTGGCCGAGGTCCGGCACCTGGACTACCGGGACGCCCCGGCCGAGCAGTTCGACGCGATCTCCTCGATCGGGCTGACCGAGCACATCGGGGTCCGCAACTACCCGGCGTACTTCGCCGCGCTGCGCGACCGGCTGCGCCCCGGGGGCCGGCTGCTCAACCACTGCATCACCCGCGTGGACAACCGGGCCCCGCACCGCTCCGGCGCGTTCATCGACCGGTACGTCTTCCCGGACGGCGAGCTGGCCGGCCCCGGCCGGCTGATCGGCGAACTGCACGACGTCGGCGTGGAGGTGCAGCACGAGGAGAACCTGCGCCGGCACTACGCGCTGACCCTGGCCGCCTGGTGCCGCAACCTGGCGGCCAACTGGGACGCCTGCGTCGCCGAGGTGGGGGCGGGCACCGCCCGGGTCTGGGGCCTCTACATGGCCGGCTCGCGGCTCGCCTTCGAACGCAACGGCATCCAGTTGCACCAGGTGCTCGCCACCCGGACCGGGCCGGCGGGGGAACACGACTACCCGTTGCGTCCCGACTGGACCCCGTGACGAGCGCTGCGCCGGCAGGAGTAGGCGGCGGGTCGACGGGGTACTGGCGGTCGATGTCCTGCCGCCTCCGACCACCCACCCCCACCCGACGCCGCCCGGTGGGTTGAGCCGATGACCCGTTTCCTGTGCTGGCTGATCGGCCGACCGGAGACGCCTCCCGTCCCGGTGCACTCCGTACCCCGTCCGCCCTGCACCCCGCGCCGCCGGCACCGCCGCCGGACCCGCCGTCCCCGGGCCGGTTTCCGGCTGCCCCGCTCACCCTGGAACCGGTCCGCCGAGCGGTAGCCGCCGGCCGCGCACCACCCGGCCGGTGTGATCTACCGCCCGGCCCGGCTCCGGCCGAACCGGCCGTCACCCGCTGCGCCTAGGGTGGAGGGCGCAGGTGGCGACGGGGGAGATGCTGTGCGTAACCATCCGGCGGTGGTGCTGGTCGCCGTGCTGCTGTCCACCATCCTGTTGCCGGTCTCGTTGACCGGCGCGTCGGTGGCGCTGCCGGACATCGGGCGTGACCTCGACGCCGGGCTGGCCGCCGTGCAGTGGGTGGTGAACGGCTACAACGCGACCTTCGCGGCCTGCATGCTCGCCGCCGGTGCCCTCGCCGACCTGTTCGGCCGGCGTCTGCTGTTCGCCGTCGGGGTCGCCCTCTACGCCGGCTGCGGCCTGGCCGGGGCGTTCGCCACCGACATCGTGCTGCTCGACCTGGCCCGTGCCCTCGCCGGGGTGGGGGCCGCCGCCGCCGCGACCAGCGCCGGAGGGCTCCTCGCCGAGTCCTTCCCCGGCCGGGCGCGGGCCCGCGTGTTTGGCCTGTTCGGTACGGCGCTCGGGGTGGGGCTGGCGTTCGGCCCGTCCGTCGCCGGGCTGCTGATCGAGGGCTTCGGCTGGCGGGCGGTCTTCGCCGGCCCGGCGCTGCTGGCGCTGGTCGTGCTCGGCCTGACGCCGTTGCTGCCCGAGTCCCGGCAGCCGCACCGGGGGCGGATCGACTGGCTGGGCGCGGTCACCTTCACCGGGGCTTTGCTGCTGGGCATCGTCGGTTTCGTGCAGGGCCCGGAGACCGGCTGGACCGACCCGGCCATCGTGCTCGCCTTCGCCGGCTCCGTCCTGCTGCTGGCCGCCTTCGTCCGGGTCGAGCGGCGACGGCCGGACCCGATGTTCGACCTGGCGCTGCTGGCCCGGCCCCGGTTCGTCGGCATCCTGCTCGCGGCGGCCACCATCGTCGCCGTCCTGGTCCCGCTGCTGGTGTACCTGCCGTCGTACCTGACCACGGTGGTCGGGCTGGGGCCCGGCGCGGCCGGTGCCACGCTGATCCTGCTGACCGCCCCGACGCTGGTGCTGCCCCTGCTCGGCGCGGCGCTGGTCCGGCGGGTGGGCGCCCCGGTGGTGATCGTGACCTCGGTGGCGGTGGTCGCCGTCGGCGCGGCTTGGACGACGGTGATCGGGCCGGACAGCGCCCCGCTGTCGCTGGCGGCGCCGCTGCTCACCATGGGGGTCGGCGTCGGCCTGTCGATGGGGCTGCTGGACGGGCTGGCCATCGGCAGCGTGGAACCGGCCCGCGCGGCGACCGGCGCCGCCATGATCAACACTGCCCGGCTGGCCAGCGAGACGGTCGCCATCGCGGTGGTCGGCGCGGTGCTGGCGACCACGACCGGCGGGCGGCTCGCCGACCCCGGGTTCACCGGTGGCCTGCACGCCGTCCTCTGGACCATGGCCGGGGTGGCCCTGCTCGCGGTCGGCGTCGTCACCCTGCTGGTCCGCGACCGCGCCGCCGCGCCACCCCCGCCCGCGCCCGCCGCGACCCCCGACCCGCCGGTCGCCGCCACGCCGCCCGGGGAACGACCGCGGTAGGCCCTCCGGCGGTTGCCGGCCCGGCGTGCGGGCGGATCGCGGGTCGGCCGCTATCGTGGCGGGTCATGCGGAGCACGGAGCAGCGACTGGCCGGCATCCGGGGTGGGGTGCCGCCCCGACGGCACAACGCCCGCACCATCGCCGCGCTGACCGGCAACCCGGGCTGCACCCGCCGGGCCGTGCTGGACAGCGCCGGGGTGGACAAGACCCGGCTGGCCGAGCGGATCGGCTTCCCGGCCCGGTTCGGCCAGTCCCGGTTCGCCATCACCCGGGGCAACGCCTTCGAGGCCCAGCTCAAGGCCGACGGCGGTACGGAGTTGCTGCGGCTGGTCGCCGAGCGGCTCGGCGTACCGGTGCCGGAGTCGGCGAGCTGGACCGACCTCGGCGACGGCGCGGACGACACCCGGCACGACCTGGCCGCCCGCCAGCAGCGGTCGCGGGACCGGCTCCTCGCCGCCGTCCCGTCGCCCGAGGCCGACACGGCGGCGCTGTTCGACCATCCGCTGCTCGGGCTGGACGTGGCCGGGCAACGGGTGCACCTGGAACCGGACCTGGTCGCGGCCCGGCTCGCCGGCCGCTGGCACGTGGTCGAGATCAAGTCCTTCCCGGTGATCGACGGGCAGGCCGACCCGGCCAAGGTCGCCGCCGCCGCGATCCAGTCCGCCGTCTACGTGCTGGCGCTGCGCGACCTGCTCACCGCCGCCGGGCACGATCCCGGGCTGGTCGGCACCGACGTGGTCCTGGTCTGCCCCCGCGACTTCGGCAACCAGCCGGTGGCGAGCCTGGTCGACGTGCGTAAGCAACTGCTGGTGCTGCGCCGCCAACTGGACCGGATGGCCCGCATCGACACACTGCTGGCCGGCGTACCCGAGGACTTCACCGCCGACCCGCAGGCCGACCCGGCGACCCTGACCGCCGCGCTGACCAGGGTGGACGCCCGGTACGCGCCGGAGTGCCTGGCCACCTGCGAGCTGGCGTACTTCTGCCGGCACGAGACGCGCGGGCAGACCGGCGCGCTCGGCCGCCCGGTCCGGGAGGCGCTCGGCGGGGTCGCCACCGCCGCCGAGGCCCTGGCGCTGGCCGCCGGGGAGCGCGCCCCCGAGCCGGAGCAGGCCGAGGCCGCCGCGCTGCTGCGGGCCGCCGCCCAGTTGCGCGCCGACGCCCTGTCGGGACACCCCGGATGAGTACGCTGCGCGCGCTGGCCCGTGCGCAGGCCCTCGCCACCGGGCGGGCCCAGCCGGTGGCGACCGTCCGGCACCTGCACCTGGCCGACCGACCGCTGGTGCTGGTGCCGCTGACGCTGGCCGGTGAGGCGAACGCCCCGCTCGCCGCCCTGGTCGGGGCGGCCCCGCAGGAGGCGCGGCTGCTGGTCGTCCCGCAGCCGCGCAACCGGGACCAGCGCTTCGCGTTCGCCGCCGAGCTGGCCTCGGTGGTGCTCTCCTGGATCGACGAGCACCGGGGCCCCACCGAGGCGGTACCGGTCGACCGGGGCCGGGACGTCCGGCACCGGTACCTGGACGCGCCGCAGCTCGTGGTCCCCAACCCGGCCGGGGTGACCTTCCTGCGCCTCTTCGGCCGGTCCACCCGGTTCCGGCGCACCGACGGGGAGTACCCGGTGCATCCGTCGGTGCCGCTGCTCGGCCAGTGGCTGACCTTCTTCGCCGAGCGGGCCGA
Source organism: Micromonospora rosaria (assembly GCF_001567585.1). GTDB lineage: Bacteria > Actinomycetota > Actinomycetes > Mycobacteriales > Micromonosporaceae > Micromonospora > Micromonospora rosaria. The sequence continues at coordinate 44,410 of NZ_LRQV01000024.1, forward strand.
GCATCCCGGCTCGGCGGCCACCGTGGCGCTGACCGAGGCGTTGACCCTGCACTGGGCCACCGGCCAGTCGGTGGTGGAGGACCTGCACCTGCCGGCCCTGCTCGGCTGGCTCGACCCGCCGGCCGGGCTGGACGGGGCGCAGGCGGCGGCCCGCGCCGAGGACCCGTCGGTCTGCCCGCCGGCCGGGCCGGCCACCGACCCGGAGTTCGACAACACGCTCCTCGCCCCCGCGATGGCCGCGTACGACGCCGCCGGGGACGACCCGCACGCCCGCGAGGCGGCGTACGCGGAGCTGGCCCGGCTGCTGCGCGGCCAGCTCGCGCCGACCTGGGAGCTGGTCTGGCGCGGCCTGTCGCTGCTGCGCGCGCTGCCGGCCGGGGAGCGGGTGGCCGGCCGGTGGAGCGGGGACCGGGACGCGTTCACCGGGTACTGCGAGCACGTCGACGCCGGGGGCGGCCCGCAGCCCCGCCGGGACGGGGCGGTCGCCGCCGCGCAGCGCCTGCACCGGCTGGAACGGGCGCTGACCTCGTACGCGGTCCAGCGCGCCTACGACGACCCGCTGGTGATGGCCGAGTACCGGCTGACCGGAGAGGCCTTTGTCGGGGAGGTGACCCTGGCCGACCCGCACCGGATCGACGACAGCGGGAAACGCCCGGTGTTGCGCCCCCGGATCCAGGTGGTCACCACCGAGCCGGTGCTGGTGCCGGTCGGCGCGACCCTGACCTCGCCGACCCGGCCGGGGCAGAAGGCCCGGGTGGTCTTCGTGACCCCGACCGCCGGGGCGAAGACCGAGGTGGTGCTGGAGCTTTCCGGTGGCATGGGGCGGGGCCGGACGGCGGCCCCCGGCACCGTGCCCGAGGTGGGCGAACGGCTCTGCTACACCACGCTCGGCGACACCTTCCTGCCCGCCCCGGCGTTCCCCGCCACCGAGGAGACCCCGTGGACGCACGGCGGCCCGCCGGCCCCGCGCGAGCCGTTCGACGCCGACCTCGCGGCGCACCCCCGCTGACCACGCTCCCGCCCGGCCGCCGGCCGGGAACGCCGGTACGGCCGGGCGGTCAGGCCGGGGGAGCCGCGGGCGGGGGTTCCGGCGGCAGCCCGGGGGCGAGCCGGCGCAGCGAGGTGAACGTCGGCAGCAGCGCGTCGTACAGCTCCTCGTGCAGTGGCAGCAGGGCCGCGTAGGTGGCGGCGGCGGCCGGATCGGGGGTGACCGTCTCGGCGATCTCGACCAGGTCGGCGGCGACGTCGACGGAGGGGACCAGCCCCAGCGCCTGCATGCCGAGCAGGGCCGCGCCGAACCCGGAGCCCTCGTGCCCGGCCGGGAACCGGACCGGCAGGCCGAGCGCGTCGGCGAGCATCTGCCGCCACAGCGGGCTGCGCGCGAAGCCGCCGCTGGCCCGGACCTCCCGGACCTCGTTGCCGGCGGCCCGCACCGAGCGCAGCACCACGGCAAGCTGCTGGCACACCCCCTCCAGCGCCGCCCGGACGAGGTGTTCGCGCCGGTGGCCGTGGGTCAGCCCGACGTACGCCCCGCGCGCCAGTGAACTCCAGTGCGGGGCCCGCTCGCTGAGCAGGTACGGCAGCATGATCAGCCCGCCGGAGCCGACCGGGGCGCGGGCGGCCAGCGCGAGCAGCTCCTCCTCGGTCTGCTCGGCCAGCTCCGGGGCGAGGGCGTCGCCGGCCCAGCCGAGCACGATGCCGCCGTTGTTCACCGCCCCGCCGACCACCCACCGGTGCTCGGTCAGCGCGTAGCAGAACACCCCGCCGAGCGGGTCGACGGCGGGCTGCTCGACCATCACCCGCAGCGCCCCGCTGGTGCCGATGGAGCAGGCGAGGACGCCGGGGCGGACCGCGCCCAGACCGAGGTTGGCCAGCGGACCGTCGCCGGCGCCGACCACCACCGGGGTCTGTGCCGGCAGGCCGGTGGCGCGGGCCGCCCCGGGGGTGAGGCCGGGCAGCACGGTGGTGGTGGGGACCAGCCGGGGCAGCTTCGCGGCGGTGATGCCCGCGATCTCCAGCGCCTCGGGGTCCCAGTCCAGCCGGTGGATGTCGAGCAGCCCGGTGCCGGAGGCGAGCGAGTGGTCGGTGACCAGCTCGCCGCAGAGCCGGAGCAGGAGCAGGTCCTTGATGCCGACCCAGCGGGCGACCCGCGCGAAGACCTGCGGCTTCTGCTCGGCGTACCAGACCAGTTTGGGCAGGGGGGCCATCGGGTGCACGGGGGTGCCGGTGCGCCGGTGCAGGGCCAGCCCGTTCGCGGCCACCCGCAGCCGTTCGGCCTGCCCGCTCGCGCGGGCGTCGGCCCAGGTGACGACCGGGGTGAGCGGGTTGTCGTCGGCGTCCAGCCCGATCAGGCTGTGCATCGCCGAGCTGAACGACAGCCCGGCGACCGGCCCGGCCAGCCCGGCCGCCACCGTCCGGACGGTCTCCAGCACGGCGGCGTGGATCAGGTCGAAGTCCTGTTCGGCCCGGCCGGGCAGCGGGGCGTCGAGCGGGTACCCGACGGCGTGCGTGCCGAGTTGCCGGCCGTCGGTGTCGTACGCCACGGCCTTGGTGCTGGTGGTGCCGATGTCGACGCCGATCACCACCTGCCGGCCGTTGCCGGGGTCGTCCACGCCACTCTCCTGACGCCGCCTCGTGCCGGACGACGACTCCGCCGGTCGCGGGTGACGTTACCGACTCGTCGCCGTCCGCACCGACCGGGCCCCGCTGTCCGGTTTGGCGGTATCAACCTTTGTGTTGGTTTTAGTCGCTGTTCGGGTAATTGACGGTTCGGTGCCCGGTAGCTCCCGGTGGTTCCCCTCGTTGATCAGGGCGACACCCCGGTGACGCGGCGGAGGAGTCGGCATGACGAAGACTGATTCGACGGGTACCTGGCGTTACCGGTGGGCACACCGGCACAACGAGCGGCTGCGGCAGGCGTACCGGGCCGACGAGCTGGCCTGGCGGCAGCGCGACGGGGAACTGCGGCGGCTGCGGGCCGTGGCGGCCGGCTTCGGCGGCGACCCCGGCCCGGACCCCGGACTGCCGCTGGCCCTGGCCCCCGACGAGCGGGTCCACTGGGCGGTGCCCGCCGCCCGGCTGGTCGAGGTACGGCACGCCGTCGTCCTGCCCGCCCCAGAACTCACCGTCACCCTCGGCGCCCCGCCCCGGCGTACCCGCCGGCCGGACGGGGTCCGGGTCGCCGACACCGGCCTCGCCGTGGTCACCAACCGCCGGTTGGTGCTGCTCGGCGGGCGCGGCCGGCGCGACTGGGCGTACGGCCGGATGACCGGGCTGGCCCACGACCCGGCGGCGCCCGTCACGCTGATCCAGGTCCTCGACCGGCGGGCCGCCTCCGGGCTGCTGCTGCCGCCGGCCGCGGCGGCGGAGTTCCGGTTCACCCTGACCCTGGCCTTCGCCGACGCGATCGAGCAGCGCCCGGCGATCGTCGCGCAGCTCGACGAGCTGATCGCCGAGCACGCCCAGGCGCGGCCGTTCCGGCCGGAGATCGCCACCCCGGCGCAGGCCCGGCTCACCGCCCGGGTGCCCGGTGGACGCCGGACCGTCGCGGTCGCGGCGGCCGGCGCGCTGCTGGTCCCCGCCGTGCTGCTGGACTCCGACCCGCCGGTCAGCCCCGGCATCGAGGTCGCGGTCGCCGCCACCCCGCACGCCGTCCCCGCCGCCCCGGCGGCCGGGAGCCGCCGCCCCGACCGGTCCGCCGCTGCGGACGCTCCCTCCCCGGAGGTCACCGCGACGCGGGTGGCCCGGTCACCGAAACCCCGCCGCGCCACCGGGGCGACCCCGTCCGCCCGGGACCGGTTCTGCGGCGCCCCGCGCAACCCGTTCGGGTACGACTACTGCGGCGGCGAGCGGGTCCACCACCCCGACGAGGCGATCTGCGCGTGGTTCTCCTGTGGGCAGGACTTCTGGCTCGGCGAGGGCTACCTGGTGCAGTGCCGGGACGGCTCGGTCAGCCTCTCCGGCGGCCAGCCGGACGCCTGCGCCCGGCACCGGGGCGTGCGCCGTACCGTCTGGTCCTGACCCCGCCGACCGGTCGCGTCCGGCGGTCAGTCGTCGGCGCGGGGGTGGCCCAGCATCAGGTCGGCCAGGCGGCGCAGCGCCGGTGCGGCGGCGAGCAGGTCCCGCCGGTCCGGCTCGGGCAGCTCGTCGAGCGCGGCGGCGAGCAGGTCCCGCCGGTACCGCCCGTACCAGGCGGTCCGCTGCCGGGCCTCGTCGGTGAGGGTCAGCCGGACGATCCGCCGGTCGGCGGGATCCCGGTCGCGGTGCAGCAGGCCGGCGGCGGTCAGCTCACCGACCAGGGTGCTGACCGTGTTGGCGGCGGTGCCGAGCCGCTCGGCGACCTCCTTCACCCCGATCCCGGGCCGCCGCTGGACCAGCCGGAGCAGCTCCACCTGGGCGTCCGGCAGGGCGGCCCGACCGGAGCGCTGGACCGCCCGCCGGCGCAGCACCCGGTGCAGGTCACCCACGGCGCCGCCGAGCTGGTCGACGCTGTCCTCGTCCGTCACGTCACTCATCTCACACCACAACTACTCTGACTACAGAGATATCTTGTCCGGAACGAGAACGTACCGGAGGCCCCCGCATGTCCACCGTCGCGCCACCCGCGCCGAGCGCCCCGCGGATCATCCCACCCACCGGCCGGGCCGGCGTGACCCTGCTGGTGCTGCTCGGCCTCATGACGGCGGTCGGCCCGCTCTCGCTCGACATGTACCTGCCGGCGTTCCCGCTGATGACCGGGGACCTCGCCGCCACCCAGGCGCAGGTCCAGCTCTCCCTGACCACCTGTCTGGTCGGCATGGCCGTCGGGCAACTCGTCACCGGGCCGCTCAGCGACCGCTGGGGCCGGCGCACCCCGGCCCTGATCGGGCTCGGCGGGTACGTCCTGCTCTCCCTGGTCTGCGCGCTCGCCCCCTCCGCGCCCGCGCTCGCCGCCCTCCGGTTCGGGCAGGGCTTCGCCGGCGGGATGGGCGTGGTGGTGGCCCGCGCCGTCGTCCGGGACCTCTACGCGGGGCGGGCCGCCGCGAAGTACTTCTCCCGGCTCACGCTGATCTTCGGCATCGCCCCGGTGGCCGCCCCCGCCATCGGCAGCCTGGTGCTGCGGGTCGGCTCCTGGCGTACCGTCTTCGTCACCCTCGCCGGGATCGGGCTGCTGCTCGCCCTCGCCGTCGCCCGTTGGCTGCCGGAGACCCTGCCCGCCGCCCGGCGCGACTCCGGCGGCCCGGCCGATCTCGGCCGGGTGGTCGGCGCGCTGCTCACCGACCGGGTCTACCTCGGGTACGCGGTCACCCAGGGGCTCGCCTTCGCCAGCCTCTTCGCCTACATCTCCGGCTCGTCCTTCGTCTTCCAGGACGTCTTCGGCCTCTCCGTCACGGCGTTCACCGTCATCTTCGGGGTCAACGCGTGCGGGCTGGTCGTGATGGGGCAGCTCAACGCCCGGCTGCTCGACCGGTTCCACCCCCGGACACTGATCGTCGGCACCCTCGCCGCCAGCACCGTGGCCGCCCTGGCGACCCTGACCGGGGCGCTCACCACGACGGTCGCCCTGGTCGTCGTCGCGCTCTTCGTCTTCGTCGGCTCGCTCGCCATGGTCATGCCCAACGGCACCGCCCTCGCGCTGGACCGGCACCCCGCGCACATCGGTACCGCCGCCGCCCTGCTCGGCGCGATCCAGTCGGTGATCGGCGCGCTCGCCGCGCCGGTGGTCGGGCTCGGCGGGGAGGGCAGCGCCGTACCGATGACCGTGGTGATGTGCGCGGCGGCCGGACTCTCCCTCCTCGTCGTCCTCACCATGGCCCGCCCCGACCGTCGCGCCGCCTAGGGCGTTGTCGGACCCGGCTGGTGTGATGGCCCGGTGGGAGAGTCCGAGGTACGCCGCACCGTCGAGACGGCCTGGCGGATGGAGGGCGGCCGGGTCGTCGCCGCCGTCGCCGCGATCGTCGGCGACGTCGGCCAGGCCGAGGAACTGGCCCAGGACGCGGTGCTCGCCGCGCTCGAACAGTGGCCGCGCGACGGCGTGCCGGCCAACCCCGGGGCCTGGTTGACCACGGTCGGCAAGCGGCGGGCGCTCGACGCGGTGCGCCGCCGGCAGACCCGGGACCGTACCCTCGCCGAGCTCGGCCGGGGCCTCGACGAGCAGGTCACCGAGGACTTCGACGCCGCCGTCGAGGAGCGGATCGAGGACGACCTGCTCCGGCTGGTCTTCGTGGCCTGCCACCCGGTGCTCAGCCCGATCGCCCGCGCGGCGCTCACCCTGCGGCTGGTCGGCGGGCTGACCACCGGGGAGATCGCCCGCGCCTTCCTCACCACCGAGGCCACCGTCGGGCAGCGGATCACCCGGGCCAAGCAGACCCTCGCCAGCGCCGGGGTGCCGTTCGAGGTGCCCGGCCCCACCGAGCGCGCCGACCGCCTCGACTCGGTGCTGGAGGTCGTCTACCTGATCTTCAATGAGGGGTACGCGGCCACCGCCGGTGACGACTGGATGCGCCCCGCCCTCTGCCAGGAGGGGCTGCGCCTGGCCCGGCAGGTGCAGGGGCTGATGCCCGACGAGCCCGAGGTGCACGGGCTGGCCGCGCTGCTGGAGATCCAGGCGTCGCGCACCGGCGCGCGTACCGGCCCGGACGGCGAGCCGATCCTCCTCGACGACCAGGACCGCAGCCGCTGGGACCGGCTGCTCGTCCGGCGCGGCCTGGCCGCCCTCGACCGGGCCCGCAGTCTCCGGGAGCCGGCCGGCCACCCCGGCCGGTACGTCCTCCAGGCCGAGATCGCCGCCTGCCACGCGCGGGCGCGTACCCCGCCGGAGACCGACTGGGCGCGGATCGCGGCCTGCTACGCGGAGCTGGCCCGGGTGGTGCCCTCGCCGGTGGTGGAGCTGAACCGGGCCGTCGCCGTCGCCTACGCCGAGGGCCCCGCCGCCGGCCTGGCCCTGGCCCGGCGGCTGGCCGACGAGCCGGCGCTGGCGCACTACCACCTGCTGCCCAGCGTCCTCGGGGACCTGCTCGCCAAGCTCGGCCGGCACGCGCAGGCGCGGGTCGAGTTCGAGCGGGCCGCCGCGCTCACCGGCAACGCCCGGGAACGGGCGCTGCTGCTCGACCGGGCCGCCGCCTGCGACCGGTAGAAAAAATCTTCGCGGCGGATGTCGGATCCGGGTCGGCCCGATCGACGGGTCAGTGGAAGCCACGACGAGAGGAACCCGCGATGCGGTACATGCTGATGCACAAGCTGGACGAGAACCAGCCCGGCGCGTTCGACCCGAGCCCCGAGTTCGTCGAGCGGATGGGCGCCTACATCGAGGAGGTGGCCAAGGCCGGTGCGCTGCTCGCCGCCGAGGGGCTGACGAAGAGCAGCGAGGAGTCGGCCCGGATCACCGCCACCACGGGCCGCAAGACCACCGTGGTGGACGGGCCGTTCACCGAGACGAAGGAACTCATCGCCGGGTTCGCGCTGCTGGAGGTGCGCTCGAAGGACGAGGCGGTGGAGTGGGCGAAGCAGTTCGTCGACATCTTCGTCGCCGCCGGCATCGACGTCGAGGTCGACGTCCGCCGGGTCCACGAGATGCCCTGACCCAGGGTGGTGCCGCCGGGATGCCGGGTCCACGGGGACCGGCATCCCGGCGGCGTACGCGGGTCGCCCCGGCCGGGTGCCTACTCCGGGGCGTGGCAGACGGCCTCGACGTTGTGGCCGTCCGGATCGCGGACGAAAGCCCCGAAGTAGGTCGGGTGGTACTCCGGCCAGATTCGGGGCGCGTGCAGCACCTCCGCGCCCGCCGCCACCGCCGCGTCGTGGAACGCCTGCACCGCCGCCCGGCTCGGCGCGGTGAACGCGATGTGCGCCTCGGGGACCGCGTCGGGCGAGCCCGCCGGACTGAGCCAGAAGTCCGGCGTCTCGACGCCGTAACCGAGCACGTCGCCGTACTCCAGCATCCGGCGCGCGCCCAGCGGCGCGAGAACGGTGTCGTAGAAGGCCCGGCTGGTCGGGACGTCGCGGACCTGGATACCGAGATGATCGATCATGGAAGCTCCCCCGTGGGTCGTGGCGGGCGCCACGCTAGACCGGGGGTACGACAGGACCGGGTCCGGTGACCACGACGTCGAGGGGCCCCGCCGCACCGGCGGAGCCCCTCGACGACCTGCGGTGTGCGCTGCTCAGGAGAGCGTCTGGAGGTAGTCCGGGTTGGCCTTCAGCCACTCCTCGACGGCCTTCTCCTCGTCACCCTTGTGGGTGTTGAACATCAGGTCCTCCAGGGAGGCGAGCTGGTCGCCGTCCAGCTTGAACCTGTTCAGCATCGAGGTCACCTCGGGGAAGTCCGCGCCGAAGCCGGTACGACCGAGGCTGTGGATCTGCTCGGCCTGGCCCAGGGTGCCCTTCGGGTCGCTGAGGTCCTTCAGGTCGTACTTGGCGTACGCCCAGTGCGGGTGCCAGAGGGTGACCACGATCGGCTTCTCGGCCTTGATCGCCCCGTCCAGCGCCGCGAGCATCGCGGGCGTGGAGGAGGTCTTCAGCCGCAGCTTGCCGTCCAGGCCGTACTCGGGGATGACCTTCTCCTGGGTGGCCTTGGTCAGGCCGGCGCCCGGCTCGATGCCGACGATCTCCCCGTTGAAGGTGCCCGCCTGGTCGGCCAGGTCGGCCAACGAGTCGACGCCCTGCACGTAGGAGGGCACCGCGACGCTGAGGCTCGCCCCGTCGTACCAGGTGCCCAGGTCCTCCAGCTTGTCGCCGTACCGCTCCAGGTAGGAGGCGTGCGTCTGGGGCTGCCAACTGTCCAGGAACAGGTCGATGTCGCCGCCGGCGAGACCACCGTAGACCAGGCCGGCCTCCAGGTTCTTCAGCTCGACCTGGTAGCCCTTCTCGGTCAGGATGTGCTGCCACAGGTACGACACGGCGATGGCCTCGTCCCAGGCCATGTACCCGATGGTGATCTTCTTGTTCTCGCCGGAACCACCGGCGGCGTCCGAGTCGGTGCCGCAGGCGGCGGCGCCCAGCGCCAGGGTGGCGGTCATCGCCACCGCGAGGAGCCGCTTCATGCTCGTGAACACAGTTGTCCTTCCTGTATGGGTGTGCCGACGCGGCACGCGGACGCGCAGCGGGCGTCGGCGGGACGGGCGACGGTCAGTGGGCCTGCCGCGCGAGGCGCTGCGCCCGCGCGGAGGGGAACCGGTCGCCCACGGCGTCGGTGAGCCGGTCGAGCACCACGGCGAGGGTCACCACGGCGATCCCACCCTCGAAGCCGCTGCCGACCTCGACCTGGGAGAGCGCGAACATGATCACGTCGCCGAGGCCGCCGGCGCCCACCATGCCGGCGATCACCACCATGGACAGCGCCAGCATGATGACCTGGTTGACCCCGGTCATGATCGTGGGCAGCGCCAACGGCAGCTTGGTCCGCAGCAGCACCATCCACGGTGGCGCGCCGAACGACTCGGCGGCCTGGACGATCTCCTTGTCGACCTGACGCAGGCCCAGCGCGGTCAGGCGGACCCCGGGCGGCATGCTGAACACCAGGGTGGCCAGCACACCCGGCACGGTCCCGATGCCGAAGAAGAAGATCGCCGGGATGAGGTAGACGAACGCCGGCATGGTCTGCATCAGGTCCAGCACCGGCCGGGCCACCGCGGCGACGCGCCGGTTCTCGGCGACGAGGACGCCCAGCGGGATCGCCAGCAGCAGCGCGAGGGTGCTGGCCACCAGGACCTGCGCGAGCGTGCTCATGGTCTCCGCCCAGTAGGGCATGCCGGCCACCAGGCCGAGGCCGACGGTGACCCCGAGGGCGAACTTCCAGCCCCGCAACCACCAGCCGAGCGCGGCGAACACCCCGACGACCACCACCGCCGGTACGCCGGTGAGCAGGTCGTTGAGCGGCTGGACCAGGGTGTCGACCAGGGTGGCCACCCCGTCGAAGACCGGGCCGAGGGAACTGGTGGCCCAGTCGACGACGGACTCGGTCCAGGTGCCCAGCGGGATCCGGGGCAGCCACCCGTCCCACGGCGACCCGCTCACGCTCATGCCGTCACCTCACTGCGTTCGGCACCGGCATGGTTTACGACAACGATGATTCGCTCGCTCCGCTCGCTCATGCCGGCTCTCCCTTGGTGGTGCCCACCAGCTTCACGTCGCCCTGGGTCAGGGCGGCCGTGGCGGCATCGGCCGTGGGTTGGGCGGCGGTGGTGTCGTCGGTAGAGGACTCGTCGGGCGTGGCCGTCGGGTCGGGCGAGGCGGCGGCCAGCGCGGTGAGCAGGGTGATCCGGGGGATCACGCCGGCCAGCCGGCCCCGGTCGTCCAGGACGGCCACCGGGTGCTGGCTCGCCGCCGAGTCGGCGAAGAGGTCGGCCAGCGAGGTGTCCGCGCCGACGCTGCGGACCCGTTCGGTCGACACGTACCCGTCGAGGTTCGGGCGGCCCTCGCGCAGCGCCGCCGAGACCTCGTCCTCGGTGACGGTGCCGAGGAACTTCTTCTGGGGACCGGTCACGTACACCACCGAGGTCTGGGTCTCCCGCAGCGCCTTGGCGGCGACCCGGGGACCGGCGCCGATGTCCAGGACGCTCTGCGGCTTCTCCATCACCGAGGAGGCGGTGAGGATCCGGGTCCGGTCGACGTCGGCGACGAACTGCGCCACGTACCCGTTGGCGGGGTCGGTCAGGATCTCCTCGGCGGTGCCGATCTGGACGATCCGGCCGTCGCGCATCACCGCGATCCGGTCACCGAGCCGCATCGCCTCGTTGAGATCGTGGGTGATGAAGATGATCGTCTTGCCCAGTTCGGCCTGAAGCTCCAGGAGCTGGTCCTGGATCTCCCGACGGATCAACGGATCCAGCGCCGAGAACGCCTCGTCCATCAGCAGGATGTCGGTGTCGGCCGCGAGCGCGCGGGCCAGCCCGACCCGCTGCCGCATGCCGCCGGAGAGGTGGTGCGGCAGGTTGTCCGCCCACTCTTCGAGGCCGACCATGCGCAGCGCCTCCAGGGCCCGCTCGCGCCGCTGGGCCTTGGGCAACCGGGCGACCTCCAGCGCGTACCCGGCGTTGTCCAGCACCGTGCGGTGGGGCATGAGCGCGAAGTGCTGGAAGACCATGCTGATCTTGTCCCGGCGCAGCTTGCGCAGCGCCGCCGGCTTGAGCGTGGTCAGCTCGACCCCGTCGACCCGGACGCTGCCCCGCGTGGGGCGCACCAGTCCGTTGAGCATCCGGATCAGGGTCGACTTTCCGGAGCCGGACAGGCCCATCACGACGAAGATCTCGCCGGGGCGTACCTCGAAGGTCGCGTCGATCACGGCGGCGGTGGCCGACAGCCCGGCCAGGGCCTCGGCCCGGGGCTGCCCGTCCGCCAGGCGCGTGACCGCCTCGTCAGCCCGGTTGCCGAACACCTTGTAGAGCGACTGCACTGCGAGCGCTGACACGATCTCCTCTCCGACGGAAACCGGTGGCGATCATGGCCAGGGGCGCCCATCTTCGTTTCGTCTGTCTATATCGACATCGGCATATGCATTGGTCCGTACGGGCCGGTCGAGGAACCTACCGACGTGATCCCGATAAAGCCAGTCGATCCGGGGGTGAACGTGGGACTTGACACAAAATTCGAGGCTCACCGGTGCCGATACGGGACGTACGCCCCCGGGTGGAATCGGCCAGCGAGACTGGCTGTGAGCAGGTGTTTTGCGTGACGGGTGCGCGGATTGTCCGAGTCTGCGCGCACGGAGCGCGACGGTTCGCCGACTGTGGTCATCGCGCCGGACAAAGGTGACGGTGTCGATGGAGAACCGTCATGCGATCGTCATATTGCGAGGGTTCGGTCTCGGTGGATTCTCCTCGGTATCGATTCTCGTCGGACGACGCGGCGGCTGCCGGCTATCCGCAAACAATTGCCGATTCGACGCGGTCGGCGGGCGGGGCGCGGTGTCGGTTCAGGCCGGGCACCCGCCCGCGGGCGGCGGTGTGATCGTCGCCTGGGTCGAGGTGGGTGAGAGGTTTGCCCAACGACCGAGGTGGATATAAGGCGCACCGTGAACGAGCCGACACGCAGCGCCGGCCCCTACAGCCGGTTTCAGATGAGGGCGCTGGCCGTCACGAGCGCCGTACTGTCAGTAGTGATCATCGTCTGGGGTCTGATTCTGGCCGCCCAGGGTGACTCCAGGGGCGGAAAGGCGGTGGCGATCGGTGTGGCGGTCGTTCTCGTGCTGGTCGTCGCCATCCCGTACGGAGTGCGCAAGGGCAGACTCTGACGCCGCCGGACGTCACGGCGTACCCATGCTCGGGCCGGTCCGGGATCCCCACCGGACAACGGCTGTCCTACCTGCTCCGTCGGCCTTCGGCCGATGCGGCGTGGCGGTTCGGGGGCGGTCTGCAGGACCGAACAAGAAGTGCTTCCGGTTGGTCACGGCTCCGGCGGCCCGCACGCGATCCGTGTCGGTGGACTGTAGCCGCCCTACGGGGCGGGCGTCACGCCGCGAGCGGCTCGCCCTTGAACACCTCCCGCCGGTGCCAGGCGACGTGCTCGGCGGCGGGAATCGGGGTACCCGGACGTGGGCGCAGGGCCCGGCCGTGCAGGTCGTACACCGTCCGGCCGGCGGGGGTCCGGGCGGTGAAGGCGGCCGAGACCTCGACCCGCATCTCGGCGTCGAGGCCCAGCGCGCCGAAGTCGAAGAGCTTGTGGTGCAGCACACACAGTGCCAGACCGTTGTCGAGGCTGTCCGGGCCGTCGAAGGCCCACCACCGGACGTGGGCCGCCTCGACCCCCACCGCAGCGCCGAGCAACTGCCCGTCGTACCCCCAGAAGGCGCACTGCCGGTCCCAGGCGGTGAGGACCGCGAACCGCCACCCGGCGTCCCGTCGCCGTCCGCCGGCCGGCGGGGTGGTCGGGGCGCGCAGGATGTCCTCGGCGTCCAGCCCGACGGCGGTGAGGACGTCCGGGGCGATCGTGGCCGGGAAATGGATCTCCACCAGGGCGCGGGCCACGGCCCGGAGCAGGCCGGAGTCCCGCCGCAGCGCGGCCTCCACCGGCCCGGCGAACCGACCCACCACGCCGGACGCGGCCAGCGGACCGACCAGGTCCATCGGCACGTCCCGGCTGAGGGTCCAGACGCCGTCGCTGCGCAGCCGGGTGAACGGGTAGGCCGCGCTCTGCGCCCGCCCGGTCCTCGCTGCGGGGCCGAACTCGGCGATCAGCTCACTGAGCCGGCTCTCCGCCGCCGACCAGGGCAGCTCGCTCGACCCGGTGTCGGCGAGGCGGGCCAGCGCCAGGAGCACCAGCAGCGGCTTGTGCGGGGACCGCCGCCCGTCGCGCTGGTGCAGCCGCAGCGAGGTGAGCCGGGCCAGGACCTCCGACCGGTCGGGGCTCATGCGGCGATGGCGCGTGCTGCGGCGTACAGGTCGGCGGGGAGCGGGTACGTCAACTCCCAGACGATCCGCATCGGCCGGTCCCCGGTGTGCGACCGGTACGTCATCGGCCCGGCGTACCGGTAGGCGGGCGCGCCCAGGTCCCGGTCCGGCACCCGGCTCTCCCGGACGAACAGGTGCACACTCGATCCGCGCTCGGCGTGCTGCACGTACCGCTGTCCGGTCGCCGACGCGGCCGAGGTGCTGCTCTGCGACTCCCACTGGAACAGCCGGTCGGTGATGGCCCGGTCGGCGTACATCGTGGTGGGGGAGTAGTGCTGTGCCGACTTGACCAGGGTGACGAAGAACAGGTCAGCTCGGGCCTCGGGCAGCCACTTCACGCCCTCGCGCAACGATCCCGGGTTCGTCATGCCGAACGCCGCGCACGCCTCGTTGCGGCTGTACCGGGCGTGCACCCGCAACGGGCCCAGCGGCACGGTTACCCGGTGGATCCGGTCGCGGAGCACCTCGGCGACCTGGTGCAGCTCGGCGCAGCGGGCCGGCTCGGCCCAGAGCCGGGCCAGCCGTTCGTCCCGCGCGCTCAGCGGCACGTTCGGCCCCCACAGGTCGAAGTGCAGCAGGTCCCAGAGCCGATCCCCGGCCGCCGGGTGCTTCCCGGCGGCGACCCGGGCCAGCAGGTCGAGCCGGTCCACGTCGTCGAGGTGCAGCATCCGCCCGATGGCCCGCCCCAGCGTGGCGTCGTCCGGCCCAGCGGGCGGCACCGGCAGCCCGGCGGCCCGGCGCAGCCCGGTCCAGCCGCCCAGCGTCGCCGACCGGTACACGTCCTCGATCTCCAACCCGGTCTCGGTGAGGAACGTGGCGAGGGTGACGTCCCCGAGCTGCCGCAGCTCCGCGACCAGAGCCCGGCGTGAGTTCGGCAGCGCCGACTTCAGGTTGGCGAGAACGACGTCCTTGGCGACCCGGTCGAGCTGGACGTGGCAGCCGCTGGGCAGGGCCGGGAAGTCCTGCTCGACCGCCTCCCGGACGGCCCGCCGGCTCACCCCGGTCAGGGCCCGCCACCGCAGGTCGAAGCGGAAGTTGGCGTGCTGCCCGCCGATGAAGTCGAGCACCGTCAGGCAGGCCTTGTCGTCGTCCAGGCGCAGCCCCCGACCGAGCTGCTGGAGGAAGATCGTGGCGCTCTCGGTGGGCCGCAGCATCAGGATCGTGTCGACCATCGGCAGGTCGACGCCCTCGTTGAACAGGTCCACCGTGAAGAGCGCCCGCAGCCTGCCGGCCTTGAAGGCGCGGATCAGGTCGTGCCGCGCCGGCTGGTCGACGGTCGACGTCACCGCCGCCGACGGTACGCCGTGCCTGGTGAACCAGTCGGCCATGAACTCGGCGTGCCCGATGCCCACGCAGAACCCGAGCGCCCGCATCCGCGGCACGTCGACGGTGTCCCGGGTGGCCCGCAGGATCAGCCGGGCCCGCGCGTGGTCGGCGGTGTAGAGGGCCTCCAACTCCGCCCGGTCGTACCCCTGCCCGCGCCGCCAGCGCAGGCGCGACAGGTCGGTGTCGTCGTGCAGGCCGAAGTACTGGAACGGGGCGAGCAGTTGGCGTTCGAGCGCGTCCCACAGGTGCAGCTCCACGGCGGCCCGGCCGTCGAACCACCGCCGCACGTCGCCGCCGTCGGCCCGGTCCGGCGTCGCCGTCAACCCCAGGAGTACGCGCGGTCGCAGCCGCTCCAACAGCCGGGCGTACGTCGGCGCCTCCGCGTGGTGGAACTCGTCCACGATCACCATGTCGTACGCCTCGGGGTCGACCTCCCGCCGGTGCAGCGACTGGATCGAGGCGAAGACGTGCCGGGCCTGGTGGGGCCGCTCCCCACCGACCAGCAGCTCACCGAAGCTGCCGTCCCCCATCACCTGCCGGAACGTCGACCGGCTCTGCCGCAGGATCTGCTCCTGGTGGGCGACGAAGAGCAGCGAGTCCACGGTCCCGGCCCGGTGCAGCCGCCGGTAGTCCAGCGCGGCCACGACCGTCTTGCCGGTGCCGGTCGCCATCACCACCAGGTTCCGGTGGCGTCCGTGCACCTGTCGCTCCGCGTCCAGGTCGGCCAGGATCTCCGCCTGGTACGGGTACGGCCGCACGTCCAGGTGGGCCAGCTCGACCGGCGCGTCGGTCGGGCGTTCCCCGCGCAGCGCCTGCTGGAGCTGCTCGGCGTCCCGGGCCGGGTCGTACGCCTCGAACGCCGGATCGTGCCAGTAATCCTCGAAGGTGGCGGCGAAGGTGTCGATGACCTGCCGCTGCTCGACGTTGGAGATCCGGACGTTCCACTCCAGCCCGTCGTGCAGCGCCGCCTTCGACAGGTTGCTCGACCCGACGTACGCCGTGGTCAGGCCGTTCGCGCGGCGGAACAGCCACGCCTTGGCGTGCAACCGGGTGGTCCGCGTCTCGTACGACACCTTGATCTCGGCGCCCAGTTCGGCGAGCCGGTCCAGGGCCCGCTGGTCGGTCGCGCCGAGGTAGGTGGTGGTGATGACCCGCAGCCGTCCGCCGCGCCTGCGCAGCTCCCGCAACGCCGGCTCGACGGTCCGCAGCCCGGTCCACTTGATGAACGCGCAGAGCAGGTCGACGCTGTCGGCCGAGGCCAGCTCGTGGTTGATCTCGTGCCCGATCCGGGGCTGGTGCCGACCGTTGACCAGCAGCGCCCCGGTGGAGAGCGGAGTGGTGGGGCGGGGCGGGAAGCTCGGCTCGGCCGGCGGGGTCGGTGGGGCGGCGATCGCGTACAGCAGGTTCCGGGCGTCGGTGACCTGGTCACGGGCGTCGACGGCGGCCGGTTCGAGATCGGCGATACGCTCGGCGATCCGGTTGGCGAGCGCCACCTGCCGGTTGAGTTTGTCGTCGCCGCCGGGGACGGCCTGGAGGGCACGCCGGGCCAGGGTGGCGAGGTGCTGGGCGAGGATCTCGTGCGCGTCGGCCGGGTCGAGCTGGTTGAGCTGGACGCGGGCGGGGTCGACGTGCTGGAGGCGGTCGGCGAGTTGCTGCGTGATCATGTGCTCGTAGATGCCCCGTCCAAGATCCGTCACCGGGGGGAGGCTAACCAACCGATCACCTGCCCCGCTGCCCTGCCCTGTCCTGCCGACTTGTGACAGGCGGTACGTAGACAGCCACTTCCGTCTGCTGCAACGCGCCGAGAGCTGTCAACTGTCCGCTTTGCGACACTGGCTTCGCTTGGCTCACTTCATGTAAGGAGGTTACTCAAATAAACTACTCACAGTGATTGATGTTGTCCTATAGTGAGTGATGTGTCGGATTGTTCTGTTTTGAGGAAAGATAAATGCTTCTAGGTTGGCGAATCGCGAAGTTCTTCTGCTGCGTTAGGCTCACTTGGAGCTTCAACCGTAAGTGACGTTTGAAAGTTTAACTCAGCGTCTTGCTGTCTAAGGCTATTGAGGTGTGTTTTGCGGGCAAACGAAACTACGCTCCGAACGCTTCTGCAAGGCGAGAAGCAGTACATCATTCCGCTGTATCAACGGACTTATAGCTGGAAGCGCCCGCAGCTTGACCGACTTTGGTCCGATATTTTAGAGTTGCTAGATACGACAGGTACAGACAGTCATTTCCTGGGGCCTATTGTCCTTGCGCCTAGCCATAATATGACTGCCTCCGGAGTGCAGAGTTGGCTCGTGGTGGACGGTCAGCAACGCTTGACCACTCTGAGTATTCTTCTGGCGGCGATAAGAGATCTGGCGAGCGGCCCTAGCGCAAGGCTGGCGCGCAAGATAAGCACTCAATACCTCATCAACGAATTCGCTGACGGAATAAACTCTTATACTTTGTTGCCCACCCAGGCTGATAGGGCTGCGTGGCGAGCAATCATCGATCGTATGCCGAATGCTGGCGGTGCGGATAAGATCGGCGATGCTTACAGGTTTTTCCGGTCGAAAATCGATCAGCTTTTCCTAGACGCCGTTGGCGATTCCGAAGGCGATGAAGTGCTAGAGAAGCTCGAGGGCATTGTTGCCACAAAGCTCTCATTTGTGGAAATCTCTGCTCAGGCCGGCGACAACGCCTACAGGATCTTCGAGTCTTTGAACAATACCGGTCTGAAGCTAACGCAGGCAGATCTTCTCCGGAACTATCTATTTATGCGTTTGCCGGAGACTTCTGAGCGTGTGTATGAGCAGCATTGGCTTCCTCTCCAAAATCTGCTTGATGAACAAAGCCTTGTTGACTTGATATGGCTCGATTTGGTTTTGAAGGGGAATAAGCGAGCGACACTTCATTCGATCTATGAGGAGCAACATAGGTTTCTGGAGACGCTCGGCTCTGAAATCGCGATCGAACAGTGGATAGTGGCACTGAACCACAAAGCGCGAGTCTTTGATAGGGTCTTGAACCCTGAAAAAGAGAGTGATCCAATTATCCGCTATGCGTTGGATCGCCTTCGTCGTTGGAAGGCGCGAGTCGTGCACCCGGCGGCACTGCATGTTCTTCTTTCATATGAAGACGGAAAGATGAATTCGCAAGAGGTTTCGGATGCCCTGCGTGCTGTAGAAAGCTACCTCGTTCGACAGCTCATTGTAGGAACCGGAAGGGCGGGGAGTAACGTCCTGCTTGCTGATCTAATCCGAACGCTCGGTGATAAGGTGCCTCGACAGGATCAGATCATTAAAATCCTGACTGGTCAGAGAAGACGTTTTCCTACCGATCAGCAAGTTCGTGCTGCAATGCTCGAGCAGCCGTTCTACTGGCGTGGTAGAGAATGGCAGAAGTTTTACATACTTCGGTGTCTTGATGAGGCTGCCGGACGCACCGAGGTTGTGGATTACGAAAACTCCGGTTTGTCAATCGAGCACGTTATGCCTCAAAAGGCTACTGCGGCTTGGTTGAACGAGCTTGAGTATGATCTCGAAGAGTTCGAGTCTGCCGAGGATGCACATCAAGCGCTCGTTCATGCTATCGGAAACCTCACTCTATCAGGATATAACGGATCTCTTTCAAATAAGAACTTTCCTGATAAGAGGGAAATTTTGGCCAAAAGTGGCCTTTCTATGAATCTTTCGATTGCTGACTCTGCCCGTTGGGGTGTGGCTGAAATCCGTCAGCGGGGCGAGTTCCTTGCAAACAAGGCAATTGAAATCTGGCCAGGTCCTGGAGAAAGTCACAATCCTGCTGTTGATCGGCGTCTCGCTAGCGCTAGGCAGGTCTTGAGCCTGATACCGGCTGGTTGTTGGACTAATCTCCTTAGTCTTGCTCAAGCTATTGGCACGCACCGCCGAACTATCGGAAAGCTTCTGGCTGAGAACGAGCTGACGAACTCGCATCGAGTGCTGCTCCGGGATGGGTCGATTCCGGCTGGCTCTGTCGATAGTCAAGAGTGGCTGTCTAGGCTGGAAGCTGAGGGCGTGAAGTTCGACGCGCGAGGGCGGGCGAACAAGTCTCAGCATGTCGATGCTGTCGAACTTGTATATCCTGACGGGAGTTTAACGGAGTAGATGGCCCGATTATTGCGGTCGAATCAGACGTTTTCCGTGTGCCTCTGGGTGTCGTCGTGACGGGCCATCGAAGGTTTCGTCTTCTGCTCGTTGGGTGTGATGTTGCAGTTTGCAATCCTCCGGACATCGGCGGCTTCGGTTGGTGACACGCCTCTAGGCTAGCGGGTCCGTCGGGTTGCGTCGGCACACGAACGATTACCGGGTTTCTAGCGTCGGTGAGGGTTAGCGGCAAGCCCTTGCGGCGGTGCGGCAGAGGGCAGCTAGGGCGTGTGTCGAAGTCGGTGGTGGCGCCTGAAATGGTGTGACCGTTCGGCGTG
>NZ_LRQV01000025.1 GCF_001567585.1 Micromonospora rosaria
GCGGCGGCGGCCGGAGCCGGGTCGGGTTGCGATCCCTCCAGGGGTGATGAGCGACCCGCGCACCCCGGCCGGGTACGTCACCAGCACCCACAGGTGTTGCGATCCCTCCAGGGGTGATGAGCGACCGCAACGCCGGGGCGGGGATGGTTGAGACAGCTTCCGGGTTGCGATCCCTCCAGGGGTGATGAGCGACCTCAAGATGTTCGCCCACATCCCGATCAAGGACCTGTTGCGATCCCTCCAGGGGTGATGAGCGACCCGAACCTTAAGTCGCAGGTCAAAGCGCCTTTTGGAGCGTCTGCCGAGGTCATTTTTGCAGCGGTCCGGCGGTTGTGCATCTGTGCTGGTCAGAGCGTCGGAGGTTCGTGGCCTCGTCGACTTGGTGGCGTGGCGTGGCGTGACGTGTCGGACTGTATATGCTGACGTTCAGCTTGGCGGCCTGCAGGGGTGGCGAGTAGGTGGGCCAGTTCCCGTTGGACCTCGTCAGCGGTCTCAAGTGTGAGCAGGCTGTAGCTGTAAAGCATCGCGGCGTCGTATCCGGCGGGTACGTGTCCCCAGCCTTCCCCGTCGAGGATTCGGAGATCAGGGGCGCCAGGAGATCTTGACGGTGGTGTGCCGTTTCGGGATGAGCCGGGTTGCGGGGTGCTCGGCGGCGGGCAGCGACCCGGGGTGGATGCTGATGCGGGCGCCCGGGCCGTGGTGGTGCTCGCGATCCCACACCCGGATCTGCTCGACCAGCCGGTCGGTGAGCCCGTCCGCATCGGGCCCGTGGCCGTAGGCGCCGAACTCGTAGGTCTGCTCCTGCGGGTCGACCTCCCGGAAGGCGACGTACCCGAACCCGCCGTCACCGAGCAGCGCGGGAGTGGCGATCGGTGAGGCCGGGTCGACCAGCTCGCGGGCCGTCTCGGTGCGGGCCCGGCTGAGCAGGCAGAACCGGTCCAGGCTGGTCGCGAGCCACAGGAACAGCCCGTCGAACGGCTCCATCCCGCCGAACCGGACTCCGGACCACTTCTCCACCCGGGGCTGGCGCAGTGCCGTACGCAGGGCCTCGACGTCGACCTGCTGGTCGTCATCGAAGCGGAGGCCGACCTCCTCACCGTGCAACGTCACCAGCCGCTCGGCGTGTGCCCCGGCGCCCTGCACCGCGACGAAGCCGGCCATCTCGTGATCCACGCTGACGAGGTGGTCACCCTCCCGGATCAGCGCCAGCGAGCGGCTCAGCCCTCGCATCCGCAACGGCACGACGATCCGGCCGTCGTCCGAGAGCTGGTCCCACCAGGCCGGCGGTACGTCCCAGACCCCCACCGTGACGATGATCCGGTCGTACGGCGCGTGCTGCGGTACCCCGCCCTCGGCATCGGCGAGGACCACGTTGACGCGTCCGTAACCCGCGGTGTCCAGGAACCGGCGGGCCCGGTCGGTCACGTCGGCGTCGATGTCCACCGTCGTGACCTCACCACCCGGTCCGACCAGCTCCGCCATCAGGGCCGCGTTGTAGCCACCGGAACCAATCTCCAGGCACCGCATCCCCGGTGTGATCCGCGCCTGCTCCAGCATGACCGCCTGCAACCACGGCGCGGACACCGAACTGATCGTGACCCCGTGCTCGTCGTGCTTCGTCCGGACGACGTCGTTCGCGTACGCCTGCTCCAGCGGCACCTCGGGCGCGAACAGGTGCCGAGGAACGGCGCGGAAGGCCGCCGCCACCTCCGGGGCGGTGATCGATCCTGCGGCCAGGAGCTCCTCGACCAGCACCTGACGGAGGGCGTCGGCATGTGCCGACTCAGCGGCGGCGGTAGTTACCACGATGATCCTTCCTGATGTGGAATGCGGCGTGCACTGAAGGGCACGACCTCGCGCCTCGTGTTGGAACGTAGATCGTGTAATTCGCCAGTTCTGAGGATCTATCGGGTAGGCCCGTCTACTGATTCCGACCGGAACGCCGAAAAGGGCAGCGGTCGACCATACGATCCAGGGCGGACCCTCGAACGCCGGGCCCGGCGGGTCGAGCGGCGAATGCGCGGTGAGATAGACCAACAGGACGGCTGCGACGGTATCCACGAGCGACGGCGGTTTCGCGGTCCGGAGAGCGCCACCCGCGGGCCGAGCCGGGGGGCGTGCACAAGCTCAGAGTATCCGTCGTGCTCTCCCGCCGGGCCTGGGCTCGCCGGCCCTTATGTTTTTCCGCCAGTCCGCCGGGGGCGGGCGTGAACGGTGTGCGTGGCGTGGCCGGGGCGGCGTCGTTCTCGTGGTTAGGCTGCCGGCGTGGTCGAGGTGCGGGTGACGCAGGAGATTGAGGTCAAGTACCGGGTGTTTGACGAGGACGCGTTGCTGGCCGCTTTGCGGGCGCGGGGTGTGGTGTTGTCGGCGCCGGTTGTTCAGGATGATCAGGCGTTCGCTCCGGTGGGGTGGCGGTACGGGATGTCGAAGCGGGGTGTGCCGTTCGGGCGGTTGCGGACGCAGGGGGGTCGGCATTGGTTCACGGTGAAGCGGCCGGTGTCGAACGAGTTGGTGTGTGTGGAGCACGAGACGGTGGTGGCCGATCGTGGGCAGATGCACGGGGCGTTGTTGGTGATGGGGTTCGTGCCGACGGTGCGGATCGTGAAGTCCCGGCGGGTGGGGTCGTGGGACGACGCGACGGTGTGCGTCGACGTGGTGGACGGCCTGGGCGTGTTCGTGGAGGTGGAGGCGTTGGTCGCAGTGGGCGGGTCGGGTGAGGCGACCCAGGAGCGCCTGCACGGGCGGGTGTGTTCGTTGGGTGTGCCGGTGGAGCGGGTAACCGAGACCTACGACTCGCTGCTCAGAGCCGGACAGGGATAGCGGCTGGCTCGGACAGGGATGCCGGGACCGAAGGCGACCGGTCAGGCCGTTGACCGCCGACCCCTCGCCACCGTCCGCCGCTCTGCACGCGGTGTTGGAACCGTTCCGGCTTGTCGTGCCGCTTTTGAGTTCGTGGTGCTGTCAGGTGGTGGGTTCGCCACGCTCGACGGGGGACAGGCGGGTGTGGTCGTAGTGTGCCTCTGACTGGTTGGGCATCGCGGTGAGCGTGGCGTCCTCTCCAGACCCGCGCAAGGTCCCATCCGTTTCGGGGGCCGGGTCATCACCGTGGCCGGTTGCTACCTCTGGCAGGGCAGGGTAGGGGAGCAGGGGCAGGTCGCTTTCACTCAGCTGGTCGGAGGGTCTGGCCCGCGCGGTGCCGCCTGCAGCCGCGTTGACGACTCCGCACTCATGCCCGCACAACACGCCAACGCGATCAACACCAGCGGAGCGGGTGACACCTTCCTCGGCACCCTCGCCGCGCGGCTGGCCCTCCAGCGTCCGTTCTCCCACGCAGTCCCCGACGGCGTCGCCGCCGCGACAACCCTCGGGAGAAGCGGCGTACAGCGGTAGTGACAACGCGAGGCACCCGGAGCTGTCCGAGTGGCGGGTGTGGGCTGATGGGGCGGTTCTGTGTCGAAATTCAGTGTCGAGGATGTTCGACATCATGCCGGCTGGCGTTGAGTGGGGATGTCCGCAGCGAGCGTGGTCATGGTCGGTGAGCTGCGCGCCGGCACAGGCCAGGGACCGAGGGTGAGGGGGCATGCCGAGGGTGAGGGGCCCGCCGTCCAGATCATCCCGCACATCAGTTTCATGATCGCTTCACCGAAGGAGAGGCACGGACGCGGAGACCCCTTACCTCCGCATCCGGCGCTAACCAGCGCCGCTGACCGCACAGGCTGAAGGAGAAGTCGTGACTATCACCGCAGACCAGTCGACCAGGACCGCCGCCGCCGACCCCCGGACACTCGTCGACCCCGAGACGTTCGGCCAGCTGGTCGACTACTTCGCCGCCGACCAGCACGTCACCCGGACCTACGCGGAGCGGGCCGTCGAGCAGTTCTGCGTGTTCCTGAAGGCGCACGCCGAGAACGTCGACAACCCGGAGTTCGGGATGCCGCTGCCGGACGGCTCGATCGGCCGGGTCGTGCCGACCCTCCCGGTCGACGCGGTGTGGCACTCCGTGTTGCAGCACACCGTGCCGTACGCCGCCGCGTGCGAGCAGATCGCCGAGGGCTTCGTGCACCACATCCCCATCCTCACCGAGGGGATGATGGACGGGACCGCCGTCGCGTTCACACTGGCGGCGCTCCATCAGACCGGCTACCGGGTGGACATGGAGTTCTGGGCCGGCGAGGCGGAGTCCTGCTGCCCGCCCAACCCGGGCAACTGACGGAGGTAACCCGTGCGACGTGACTGGACCGCCCTGCCCGAGTCCGTGACGGCGCGGATCGCCGAGCGAGTCGGTGGCATCGTTGACGTGGACCCGGCTTCGAACGGTAACCATGCGGAGATCGCGTCGGCCGTCACCGGCTCGGCGGGCAGGGTCTTCGTCAAGGCGGCTTCGGGTGACCTGGGTGTCCGGTCGCTTCGCTTCGAGCTGGCGGCAACCAGCGCGATCAACGGGTATCCGCCTGAGGTGCTGTGGCACTTCGAGTGCGGCGGCTGGTTGGTGGTGGGAGTCGAGCACCTGGACGGCTCCCACCCCGACCTGTCGCCCGGCAGCGCCGATCTGGACCTGCTGGCCTCGGCGCTGAAGGGCCTTCAGGAAACGCCTGCCCCCGACGGCCGCTGGTTCACGCCGGCGAACCGGCTCGGTTTCGCTCATCCGGCGATGGAGGGCGGGATGCTCGTGCACTCCGACCTCAACCCCGCCAACCTGATCGTGACGACACGTGGCCTGCGCATTGTCGACTGGGCGTGGGCCACCAGGTCGGCCCCGTGGGTCGAGTTGGCGCTGCTTGTGCAGTGGCTCATCGGCAGCGGCCACACCGCGAGCCAGGCCGAGGAGTGGCTGGCGCAGTTCCCCGCCTGGACGGCAATCGACCGCGAGGTCCTGGACGACTTCGCCACCAGAAGCGCCTCGAAGTGGTCGACCAAGTCCCGCGAGAGCAACCTGGGGTGGGTTCACGATCTCGCGGCCTGGACCACCGAGTGGGCGTTCCACCGAAGCCGCGGCGCCCCACGGCACTGCTCACTGCCCGAAGAGCCCCGGCCTCGGCCCTGACGAGAGCGACGACTACGCCTACGTATACGCGAAGTTGTTCGGCACGTCACCGCGCCGGCCCCACCGGGTATACGAAACGGCCCGCCCTGGATCTGGATGTAGCGATCCGAGCCGCGAGCGCGGAAGGAACCAGGAGACCCGCCCACGACCACATCGACCTGCACGGATTAATCTGGCGGGCTGCACTAACACGTTAACCCCGCGAATGATCGAGGCTAGCCGCATCCCGATCACCACATGGCCTCCGGCGAGTTGGTCGTGGATGCACGCTCTGAGCTCTGTTGACCTGATGCCGGCGGCACTCCGTTGGAGTTTGGCACAGTGACACCTACTGAACCGAGAGAAGCAATTCTTGCGGTGACGGTCTGCATAGTTTTCACTGTTCGAGGTTCGATCGGTCCGCTTGCATGGACGGCGATGAAGGGGTTGCTTGTGGATCCGCAGCGGCTCAGGGATATGAAGCGGGCGCTGGGGCAGACGTTGGCCAGATGGCGCCGGGCGCGCGGGTTGACGCAGCACGATGTGGCCCGGCAGGTGCACAGCACACGCAGCACTGTTGCGAACGTGGAGTGCGGGCGGCAGGTGGTGGACCGGGTCTTCTGGGCACAGTGTGAATCGCTTCTGCACGCGGGCGGCGAGTTGATCGCGGGCTACGACGACTACCGGTCGGTGGAGGCACAGCATCGGCAGGAGCAGGCCGAGGCGGCGCGTCGGGCCCGATGGGCGGCGGTACTCGACTCCGAGATGATCGCCACGGTCGGGTCGCCCGAGTGGTCCCGGGACCGCGGGCGGTTGCCGCCGATGGGCGACGTCGGTTCTGTGACCTCCGCGGATCCGTCGGCCGTGTCTGTCCCGGCTCCGCATGCGGCGGGTTTTCCGGCCGTCCGGCCTGAGGCTGTCGTCGAAGCTGCGATCCAGGAGGTGCGCGTTGGTGGCTTGCGCGGCGGCGACAAGGCGTCCCAGGCTGGTGATACCGCTAGACGTTCGTTCGGTGGAACGGGCGGCGACAGCGATGGGATGGAGGGCGACATGCTGCGTCGTGTTCTTCTTCAGCAGGCGATCACCGCCCTTGCTGCGGGGGTGAGTGGGTCGGCCCTGGACGTGATCCGGACCGGGCTTGCCTCGTCGATGTCTGGACAGGAGGCGGGAGATGTCGACGTGGCGGAGTGGGAGGAGGTCGGCGAGGAGTACGGGCGCGCGTATTACACGTTGCCGCCAGCGTCACTCATGCTGCATCTGGCCGGTGACCTGGCAGATCTTCAGCAGACGCTCGCGGGTAGCCGTGGCAGCCGTCGGGCGGATCTGTCCCGTGTCGGGGCTCAGCTCGCGGCGGTCATGGCCATGTCGTTGGCGAAGACCGGCCAGTTCCAGACGGCGCGCAGGTGGTGGCGTACCTGTCGTACGGCTGCTGACACCTGCGGGGATCCGGCTATCCGGGTGTGGGTGCGTGGCCAGGCCGCCGTCCATGCCCTCTACGACCCAAGCTCGTCACGCACGATCGCGGTCAAGCGCGCAGACGAGGCGTTGGCCATCAGTGGCGGGCGAGCCTATCCGGGCACCGCTGAGGCGCTCTGTGCGAGTGCGCAAGCCTGTGCTTTGGTGGGCGACGCAACCCGTGCACAGATCTACACGAACACGCTGACCGACGTGTTCGGCAAGCTGACCGGTGGTGTCACCGCAGATACCGGAAGCATCTACCAGTGGCCGCAGCGGCGTCTGTGGCACGCCCTCAGCTACGTCTACAGCCACCTCGGACAGACTAAGGGTGCGCTGCGGGCGCAACAGCAGGCCCTGGCCCTCATGCCGGGCTGGGCCCCGGCTGCTCGCGCCCAGGTTCACCTGCACACGGCGATGTGCCTGATCAGGGACGGCCACCTTGACGACGGCGCGAGCCACGCGGAGCAGGCCATCACTGCCTTGCCGCAGTCACGCCGGACCGCGCTCGTCGTCCGCCTCGGACACGTGGTACTCGACGCGGTTCCCGAACAGCAACGGCGTCGGTCATCGGTCGCCGGGCTTCGCGAGATCCTGACCGCTTCTGCCTCACCGGACGTCGCATGACCGGCTTCGACGGCATCCATCTACGCCGTCACGAAGGACTTGACGCCGGCTCGACCATCACTGCCATCGCCGACCTTTACGAGATGGTGTACGCGGAACCTCCCTACGACGGCGGCCCATTGTTCACGCGGCACCGCTTCCTGCAACGCACGAACCGCCAAGTGCAGAGCCCCGGGTTCTCGCTCATCACCGCGGACGCCGATCGCGTCCTGGTGGGCTTCGCCTTTGGCCTGCCGTTCAGGGAGGGAAGTTGGTGGGCTGGCACCAGCACGCCGCAACCGCCAGCCGAGCTGGTCGCTTCAGCAAAGTTCGCCGTGATCGAACTGGTCGTCCACCCGGCTCGACGGGGCCGGGGACTTGGCCGTGCTCTTCTCGCCGCGCTGCTGGACCGGCGGCCCGAACACTATGCCATCCTGCTGGCCGAACCCACTGCACCAGCCCGTCAGATCTATGGCCGGTGGGGCTGGCAGCAGGTTGCTGACGTGCAACCAGCCCCTGACGCACCCCGACTCCATGCCCTCATGCGCTCTCTCAAGCCCGACGCCTAGCGACCGTGCTCCGTCGGGGGTGCCGACGTCGTGAGCGCGGGCAGGCGCCGACCCTGCCGGCGTGGGCTTGGCGCGGCGCGGCGCCGTGCTGTGGGGGCGGGCCGTAGGCTGGGACAATGTGACGCGTGTCGACATCCATCAGCCAGCGACCGTGGTGACTGCTTCCGAGGTGGAGGTCAAGTACCGGGTTACCGATTCTGGGGTCCTGGTAGCCGCCCTGGCGGCGCGTGGTGTGGTGCTGTCGGCGCCGGTCGCGCAGGATGACCAGGCGTACGCGCGGGTCGGCTGGGAGTACGGCCAGTCGAAGATCGGTCAGCCGTTTGCCCGTCTGCGGACCGAGCGAGGGCGACACCTGTTGACGGTCAAGACGCCGGTGGCTAACGAACTGTCGTGTGTCGAGCACGAGACCGAGGTGGCCGACCGGGACCAGATGCACGCCGCTCTTCAACAGATGGGCTTCTACCCGACGGTGCGGATCCGCAAGACCCGGCGCACGTCCACGCTCGGGTCGATGTCGCTGTGCGTGGACGAGGTTGACGACATTGGCGCGTTCCTGGAGATCGAACGGATCGTCGCGCCCGACGAGCCGGGAGAGCGGATCCAGGCCGAGCTCGATCGGTTCGCTGCAGGGCTGGGCCTGTCGCTGAGGCGCACCTTCGACACCTACGACTCGCTAATCCGCGCTGCCCGGTCGGGACTTTACAACAGCGTCGCCGGTTCGACCGACCCCGGCACGGGCCGCACGTCGAGGGTGTCGACCAGCAACTCCAGACCGAGGGTGACCGCGGCGTGGTCGCTGAGGCGCCGCTCGCGGGGCTCCTGCAGGTATTCACCGGCGCGAAGCTGGTCAAGCAGCCCGGTGCCGACGTGAAGGTAGTCGTAGCGGTAGCCGTTGCCGGCCCGGCCGAACCAACTGTGCTGCTGGACGCCAGGGGCCAGGTGTTGGTGGGCGTCGGTGAGCCCGGCGGCGTTCAGCGCGTCGAACAGGGCGTACTCGAACGGCAGCCACACCCCGGGGTAGGGCGGTTGGTGATCGCGCGAGATGACGTTGTAGTCGCCGCCGAGCACCAGGTGCGCCCGCTCGCCGACCGGCAGGGCGCCGATCACGGTGACGAGGGAGTCCACGAAGGCGCGCTTGCGCTCGACCTTGTCGTTAGCGCGGTCGCTGGAGGGCACGTAGACGCCGAGGACGGTGACCTGCGGCTCGGTGTGGGTGGTGGCGGCGACGGCCCGGCCGGGGATGCTCAGCCCGGCGGTGATGTCCGGCCGGGCGGTGACCGGGACACGGCTGATCATCGCCGCGCCGCGGTCACCCGGCAGGGGCGTGCGCAGTATCTGGTATCCGGCGTGTCGGAACTGGTCGAGCAGGTAGGTGCTGCCGTCGCCGCCGCTGGTCTCGGTCAGCAGGAGGATCTGCTCCGGGCGGGCGGCGAGCCACCGCAGCAGCGGTTCGGCGCGCTGCCGGGAGGTGGCCTGGATGTTGAGGGTCAGGATCGACAGCACGGGGCGAGCCTGTCAGGCCACTGGGCGTGGGGCGAGCAGCGGGTCCAGCGTGTCGAGGATGGCGGAGACGACCTCGTCCGGGTTCCGGTCCTGGCAGTCGATCCGCTCCTGGTGCCACGACTGGCGCCCGAGGAAGTTGAACGCCTGTGTGTAGAACTGCAACTCGCGCTCGGGGGTGGCGGTGGCTTCCAGCCGGCTCAGGCGGGGCCGCTCGGCGAGCCGGGCGGCGATGACCTGCGGGTCGTCGACCAGGTAGATCGAGATCGCGGGCTGCAGGACGTACCGGTTGTAGCTCCAGATTTCGTGCACGTCGACCGCGTCGACCCGCTGCAGCACCAGCGACGACTGCACGTATCGGTCGCTGACCACGATCATGCCGGCGTCGAGCGCGGGGATGATCTCGTCCTCGACGTGCATGGTGCGGTCGGCGGCGATCGCGAGCGCGAAGGCTCGCCCGTGGATGACTCCTTCGGCCTCGCGCAGCAGCTCACCCAGGCGGGTCCGGGTCGGCTCGCTCGTCAGGTGTACGGGCTGACCGGCGCGGTGACGTAACCGCTTGGTCAGCAGACCCGCGACGGTGGTCTTGCCGACGCCGTTGGGCCCCTCGATCACGACGAACACGGCGGGTCAGGCCTTGACCTGTGGGATCGGGATCAGCGGCAGCCGGGCGGCCTCGGGTGGGCACTGCTCGGCGTCCGGCGCGCCGATCCGCTCGCCGGCGGCGACAACGGCGGCCGGGCAGCCCTTGCCGCACGACCTGTTCAAGCCGCACGCGCCGCACGTCGGGTTGGCCCCGACCGGGTAGCGGTCGTGGAGTTGGTACCGGTCGAGGGCATCGGCGACCTCGGCTTCGAGGATGTTGCCGACCAGGAACTCGCGGTCGGCATGTCGGGACTGCGGTGTCCTGGCGGCGAAGACCAGGTAGGGGCAGACGGCGGTGTCGCCGTTGGCGAAGACGTAGATGAGGGTGCCGGCGTCACAGCCAGCCAGCGGCCGGTCGTCGTTCGGAAACCGGATCGGCACCAGCTCGACGTCGTCGGCCAGCGGCGCGGTGGCGGCGGTGATCGCCCGCATCGTCTGCTCCGGGGGGGGGGCGAGCCGGCCGTGGGACTTCACGCCTCGGCCGAAGCTCGACAGCGGGTTCATCAAGAGATACTGCGCGCCCAGTTCGGCGGCGAACGCGGCCAGCTCGGTGAACTCCTGCGGCCTGGTGAGCACGTTGGGCGTGGACAGGATTCCGTGCAGCAACCCGGCATCGGCGAATCTGCGCGTTGTCGCGCGGGTGACCTCAAAGGAGTCGCGGCTGCCGCGGAAGCGGCCGTGCGAGGCGGGGCGGAACCCGTCGAAGCTGACGTTGACCCGAACGTTGCCCAGCTCGGCGAGGGCGGTGATCTGCTCGTCGCTGGTGAGAGTGGCATTCGTGCAGATCTTCACCGGTAGGTCCAGCCGCGCCGATGCGGCGCAGATCTCCACCAGGTGTGGGTGCGCGAAAGGTTCCCCACCGGTGAGAGTCAACCGGGTCACCCGAGCGGCCCGCAGCCTGGGCAGAACCACCTCGACCATGTCATCGAGCGTGATGTCCACGCCGATCCGCGTCGAGGAAACGAAACAGTGCGCGCAGTGCAGGTTGCACCGCTCGGTAATCTGCACCAGCGCCTTGCGCTGGCCGTCGTCGACCGAGGTACGGAAGTAACAGGAACTGGCACGGGTATCGACGACCAGACGCTTACTCATGACCCCTCCAAGCGCCCGCCCGATTCCCGGAGCGTTGCCATCGTCTGGCCCGCCTCGCCGGACTTCCCGTCCAGCTAATCGGTCACTGACGCATGTCGAACACCCTCGACACCGAGTTTCGACACGGGCCGTGAGCGAGCGCCGCACACTGCCGGTGGTCACCGTCAACGTGCGACCAGGTTTCTGATCTATCGATGCCAAAGTCGTTGACGTCGACTGGAACGCGACTCGGCAACCACCTCTCAAACGCGGATCGCATGTCGAATCTCCACGTCGAAGCTGTCCAACATCCTCCACCCCAGCCAAAACCGATGCCCGACGGCATTGATTGCTGCCCGCTTCGCCCCCGCACTCGGAACTCCGTCCCGCTGATCTGCGGGACGCGGTTGCCTCTTCGCCCACCCCCGTCCATATAACTTGAGACGTGACCGGGGTTCGGTGGTCATTGTTCCCGCGAGACGACGACACCCGGTCGCGCGGCCCGGCCCTGCTTAGTTGGAGGCGGGCGGGTCCGCGTCGGAGATTCGCGTCGAAGGTTTCCGACATGCGTCGGCGTGGGTCTACTGGCCTGAGAACAAAGCTGGCAAGGAAAAGCGACCGAATAGACGCCGACGACCCCAGCGAATGGTTTCAACAGACAGCAACAGGAGCAAGCGGTGCTGCCGAGGCCGGATCACGCAGGTGTAGTCAGGCCGACCATTCGCGTCAGGAGGCCATGTGCCATGAGATTGCGTTTCGCGACCTACAACCTGCTCGACCTGACCCTTGCTCCTGAGAGCGCGCGGGAGGGTGAGCGGCAGCGGCAGGTCATCCAGACCATCCGCGCGATCAAACCCGACGTGCTCGCGGTGCAGGAGCTGAAGTGCCCGCCCGGTCGTGCCGGCCGGCTGGTGGCCGAGGTGGGGGAGCGAACCGGTTTGACCGCGACCGTGCAGGAGTCCGGCGGCCGGGCGGTCCACGCGGTCGCGGTGGGCGATCACACCCTGCATGTGGCGTTGTTGTGGCGTCCCGGTCTCACTCCGTTGCCGGAGACGTTCCGTACCTACAGCCCCGCCGTGCACCACCATGGTGGGTGGCGGGGTGTCGGCTACGGCTCCCTGGTCCGCCTCGGTTTCCTCGTGGCGGGCCGTCCGGTGACGTTCGCGTCGTATCACGCTCCGGCGTTCGGTCGGCATCGTCGTCTGGACCAGGCCGAGACCGCCCTGGCGGCCGTGACCGCACCGGCGGGGCCGGTGCTGGTCGGGTCGGACTTCAACGCGGTCGGCGCGGCCCGGGTGAACGGTGATTTCTACGATCCTGACCCGTACACCGGTCATCCGTGGTGGCCGGATCTGGTGCATCAGTGCCATGAGCCGACCCATCCGGGGACCAGTCACCGGGCGGATCGGCGGCCGGCGGCGGTGTGGGAGGCCGGTGGCCTGTACGACGTGGCCGCGCATGCCCGCCGTCCGTGGCAGGCGACGACGGGGCACTGGCCGTCGTGTCCGTACAGCGTGCGGGGTATCGCTCGCCGGATCGACATGGTGCACGCGACGAAGCCGGTGCTGCGGGCGGTGTCGGGGATGACGGTGGTCGACACCCCGGTCAGCCGTGCCGCCAGTGACCACCTGCCGGTGGTCGTGGACCTCGACCCGGCAGCACTACCGGCCCCTCCCGCAGTGGGTGGGTCATGACGCGCCTGGAGGAGAGCGGTCACCCGACCGACCGTTTCACCGCCGCGTCCCGCACCGTCCGCGCCCACGCCGACGGCGGCGTCTGCCCCGCCTGCCCGGCCGACGGCCCCTGCCCGCAGCAGACCTGGGCGGTCCGTCAACTGGCCGACCACCCGGGTGGCCGTCTCCTGCTCCACCAGCTCGGCATCCCCTCTGACGAGTCCGTTTCGATTCAGGAAGGTCCGCTGCGGTGACCACTCGCTCCGCCGCCCGCTCGCACGTGCCCCGCCACGCCCCGCCCACTACCGCACCCGGGTGTCTCCAGGCGCGGGGTGGTGACGGGCACCGGTTCGCCGACGAGTTCCACCTCCTCGCTCACGACGACACCGGTCAGCCGCGGCTGCCCCGTCCGGTGGCGGCGTACGGGCTGGCCGCCGCGCTGCTCGCCGAGTTGCACGTCAGCGGGCGGATCACGTTCGACCAGGGGCAGGTTCAGGTGCGCGACCGCCACCGGCCGGCGGACATGGTGCAGGGTGTGCTGCTGGACCGCATCGCGGCCGTGAAGCCGGAGTCGACGCGGGTGTGGCTGGCGTTCGTCGCCGAGTCGGCGCACAGTCAGGTCGCGTACCGGATGTGCCAGACCGGGCTGCTGACTGCCTATCCGGCCCGTCGGTGGTGGCGGCGGGGGAGGCCGTCCGGCTACCGGCCCGTTGACCGGTTTGATGCGGCGTGGCCGTGGGTGCGGTTGTCCCAGCAGCTACGGGACCGCGCTCCGTTGGGTGACAGTGACCGGATCCTGGCCGGGCTGGTTCTGCACACGCATCTCGACACCGCGCTCCTGGCCGGGGCTTCACTGCGTGCCCGCGTGTACCTGCGGGAGGTGGTCGAGGATGTGCAGCCGCCGGTGCACGAGTTGTTCGCTGCCCTCGCAGCCCTGGTTACCACTAGTGTGTCGCCGCTGGGTGAACCCGTGCCGGGCACCCTCCGATGACCATCACTGCCCGGGTGACCATCCGCCAGGCCACACCCGACGACGTCGACGCCCTCGCGGACGTTCTCGCGGAGGCGTTCCACGACAGTGCGGTCGCCGGCTGGCTGATCCCCGACCCGACCGACCGCCCCACCATCTACCACCGCTACTTCACCGCCGTCCTGGCCCACGGCCTAAAGCACGGGCACGTCGACACGGTCGCCGACCGCAGCGCGGTGGCGGTCTGGTACCCCCGCCTGCGCCCGCCACCCCCACCCGCCCCCACGCATCAGGCGTCGCTCGCGGAGGCCACCGGCCGGTACGGGCCGTTGTTCGCGCTGATGGAGGCGCTGTTCGAGGTCGGTCACCCCGACACGCCGCACCACCACCTCGCCCACCTCGCCGTCCGTCCCGTCCGGCAGGGCCGTGGCCTCGGCACCGCTCTCCTGGACCACCACCACCGGCGTCTGGACGCGCAGGGTGTGGCCGCCTACGTGGCGACCACCAGCCCCCGGCGTGGCTTCTACCAGCGGCTCGGCTACCACACCTGCCCGCCCCTGACCCTGCCCGACGGCCCCGCCGTCTGGCGCATGTGGCGTCCCGGGCCGGCCGGGCTGCCCGCCGCGTTCCCGAGCACCGTCTTCCCGCCTGTCGACTGCTTCAGTGAGGACCCCATCCGATGACCGTGCCCGTAGTCCACCACTTCCGCACAGCCCTGCCCGGTGATGTGGCTGTGATCGCGGCGATGCTCACCGCCGCCGCCGTCCACGACCCCCTCACCCGATGGCTCCTCCCCACGGATGCCACACCCCGCGACCGCTACCACCACCTCCATCCCCTGCTCACCGCCGACATCACCCACGCCGTCGAGAACGGGGACGTGGACGTGCTCGACGACGTCACCGGCGTCGCCGTGTGGCACCACCACACCCACCCCGACACCGTCCCGCCCCCACGGCACCACTTCGGCCCCGACACCGGACGCGCCCCCGTCCGCTACGCGCAACTCCAGACCACGGTCGACAGCTACCGGTCCGCCGCACCCCACCACTGGCTCACCTACCTGTGGATCCACCCCAGCCTGCGCGGAATCGGCGCCGCCCGACAGTTGCTCGACCACCGCCACCAGCGTGCCGACCAGGAGGGGCTGCCGGTCGACACGGTCGTCACCACCACCGGCCTGCGGGACCACCTCACCGCGTGCGGATACCACCCCGACCTGCCCCTCCACCTACCCGCAGGGCCCGCGCTGTGGCCGCTGCGCCGCACCGCCCGCCCCCTACCTGCCCACCCGGCGCCGGCCGGCTGAAACCCAGCCCCACCGTCCGGCACCGACCAGGTCGCCTCGGCCCTGCCGTCACCGGCCGGGTGGGCCCTTCACACACCGACCGTTCACCGAGCTGAGGACCATGACCCTGCCCCACGTCCCCGTGCGGCCGACCGGCCGCCGCCTCGCCGACGAAACCGCCTGCCGCCTCCACCACACCTGCCACCGATGAGCGAGGCCCCTGTCATGAACCCCACTGTCCTCCGACCGGCAGCCCCGCGTCGGCCGCCCCGTCTCGGCCGAGCCGTCGCCGGCTGCACAGCCGGTGCCGTCATCCTCACCGCCGCCACCGCCTGTTCGACGCCTGCCGGGCCCGAGTCGACCAGGCCGCACCACTCCGGCGCACCCACCCCGTCGGCCGTCGCCACCACACCGGCCACCAAGGCCAGCGACCACCCGCTACTCCGACTGGCCGACCGGCTCACGGCCACGCCCGACGACACCCACCCCGGCCCCTACTCCTACCTGCACACCTGGCAGTGGGCCCGAGCCACCACCGTCCTCGCCCGCACCGAAACCCAACGCTGGCGACACCCCGACGGCTCCGGCCTCACCATCGACCGACGCGCCCCCGACCGACCCCTGCTCACCGGCCTACCCGACCCCACCGAGCTGACCATCTTCGACCAGACCACACCCACCCGCCAGAAGCACATGCCCGGACAACTGCCACCCGCACTGCCCGAACCGATCCCGACCGACCCGGCCACCCTGTCCGACCGGATACGCGCCACCGCACCACCGGAGGCCGGACCGACCGTGCTGCTGACCGCGGCGGTCAGCATCAACCGCGCCCACTACCTCGACCACCACCAGCGGGCCACCCTCCTACGGGTCCTCGCGACCATCCCGACCCTGCGCCACGACCCCGACGCCGCAGACATCACCGGCCGACCCGGGACCGCGGTCAGCCTCACCGCCGGGGCCTCCACCACCACGCTGACGTTCGACCACACCACCGGCGCCCTCCTGGCACACCAGGAAACCCTCACCACGACGCCCACCTCGCTGTTCCAGTACGAGCTGTTCACACACGGCCGCCGGTCCCACCCGCCGCCATAAACCCACACGGCGGGGTGCGTTCGGCGCGGAAACCCGCCGGACACGACCAGGTCGTTCGCCCCGCCCCGGCCGGTGCCGGCTGGGGTCGGCCTTCCTAACACCGAGCCCGACTGTTTACCGAGTTGAGGACCATGACCCTGCCCCACATTCGCGTGCGACCCCCCACCGGCCGCCGCCGCCCTCTCGCTCTCCAGACCCCCGTCACCGCGTTCAGGAACCCGGACACCGGGCACCGGCTGCTGGTGGTCTCGACCTTTCACTTCGGGGAGCCCGGCTACTACCAGGTGCTCCTGGACGACATCACCGCCTACGAGCACGACGGCTGGCAGGTGCAGCACGAAGGCTCCCAGCACCTCACCCCCGCCGGCACCCCGACCGCCGAGGAGCGGGCCGTCCTCGACGACCTCGCGGCCAGCCGTGAACTGGAGGCCCTGCGCATGAGCATGCTCGGCTGGGTCTCCCAACACCCCGTCCTGCACCGTCCCACCTGGCGCACCGTCGACATGGCCGACCTCGACATCATCCGCGCCGTCGGCCACGACACCATGCGCGCCCACCTCACCACCAGCCGGGAACGCCTCGGCTGGCCCGACACCCAGCCCTGGCAGCACTGCCGTTTCCACGCGCTGCTCGCCCTCGGCCTGCGCCACATCGCGCGAGCCGTCGCACACGGGAACGATCCCCACGGCCGCCGCCCCCATCCTGACCCGCGGAAAGAGGCGCTGGACCGGGTGTTGCTCGACGCCCGGTCCACGACCGCCGTCACCACCGCCATCGCCACCGACACCGACGTGGTCATGGTGTGGGGCGCCGCGCACTTGCCCGGCATTGCCGCCAGCCTCGGCGATCACGGCTATCAGGCCGACCCCGCCGATACCCGCTGGCACACGGTCGGCCTCATCCCCCCGGTCAGGGCCTCCACCATTCGCTACCTCCTGCGTAGACCCCCCGCACCCCACCTGAACTTCCACACCACTACTGAGCCGGTAACGGAGCCCACGTCGTGAACCGCATCCTCAAGCCCGCGCTCCTGCTCGGCGGCCCGGTCCTGCTCGCCGCCGGCTGCTACGGGCTGGCCCCCTACTACACGACCATCGCCGTCTGGGAACTCCGCCCCATCCTCCCGGTCGCGCTCGCCGTCGCGGTCGGCTTGGCCATCGCCGCCGGCCTCGGGAGCCTCGGCGCCCGCCTCGACGAGTACGACAACCGACCGATGATCGGCCTCGGCCTCGCCGGCTGCCTGATCGGCGCCATCGTGGCGGTCGGGTGGATCACCCACACCCAGTACCAGCAGGACCGGACATTGGCCGGCACCCTGACCGTCACCACCACCCCGGTTCCGGACCTCGCCGGCCGGACCCCGTTCCAGGTCGCCCAGGCACAGGCCCGATCCGCCCTACCGGACGGGGGTGACATCGTCAGCGACGCCCACCTGCCCGACCAGGGCCGCCATGCCACCCTGGTCACCCGGCGGGGCATGCTCGCCGGCTACGCCACCGTCCTCACCACCCCCGCCACCGGCGACGGGCAGGGCCCGGCAGGGCGGTGCGAGTTCGACCACCACCGGGCCGACGCCCGTGCCGGCGGCCTGTTCGGCCACAACCTCGGCCGCCAGATCTCCACCCACCAGCGGTGGGTGCGCTTCACCGCCGACGACATCTACGCCTACTGCGACCACGACCGGCCCATCGTGGTCGTGCCCCTCAAACGGCAGAGCGGGATCCTGGTCGTCACCGAGAAACCCGCCGGGGTCGCCCTCTATGACGGGAAGACCGGCGAGCTGACCATCACCACCGACACCACCGGAGTGCCCGGCCCGTCGTATCCGTTGAGCCTCGCCGCGCAGCAACGCGACGCCACCACCGCCACCGGATCCTTCACCGACTGGTTGTTCCGCCGCGCCGGCTGGGAACTGCCCGACGACGACGTCAACTCCGCCAACACCGCCGAATACACCCTCACCACCGACGGCCGGCCGACCTACGTCACCCCGATGACCGCACGCGGATCCGCCACCGCCATCTCCGCCATCACCACCGTCCCCGCCCGACATTCCGGCCTCAGGCTGGCGCCGCTGACCGTGCACCGCCTCGACCCCACCTGGGTGTCACCCACCGCCATCGCCGACCGGATCCGCGCCGACTACCAGGACCTCCCCAACTGGCACACCATCACCGTCTACGAAATCATCCCCACCGGCCGTGACCGGTGGACCGCCACCCTCGGCACCGGACAGACCATCCTCTACCGCGCCACCGGTGTTGGCACCCTCACCGGCGACACACCCACCTGCCTCCACCACACCGACGGCAGCATCCTGCGCTGCGGCAGCACTGCCAACACCCACGGCAACGGCCCCGGCCTCCACTACGCACCCAACAGCACCCCACGCCCAGGCGAGGGCCACCCCACCCCGTCATCCGCCCCGAACGACAGGGACCTCAACCGCATGACCGACCAGCAACTCGCCGACCTACACCGCCGCATCGCCGACGAAACCGCCTGCCGCCTCCAACACACCTGCCACCGATAGACGGCCCGGTCGAGTCACAACGGCGGTCTCGCCAGTCCGCGACCAGAAACAACCGGCACCCCGACCACCGCCACCGGCCGGCTGACCGGCCGGCGACGCCAGTCGTCATGTCCCACGGAAGGCGCGCTCTCTCTTGCTCATGGTCATCGGTATGGCACTGCTGTTCTCGGAGGTCACAGGCCAGGCCGTCACGCCACCTTCTCCGGCCGCGGTCGCGCGTCATGTCGGGGACGCCCGGCTGGACCAGGTTCTGCCCTGCGGGTGGTGCCTCGTCTGCCACCTCGACACCCTCACCTGGCCGCCGACACCCCACACCTGCCGCTGAACCCCACCAGCCCACCGCGCCCGGTCTGGTGCCGGCCCGTGCCCGCCCCTCCACGCCCTGGAGATCCCACCCTCATGCCCTCGTCCGTGTCGGCGACCGGCACCCCCTACCACCGACTCAGCCAGCACATCCCCCGACGCCGCTCCCTGCTGACCATGGCGGCGGTCCTGATCGGCACCCAGGTCGCCCAACTCCCCGTCACCCGGATCACCCGACACCTCCCACCGGAAGGGCTGCCCGTCCTCGGCCCCTACACCGGGCTGGTCCTGTCGTTCGCCGAGATCGCCTGCATCCTGCCCGCCACCCTCCTCGCCGTCCGCTGGGGCGAGAAACGCCGGGTAGGCACCCTCAGCAGCGTCGCTGGGCGGCTGCGCTGGCGGTGGCTGGCCGTCTGCCTGGTCATCGCCGCAGTCTGCGTCCCTGTCGTGTTCTGCGCCGGATCCCTCACCGTCCTGCTCGCCGTCCCCGACACCAGCACAACATCACCACCGCCGTCGCGGACCTGGATCGGCCTCGGCCCCTCCCTGATCACCCTCGCCGTCCTGCTCAGCCTCATCGTCGGCCAGGTCGCCGCCGAGGAATACGTCACCCGAGGCGTCATCCTCCAAACGGTAGGCCGCCTCACCCGCACACCCTGGCCCGCCATCACCGTCCAGGCCACCATCTTCACCGCCCTGCACGGACCCGGCGGATGGGGCACCCTCGGCGTCCTCACCACCGGCATCGCCCTCGGCTGGCTCACCACCCACACCGGCGGACTCGAAGCCGCACTCGCCTACCACCTCACCCTCAACGGCGTCATCGCCGTCATCGCCGTCGCCATCGGAGCCACCGACCCCACCACCAACGCCACCCACGCCCCCTGGCCACTCGCCATCATCACCGCCGCCACCGCCACCACCTACACCCTCACGACCAGCTTGGCAGCTCGGACCCTCAGCATCACCCCCACCCGACGCGCCACCGATGACTTCGACACGGCGACAAGGTCAACCACCACCATCGGCGGCCCAGGTGTCTACCGCGATCCGGCATTCAGGACGCACCCGCCGGAGGCCCTACGATGACCACAAACCCGCTCCCTATCCGATCTGGATGTCGATAGGGGAGACCCGTCGCCTGCATCTCGGGTCACCAAGTGGCCGGCAGTACTGCGGTCGTCGCGAGTGGTTAGTCTTCCGAAGGTGCTCGCCTCGACTAGGATCGGCGGAAACGCGTGACGGACGATCTGCAGGTGCCGGTCTGGACACTGGCGACGGATCGATCCCGAGAGGATCTCGCGTGCCGCACAGCTCCCCGTGGATTACGAGGGAATGACCCCTGCACGGCTTGCGGGGCTGCGGCAGGCGCTCGCCGCCTTTCTCGACACGCCGCTCGTCACGGTGGAGGCCTATCCGCTTCCCTCGGAGGTCCACCTTCGAGGTGGAAGGCTCCTTGACGCCGCTTCGCCTCTTGCCGTGGCACTGCGGAACCTGTTGAAGGTGCCGGCGAATGCCTCCATGAGCATGGTCGGCGCCGGAAGGTCAACGGAGACGCTGTACCGCATGGTGGTACCAAGGACGGTGGCGGCGCAGCTCGGCGAGGGCATGGTCCGGTTCATGCCGGCCAAGGCCGGCGTCAACGGAATCTACGGTGACATCCTCGGCAAGACGGGGATCGTGGGGAAGGCGACCTTCGTCCCAATGGTGGCCGACGCGTCACGTTCAAGCACCACCGGGGTGATGAGCGGCACCGCAAGAGCCGCTACCGGCGCCGGTATGGTCACCGCTGCAGCATCCTTCGTTCTCCTTGCCGTCGCCACCGCCGCGAGCCTGTACGCCGAAGAGCAGCGCCGCAAGGCCATGGAAAGAGTCACCGAACTTCTCGAGGAGCTGACCGCCGACAACCTCGACGCGGAACGCGACCGGCTCAATGGCGCCACGACAGCCGTCGAGAGAGCGACCGCGCTCCTGCTGGACAAGGGTGAGGCCGGACATTCCCTGGGGCTGGACGCCGCAGTGCACACCGTCGACACCGCCATCGCCGCCGCCACCCGCAGGGCCGCCACCTGGCGGGCGAAACTCGCAGCGTTCTCGTCCAAGGGTGTGGAGATCGCCGATCTCATCAAGGCGTTCCCCGGGATCGATCAGCCCAACGGCACCTTCCGCATCGAGCTCCGGCTCGCCTCGCTGGCCATCGCCACGAAACGTCGGGTCGCGGTCCTTCAAGCTGTGGAGCACGCCCAGAAGTCTCCAGAGCTCAACTTTCGCCGCTTCACGGCGATGCTGCAGGACGAGCAGCGAAGCGTGGACGAACTCCAGAGTGATCTACGCGCGCTCCTGGTCGATCTGGCGGAACTTCAACTCCGCGCTCCCACCAAGAGCTTCACGAATCGACTGCTGACGCAGGGTGAAGTGAACAGCCTGCTCGCCTGGCCGGGCCGCCTACGGCAACTCGCGAGCGAGGAATCGGTAGCTGCCTCGGAACTGCCCGATGTCGAGATCGGCCTCGTTCAGCGGGCGGATGGGACGGTACTGGTTCTGCCCGCGGAGGCATTGCCACCCGGCCACGCCAACTGAGCAGCCGCCGATGCGGATCGTGGCCGAGGTCCCGACCGGGCCGCACCCCGAAGATTGACTCCATGGCGTGTTCAACGGAGCGGCCCTGGTCATCTCCGACCGGGGGACCGCGCCCGGTGCCTTCGCCACGCAGCTCTACCTCCACCAGGTCCCGCTCCACGGGTTGGGTGTCTCGCCGGCTGTCCCCTCGAACCGGTCGTGAGCTTCATCCCTGGCAGCTTGCCGAACCCAGCGAACCCGATCAGATCGCCGCCTGGCCGGGCCGTATCCTGCTGGCCAACGGAGCCCTCGCCGCCGCCGAACTGGATGGACGCCTCGCAACATGCGCACCGCGACGGCGGAATCGGCGCCGCCGAGTGGGGTGCCGTGTGGTAGCGGGCCGAGCCGAGCAGGGGCATCGCGTGTTGGTGCTGGCGGGCGGGCGTGGAGCAGCATCCGACACAGGCCATCGCCTGTGGGCGTTCCCCGGTCCAGGTCAGCGGAACGCCGTTGAGTGCGAGCGCGTTGGGCAATGCCTCGTCGGGTGCGGGTGGGAGTGCACCGTGGGGTAGTACGTCCGGTGCCTCGACCGAGATCCCGCACCCGAAAGGCCTCGTAGGAGGCCGGCGGATGCTCGACAGCGGGTGGGTGACCTGAACGAGCAGGTCAACGGTCGGCCCCGGGGCAGGCAGAGCGGAGTTCCGGGGCCCCGGTCTAGCCTGGTCTCCACTGCACCGGCAGCACAGGTGGTACGCATTGCGCTTACTGCCGACAACAGTCCTTTTCAGCTGACCCCCCCACCCCACTGTCCCGGACGATGCCCGTTGGTCGACCGATCTGGCAGACTGGCAGAATCACCATGAGTCACTGATCGGTTGCACAGTATTGTCAGGTGGCAGCGTGCAGGCGGGGGAAGATTGAGCGCGACGTCGATCACGGATGGCAACCGTACAAGCCGTACGTTGTTGCTGCTCTTGGCGGCCGGGCCGGTCTTTGAGCTGCCGGTGATGACCTTGCTGGTGAGGTCGTTTGCGGAAGTCGCCGATGATGCGGCTTTCGGACTGACGGGCTCGCAGGCGGTGCTGGTCGCGTCGGTGGTGACGGTGCTCCTGGCGGCGACGGCGCTCTGGAACGAGGCCCGAGTGTCATCCGGCTTTCGGCGAGCAGTCGGCATCGCCTCACTGATCGCGGCGGGCCTCCTGGCCACTCTGGCGGTGGGATTCCTCGTCACCGCTGAGTGGGCTGGCTTGTTCTGGCTGCTAGCCCACTGCATCTTCTCGCTCAGTGGTCTCGGCGGGCTGGCCATACGATCTGCTGCCCGTCTGCCCCTACGCGATCAAGGACGGCGGTAAGCAGATGAGCGACGAGGTGGTAGAGAAGCTACGTCGGCTCCACCAGCAGACCACGGAACTGGCTGCCCTGCTGGCGTCGGTGCAGTCCCAGCCGCCACCCGGTCGGACGGCAGGCACCGATGCGCGCGGAGCAGCCGAGGTGTCCATCGGAGCGGAAGGGCTGCCCATCGCGATCGAGGTGGCACCGGACTGGCAGCGTCGGGTGGAGCCCCGGGATCTTGGATCGGCTGTGCTGTCCGCGTTCGAAGACGCGATAGCCGAGGGGCAGCGGGCATGGGCTGCGGGATTCGACAGTGACGCATGGGCGGCCGAGGCGGATCGGTTCAAGGCTCGCAGTGATCGTCAACACACCGATGAGCCTCTGGCTCCGCTGCCTCAGGTGCCCGTCTACGGGCCGGGACGGGATCACCTCGCGCTGAACGAGGAGATCCTGACGACCTTCCAGGCGGTACGTGCACAGAGCGCCACGCCACCAGAGCCGGCCATGGGCCGCAACCGTGAACGTACTGTCAGCATTGCCCTGTCCACGGACGGTCTGCGGGGCTGCGAGATCGAGCCGGCGTGGGCAGCGACCAGGACAGCCCGTGAGATCAACGCCGAGTTGAGCCAGGCTCTGCATGGGGCACACGCCATCCTCCGGGAGCGGTCAGCCCATCAGCGGCGCGAGGCCGAGAACCTGGAGGGCCTCGCCCAGGAAGCGCTTGCGACATTGGTGCGGTTGGCCGATGCCAGCCCTCGGCCCCAGGAGCGTTGATGAAGTCGCCGAGTCGCGACCAGGTCTCCGTCGCCACCAACACGCTGCGCCAAGAGGCCATCGAGTGGGACGGGCAGAGCGCCGCCGTCGGCCGAATCGGCACGAAGGTCGCCGCCATGAGCCTGAACCGGGTCGAAGCTGGGCTGTTCCAGCTCATCGTGTCCCCGTACAACGACGTCGTCGAGCAGGTCAGCGGGCGCTGCAACGAGGGGAGAGCAGCGTTGGCCGAGGTGGGTCGGACGTTGCGGTTCGTCGCCGACACCTACGACGAGGAAGACCGCAGCAACGCCCACCGACTCAACAACCTCTACTGAACAGGCTGGCCAGGTGGACTTCAATCGGGCGCAGTACGAGGCTCTGATCGCCGACATCCGAGCGGGCCTGGCCGATTTCGACCGGCAGCTCGGCGCGCTCTCGGCCGCGTCGGTCGCTGCCGCTGGCCGCTGGTACATGCCCGCGCACGTCTCCGACGCTGTCCTGACGATGGGCCGGGAAAGCGTCAGCGCCGGCAAGAGAATCAAGGACCTCTACCTCGACCTGTTGCAGGGCGAGCTGGCACCGATCTTC
Source organism: Micromonospora rosaria (assembly GCF_001567585.1). GTDB lineage: Bacteria > Actinomycetota > Actinomycetes > Mycobacteriales > Micromonosporaceae > Micromonospora > Micromonospora rosaria. The sequence goes on from NZ_LRQV01000025.1 coordinate 23,970, forward strand.
ATGTTCGTCGACGCCTGGAACTGGATGGACGTTCGCGGCACCGCCACCGGGGTATCCAGCGCACTCACCGCTCAGCACCTGGTGGTCGACGACTCCGACTGGTCGGGCAAAGCGCGAGACGCCTACGTCGGCAGCGTGGAAGGCCACTCCAAGGCCGCAGCCCAGATCGGATCGATCGCCTCAAGTACTGCCGTCAACCTGTTGACCTGCGCTGCAGCCGGAGCGGCCTTCTACGGGACCCTCGCCGTGGTGCTGGCGAAGCTGATCCTGGCAACCTCCGTCGCCATCGCAGCCCTCGGCTCAGCGGTCTTCTCCTGGGCCGGGGTAGCGCTCATCATCGGCGAAGCCGGCTACAGCACAGCCGTCATCGCTACAGCCATCGCGACTCTGACCGCGTTCCTCTCGGCCCAGGCCACCGCCATGATCCTCCTACGAGGCGAGGCGGTCGACTCGTCGTCGTTCCCCGGCGGCACGTGGCCGCGCGCCAACTCGTCGGCCTTCAGCGACGCCACCGTGACCGACGGCGACGCGGACTGGTCCCTGGCCCAGGAGTAGATCTGCCCTCGGGGCAGGGCAGGGCGCACAGTTCGCGAAGCCGCCGCTGCTGCCAGTCTCGCCGGTCTCGCGGTATGAGTGCCAAACGATCTGGATCTGGATAGTGGGACATACCCTGATCTTGGACTGCTCGGTCTCACTGACGTCATGTGTGACTATGGACATAAACGACATCTGTCCTCTGCGGATCAGGTTCCCCGACGCGATGTCGCAGGTCGGCGGCCTTCCTGAGGTGATCCTGAACGCCAAGATCGATCCGTGACAGGGAGGTAAAAATCGGTCACGGACGGCAATGAGTTTTTGATCGACTCCCTTTTGTGCTGGTCAGGGCCTCAGTAGGGTGTCGGCCAAGATCCGCTTCGAGCTAATCCGCGAAGGTGCCATCTTGCCCTCGGTACGCCCTGCCTGGTTGACGTCCGCCCTCGTCCTTTCGCTGATCACTAGCTCGTTGACCGTCGCCGGGTCACCCGACCGGGCGAGCGCCGGGGAGAGCAACTGTCCCGCCGGTGTGGCGGAAGGCGGTACCGCCACGGCAGGTACCGAACGCCAGGCCCTCGCCCTCGCCGCGGCATGCGACATCGCCGTCGAGGTCCTGGGTGCAGCCTCCGAAACCACGAAGGCCTTCGCCCAGCCCTCCGGTGATCTCGCCTTCGAGTCGTGGCTCGAACCGCAGTGGACCCTCCAGGACGGTGGATGGCGGACCATCGGCACCAACCTCCAGGTGGACGACGACGGTCTCATCCGTCCGGTGGCCTCCACCGCCGACGTCGCCTTCTCACCGGGGGGCTCCGGCCCCTTCGCAACGATGACCGGTGCGGGCGCCGACTTCACGCTCGGCTGGTCGGCACCGCTTCCCACCGGTGTCATCGCTGGCGACACCATCACATACCCCAACGTCTACACCGACGTCGACCTGGTCGTCCGTGCCGACCGGGCGGGCTTCTCGCACCTGCTCGTGGTCAAGAGCGCGGCAGCGGCCAGTAACCCCGCCGTCCGCGCCACGCACTACGTCGTCGGCGGCTCGGCGGAGGTCACCTCCGTCGCGGGCGGGGTGACGATCACCGGGCCGCAGGGACTGCTGGCCGCCGCGCCCCCGGCGACGGCATGGGACTCGAAACCCCCCACCAGCCAATCCGATTCCGAGCGGCAGGGCCCGAACTCACGGCAGGTCGTCCCAGCCGGCTCCACGGTCCACGGACCCGCCGACTCGGCGACCGTCGCACCCGTCAGCGTCGAGGTCGGCGACGGCACCCTGACCGTCGCGGCCGCGCCTGAGGTGTTCGAACAGCCCAGCTTCCCGATCTTCATCGACCCCACCTACGACAAGCGGTGGACGAACTGGGCCCCGGTGAACAGTTCGAGCCCGAACAGCCAGTGGACCTCGGGTACCTCCTATCCCCGAGAGGCGGCGCGGGTCGGCTCGAACTGGGACAACCACTCGGACATCTGGCGGTCGCACTTCTACTTCGACGTCTCGGTCCTTCGCGGCAAGCGCATCACAGGGACCACCAGCGTCGACGCCTACCTGCTGCATACGGGCTGGTGCGCGGGGGAGTCCATCGGTATCTGGCAGACGAACTCCCTGGTCAGTAACACCGCCAGCTGGAACGGCATGAGCGACAAGTGGCTGCACGGCGGCGCCCTGCAGACCAAGGTCGGCCAGGCCAACGGGGGTTGCGGGCAGGCACCGAACTGGATGGCCTTCAACGGCTCGAACATCGGCCACCACGTCCAGCGCCACGCCGACTCGGACTTCACCTCGATCACCTTCGGCCTGCGGATGGCCTCCGAGAACGGCGGTCACTGGGCGCGGTTCGACCCGACCCGGGTGCGGTTGACGGCCACCTACCAGCACAAGCCCGCCTCCCCGGCGGCGATCCGGACCGCCCCGGGCGGTACCTGCAGTACGAGTTCCCCAGGGCCGTGGCTGAACGTCACCACCCCGACCCTCTACGGCAAGGCCAACGACGGCGACGGAACCGTCCGGGTCCAGTTCGACCTGAACGGTCCGACCAGCCCCGCAGACCACACCTCCGCCTGGACGAACTCCGGAGCGGAACGCGGCTGGACCACCCCCAAACTCGCCGAGGGCAACTACACCTGGCGGGTCCGCGGCACCGACGGGGTCGACAACACCGCATGGACGGGCAACTGCCACTTCCGCCTCGACCACACCCCTCCCATTACCCCCGTCGTCGCCCGGACCTCGGCGACACCGGTCGTCGGCCAACCGGTCACCCTGAGCCTCACCTCCTCCGACGCCCGATCCGGCGTGAAGCAGTTCGCCTACGGCATCGGAGTCGACGCCAGGCAAACCTTCGTCGCCTCCACCGGTACGGCCTCCATCACCTTCACGCCCGAAGCCGGGCGGACCGTGGTCTACGTGTGGGCCCAGGACCACGCCGGTAACTACTCGGCCCGTACCGCCTTCAACTTCTTCACCGGCCGAATCACCGAGGTCCAGCCGCGGGCCTCCTGGCGACTCGACGGCGACGGCCTGGACGACTCCGGACAGGACCGGCACCTGACGATCGACGGCGGCGTCGGCTACGGCACCGACCGCAGAGGCCATCCGACCGCAGCCCTGAACCTCGACGGCACGAGCTGCGCGGAGACCACCCCGGTGATCCGCAGCGACGTGGAGTACTCGGTTGCCGGTTGGGTGAAGCTGGCCTCCAAGAGCAACGACGCTGCGGTCATCGCCCAGACCGGCTCGACGGCCCCGGCCTTCGTGCTCGGCTACGCCAAGGACACCGACCAGTGGCGGCTGTCGGTGACCAACGGGGACACCGCCGCTTTCGGCGCCGCCTCCGCAGTAGCCGCCGCACCCGCCGTCGGGGTCTGGCAACACCTCGCCGCCACCGTCGATCCGGTGGCACGAGTGATGCGCCTGTACCTCAACGGAACGTTGGCCGCCGAGAACACCTTCACCTTCACGCCCTGGAACGGGGAATCTCGCCTCCTGCTCGGGTGCGCCGGCAGCGCCACCACGACATGGAACCGGCTTGACGGGTCGCTCGACCAGGTGGGTGTCTGGCAGGGGCTGCTCGGCGACAGCCTGATCGGACGGGCCATGACGGAACTGCCCGCCGGTCTCGTCGGGGACTGGCGAATGCGCGGCAGCGGCACCGAAGCCACCGGTCGTTCCGCCGACGCGGAGGTACCCGAGACCGCCTCCTGGGTCGACGACCAGTACGGCCGCCCGGAGTCGGCCATGCAGCTCGACGGCGACCAGTGCGCCACCGTCACTGGCCCGGTCCTGCGCACCGACGAGTCCTTCACCGTGGCCGCCTGGGTCAAACTCGCCGAAGCCGGCACCACCAACCAAACCGTTCTCGCCCAGGACGGCACCCGGGTCAGCGGCTGGTACCTCGGTACCCGGCACTCGGGCGGCGCGCCCTACTGGGCGATGGCGATGAAGGCCACCGACCAGGAGACCTCCGCCACCGAGTGGACCGGCTCCCCGAACCCCATGACCGCCCAGGTCGGCACCTGGACACACCTGACCGGCGTCTACGACGCCACCGACAACCGAATGAGCCTCTACGTCAACGGCACCCTCGCCTCCACGGCAACCCGGACCGCCGCCCCCTGGCGGGCCGAAGGTGCCCTCACGGTCGGCTGCTCCTGGTACGCCGCCACCCGCGCCGACCACGTCACCGGGGCAATCTCCACCGCGCGGGCCTGGCGCGGTGCCCTCACCGCCACCGAGGTCGCCGACGTCCACGGCGGCAACCCCGGGGTGCGGCTGGCGGGGCTCTGGCCGCTGGACGGCCCCGCCAGCGACACCCCGACCCACCTGACCGACGTCTCCGGCAACGGCCGTGACCTGACCGTCAACGGCACCTACACCTGGTCGCGGGACCGGGGCTTCGGCCGCGACGGAGCCCTCGGCCTGGACCTGACCGGCACCTCCTGCGCCGAGAGTTCCGGCCCGGCGGTAAGCACCGACGCCTCCTTCACCGTCGCCGCCTGGGTGATGCTCGAACAGACCACCGCAGACCACGTCCTGGTGTCCCAGGCGGGACCGGCCCGGGGCGGCTTCTCCCTCAGGTACGCCGCCGCCACCGACCGTTGGCAGTTCGCCCTGCCCTCGACCGGCAGCGGCACCCCGACCTGGCACACCGCCGAGTCCGCACAGGCCCCGGAGCTGGGCAGGTGGACCCACCTCACCGGCGTCTACGACCTGCTCGCCGGGAAGGTCCGTCTCTACGTCGACGGGGTGCTGCACGGCGAGACCGACGGCCCCGCCTCCCCGTGGGCAGCCACCGGGCCGCTGCTGATCGGCTGTGAGGGTGACACCGGCGGGCAACGCTGGTCGCCGCTGGGCGGGGTCGTGGACGACGTCCGCATCTGGACCTCGACCCTCGACCCTGACGGGATCGCCGGCCTGAGCGTCGACTGACCCACCGCAGGGGTGGAACCACCCCCACTCGTCTGCCACCCCGGCCCACCGACCTCCCCCTCCCTGTCAGGAAGGTGTCATGTCGCAGCCCCGCCCGACCCTGTCCGGCCCCCGACGGCTGGTCGCCCTGAGCGCCATCACCGTGTTGGTGGCCTCCACTCTCGCCGTGGTGGAGCAACCCGCCCAGGCGGTCGAGACTCCGCGAGGCGACCGCGCTGTCAAGGCCGACAAGGTCCAGCCGGCCCGGCCGGTCCCCGTCGACCGGACCCCCCTACCCGATGACGGCGGCAGGTGGGCGCCGCCGACCGACACCACCTGGCCGCAGCCCGGCCGGGCAACCCTCACCGCTAGCACGGCCTCGACATCGATGGCACGAACCGTGCCCGGTGGGCTGCCCGTGACGGTCACCCCTGTCGACGGCGCCCGCACCCCCGCCCAGACGCACGTCCAGGTCCTCGACGAGGAGCACTCCCAGCGGCTCGGCGTCAGCGGGCCGGTGATCGTCGTCGACGGCCAACCGGGAACGGTCGAGGCGACCTTCGACTACACCGGGTTCCGGAACCTCTACGGGGCGGGGTGGGGGGATCGGTTGACCCTTCGTCAGTTGCCCCCCTGCGCGGCCACCACCCCCGACCGGTCGGAGTGCCAGCACACCGAGCGGGTCGAGACGACCAACGACCCGGCGGCAGGCACCCTGGCCACCGAGATCACCACCGCCAGCGGTCAGCGAACCGTCTTCGCCATGACCGCCGACGAGTCCTCCGACGAGGGTGACTACAAGGCAACCGACCTCAAGGCATCCGGATCGTGGACCGCCGGAGACAGCTCGGGCGCCTTCACCTACACGAACCCGGTGCGGATCCCCCCGGCAGAGGGCCCCCTGCCGGAGGTGTCCCTGAACTACTCCTCCCAGATCGTCGACGGCCGGATGGCCGGCGCCAACAACCAGGCGTCCTGGGTCGGCGACGGCTGGGAGTACACCCCGGGCCTGATCGAACGCACCTACGTCACCTGCACCGACGACCGGGACGCCGTCAGCGGCGACGACCCGAACAACAAGACCAAGGAGACCGCCGACCACTGCTGGAAGGGCGACTCACCCCACGTCACCCTCTCCCTCAACGGCACCAACACCTCACTGATCAAGGACGACACCACCGGAACCTGGCGGGCGCAGCACGACAGCAACTGGAGAATCGAACTGACCGGCAGCGCCGCGACCCCGAGCGCCGCCACCACCGAACGGTGGACCATCACCACCCCCGACGGCACCCGGTACGACTTCGCCAGCGAGGTCGCCACCGCCAACTCCCGCTGGACGGTCCCCGTCTTCGGCAACCACTCTGGCGAGCCGTGCCATGCCACCGACTTCAAGGACTCCTCCTGTGCTCAGGCGTGGCGGTGGATGCTCGACAAGGCGGTCGACGTCCACGGCAACACGGTCCGGTACTACTACAGCACCGAAACTGGCCACTACGGTGCGGCCGGCGACAAGGACAACCGGGTCTCCTACCAGCGCGGCGGCTACCTGACCCGCATCGAGTACGGGCTGCACTCCGCGCACCCGACCCTGGCCGCCACCGCGAAGGTCCTCTTCACCACCGACGACCGCTGCCTTGCCACCCCGTGCCACGAGGACGGCAAACCCGTCCACGCCAACTGGCCCGACGTGCCCTGGGACAAGAACTGCGCCGCCGCCCCCTGCACCGACAAACTGGCACCAGTCTTCTTCACCACCAAACGCCTCACGAAGATCACCACCCAGGTGCGCGCCGGCTCCAGCACCTTCACCGACGTCGACTCCTGGACCCTCACCCACGAGTTCAAGGCACCGACCGTCGCCGGCTCGGCCTCCCTGTGGCTCAAGCAGATCGTCCGCGCCGGCCACGTCGGCGGCACCGTCACCGACCCCGCCGTGCAGTTCACCGGTGTCGAACTGGCCAACCGCGCAAACGCCCTCGCCGGCGCACCACTGTTCTCCCGCTGGCGGATCCAGACCATCCGCACCGAGTCCGGCGCAGACTTCCACGTCACCTACTCCGAACCCGACTGCGACACCAACGATCTGCCTACCAACGTCGCCTACAACTCCCGGCGCTGCTACCCGGTCTACTGGACCCCCGACGGGTACTTTGAACCCAAGCGCGACTGGTTCCACAAGTACGTGGTCACCGAGATCTCCGAGATCGACCGGACCGCCGACCAGCCCGCCACGACCACCCGCTACGAGTACAACACTTCTGGCAGCGGCACCAACGTCCTCTGGGCCTACGACGACAACGAGTTCACCAAGAAGAAGCACCGCACCTACGGGCAGTGGCGCGGCTACTCCCAGGTCACCACCCGGGTCGGCGACCCCAGCAGCGGCACCCCCCTCACCACCCGCCAACGCTTCTACCGCGGCCTCGACGACCAGCCACTGCCCAACGGCACCCGGCGCAGCGTCCAGGCCAGCGACTCCGACGGCAATTCGTACCCCGACCATCCCGCGCTGGCCGGTAATCCACTGGAGCAGGCCACCCTCGACGACACGACCATCATCGAGTCGTCCAGCACCCAGTACTGGACACGGCAGACCGCCAGCCGCACCCACGACGCCGGCACCGACCGGGCCTACCTCACCGGCCCCACCCTGGAGAAGACCCGCAAGCGTCTGGCCCCCGGAACCTGGGCACGCACCGAGACCGCCACCACCTACAACACCGACGGGCTACCCGTCAGCGTCTCGGAGACGGGCGACACCGCCCAGACCGGTGACGAGACCTGCACCCGCACCACCTACGCCACGAACGACACCGCCTGGATCCGGGCGGCCGTCACCCGGGTCGAGACCGTCGCCAAGGCGTGTGCGGTGTCCCCGTCCCGCCCCGCCGACGTCGTCTCCGACACCCGGACCTACCACGACGGCTCGAACACCCACGGCGCCACCCCGTCCAAGGGGCTAGTGACGAGGGAGGACATCCTCGACACCTGGGACGGCGGGCCCGTCTACACCACCACCGCCCGTAGCAGCTACGACGCCCTGGGCCGGGTCACCAGCGAAACCGACGCCCGAGGACAGGTCACCACCACGGCCTACACCCCCGCAGGGCCGGGACCGGTCACCCAGACCCTCACCACCAACCCCCTCGGCCACCAGATCACCACCCACCAACAACCCGCCTGGGCCGAACCCGTCACCGTCGTCGACGCCAACAACAAACGCACCGAACTCACCCACGACGCCCTCGGGCGACTGACGAGGGTGTGGCTGCCCGGCCGGTCGAAGGCCACCCAGACCCCCAACCTCGAATTCGGCTACCTGGTCCGCAACGACGGACCCCTGGCCGTCACCGCAAAGCGGCTGGGCCCCAACGGCACCTACCTCACCGAGATCGGCCTCTTCGACTCGCTCTACCGCCCAGTGCAGACCCAGGAGGACGCCCTCGGCGGCAACCGCCTGGTGACCTCGACCGGCTACGACCACCGGGGACTCACCCAATACGAGGCCGGACCCACCCAGACCACCGGGCCACCCGCCACCACCCTCCTGCAGGCCAACCCCGGCGCGGACCGCATCCGCACCGTCTTCGACCACGACACCGTCGGCCGCGTCACCCGCGAAGCCAGCTGGTCGGGCAACAACCAACTCTGGGCGACCACCACCAGCTACGGCGGCAACACCACCGGCTGGCAGGTCGCGGTGACCCCACCACAGGGTGACACCGCCACGGCCACCATCAGCGACGTCCACGGCCGCACCACCGAACTACGGCAGTACCAGGCCGGCACCCCGAGCGGCACCTACGACACGACCAGCTACACCTACACCCCCCGCGGTGACCTCGCCACCGTGACAGGCCCGACAGGGAAGGTCTGGACCTACGAGTACGACCTTCGCGGTCGGGAGGTGCGCACCGACGACCCCGACAAGGGCATCACCACCCTCACCTACGACAACGCCGACGACGTCACCAGCTCCACCAACGCACTCGGCCACGTCGTCGCCACCGAGTACGACCTCCTCGGCCGGCAGAAAAAGCGCCTGGTCAACGGCCAGACCACCGCCGAGTGGACCTACGACACCATCGCCAAGGGCCACCTCACCAAGCAGACATCGATCGTCGACGGCCACCAGTTCACCCGCGAGATCTTCGCCTACAACAACGCCTACCAGATCGCCGACGAAGAATCGGTGATCCCCGCCATGCCAGGCCTGGCCGCGGCAGCCGGCACCTACGTCTCCACCTACACCTACCGGATCGACGGCTCACCCGAGCGGATGAGCGTGCCGAAGGTCGGCGCACTCGAACGCGAAATCATCGGCTACACCTACGACGACCTCGGCAACGTCACCCGGGTGGGCGGTACCTCCTACCCCTCGGGGACCAACACCGTCTACGTCGACGCCGCCACCTACTCACCCTACGGCGAGCTGCTGCAACGCCGCCTCGGCCCGAGCAGCAACCCGCAGGCCTACCAGACCTACGTCTACGACGACGCCACCCGCCGGTTGACCGAGTTCTACTTCGACCGGGACGCCTCCGTCACCAACGTCGCCGCGCTCTCCTACCGGTACGACCCCGCCGGCAACGTCCTGTCGATGGCCAACCAGCCGCAGGACAACGACGACCAGGTACGCCCCGGCGACAGCGACGTCCAGTGTTTCCAGTACGACTACCTCCGCCGGCTCACCCAAGCTTGGACCCAGGCCGTCGACACCTGTGCCCCCGCACCGAACGCCAGCACCGTGGGAGGGGTTTCCCCTTACTGGAAGTCGTACGCCTTCGACAAGGCCGGGTCCCGCACCTCGGTGACCGACCACCAGGCCGGCACCACCGCCGCCTATGGGTACGCCCAGGCGGGCGCCGACCAGCCTCACGCGGTCCGCACGGTGACCACCGGCAGCCGGGTCGACCACTACGACTGGGACGCCACCGGGAATCTCACCTACCGCCGGGTCGACGGGGTCGCCGAGACATTAGACTGGAGCGAGCAGGGAAACCTTTCACAGATCACTGGTCCGCAAGGCGTGACCCGGATGGTTTACGACGCCGACGGGAACCGGATAGCTCGGATTGACCCCGGCAGTCAGGCGACTGTTTTCGTTTCCGGGCAAGAACTGAAAATAGTCGGTTCGGACACTGTTGGGACTCGCTACTACGAGCACTCCGGCGATATCATCGCCTCCCGATCAACCTCCACTGCCGCCAGTGGCAATGATGTCATTTGGCTCGCCTCGGATCAGCACGATTCTGCGATGTGGGCGCTCAACTCGGTAACCAGGGTCGAAACCGTAAAGTACGCCGATCCGTATGGTAATCAGCGGATGCAAGGGGTCAGTAGTCTCTGGCCATCGGGGGAGCGCGGGTTCGTAGGCGGCATTGCCGACCCGACGGGAATGTCGTTGCTGGGTGCCCGCTTTTATGACGCCACTCTGGGTTCGTTCATTTCGGTGGATCCCCAGACCGATGAGTATGATCCGCAGCGGCTAAACCCTTTCGCTTATGCCAACAGTAATCCGATTACCTTCGCTGACCCGGACGGTCTCTTCTGGGGTAGCGTGAAGAATGCGGCGAGTAAAGTAGGGAAGGCTGTTTCGGGCGCCGCTGTATCGGCAGCGAAGGCCGTAGTAAACAATGCTGGGGCAATATCGGCGGTCGCCGGTGCCGTCGCGATGGTTTCGGCTGTTCTCCCGCCCCCGGCTCAAGTAGTGGCCGCCGCTGCGGGAGCAGTGGCGGCGGTAGCGGGAGCTATCGACACCATCAAGACCTGTGCGGGCGGGAGCGGAGCGGCCTGCGCCATGGGCGTGGCATCTATGGTGCCTGGAGTTCGTCAAGCGAAGACCGCTGCCCGGGGTGTAGGGGCGGTCAAGCAGGTAAGCAAGGCCAAAAAGAGATCACCAGGCTGTAACAGCTTCCTGCCCGGAACACTCGTGCTGCTCGCGGATGGCAGTTACAAAGAGATTGAATCCATTGAGTTGGATGACGTTGTTATCGCGGCCAATCCCGAAACCGGCGAAGAGGGGGCCCGGCCGGTAACTGCCGTTATCAAGGGGGATGGGTCGAAGAGGCTCATCGACGTCGTCATTGACTCAGATGGTGACGGTGCCCGTGACGGAGTCGTAACTGCCACAGATGAGCATCCGTTCTGGATCGCCAATCAGAAGCGATGGTTGGGGGCTGCTCATCTGAAGTCGGGTGACGAGTTGCAAGGCCTCGATGGCGCTCGCGCAACCGTGATTGAGATCGTCGCCTACGATGCCATTGCTGCCGTCCACAACCTGACCGTCGACGACATCCATACCTACTACGTTCGTGTCGGCAACTTTGATGTCTTGGTCCATAACACAGGTGGCTCCGATGATATCTGTGAGGTTGGCAGTTACGTTCCCTACGGCGAGGACGAACTAAGTGCTGCGATCAAAGCTCGACGCCTCCTCGATAAGGCCAGGGGGAGGAGTGGAAACTACGCGGCAGTCCTTCTTGAAGACGGTAGAATCCTGACAGGGCGTTCAGGGAAGCGGGTCCATGCCGAGGATGATGTGCTGAAGCAGGCGGGTAGTCGGCGCGTGAAGGCGCTTTATACGGAGCGAGCCCCTTGTGCTAACAAATGTCAGGCGAAAGTCAGGGGAATTCCCAAGGTTACCTGGAGTTTTCCATGGAACCACAGTAATAGAGCCAAGCAGGCGTCGATTCGCGCCAAATCCAATGAGGCGCTCAAGCTGAAGATCAGTTTGATTCTTGGTAGGATCTAGGTAAGGCTGATCAGCGGTTGGGTGGGTGTTGCAAACGTGAAAAATGGGCCGATTTACGAGCTGTGCTCGATAGAGATTCCAGTAGACGTCTCTCGCCGTGCAAAACTGGTGCTGGAGGCTGGTGTTCCCGCTGACTTGCTGAATGGTTTCTACTCTGCCTTGCCGGTCGCTGAAATCGTGGCAACGAGATCCGGACGTGAACTCGTCGCCTTCGGGGTTTCTGGGTCAGACGAAGAGCGGGTATGTCTGGATACCAGCACCTTGAGTGTGGTTCATGTTGTCGACGTTGGTGCGCTGGACACCTCAATCTTCCACGTGAATCGTGACATGGTCGCGTTCAAGCGCTGTATCGAGGCGCTGACTGATGCGTTTCCATTCTATGGTGAGGGTGAAATCGGTGATGTTGAGGCAAGCTTCACTCAGTGGCAGGAAGCGGGATTCCGCGTAGCCGGTATTCTGATTTCGGTGGATCCGTCCTCACTCGATCCGTCAGTTCTTGAATCGGCGGATTTTCTCTCCGAGGGTGATACCTTCTGGCAAGACTTCCTCGAATCGGTGAAAATGGGCGACTGTTCCACGGAGCAAATTTTGGAGGATGAATAATAGCTGCTCCGTCGCCCACCGTGGTTGAGTAAAACGAAGTCCAGTCGTTCATGTCCGTGACGATCGCTCAGAAGGGCCTCCAGTCGTGGTGATACCCATGGTGGTGGTGATCATGTCGTCGTTGCGGCGGGTGGCGACTCATACGCCACGTCCCGACGTTCCAGCCACACGCGCAGGGACTTCGACTGCCCGTAGGCCTCTTCCATAGTCACCCACCCGATCGGCACTCCCGCGTCGAGGGCGCGGGCGAGCATGGTGCGGGCCATCTGCACCTTCGTGGCGAACTCCACCTCGTCAGGGATGCCGGCGGCCCGGCAGCGCTTCCGGTCGTCGGTCCACGACGCGGGTAGGAGAGCTGCCGGTCGATCAACGCCTGGCCCTTGGATGAGCGGTAGGCCAGGAACGCGCCGACCTGGCAGTTCTCCGTCCGCCCGGCGGTGCCGGAGTACTGACGCTGCACCCCGGCCGACCGGGTGCCCTTCTTCAGGAAGCCGGTGTCATCGACGATGAGCACCCCGGTGGGGGTCGCCGATGTGCTCGACCACATAGTTGCGCACGTCGTCGCGGACCGCGTTGACGTCCCAGTCCGCCCACCGCAACAACCGCTGCATCCCGTCCGGCGACACCTCCCCGGCCTGCTCAGCCAGGGTCCACCCGTTCTTCCGGTCCACGCCCGAGACCAGCCCACACAGGTACTGCCGCGCCCGCCGACGCGGCTCCGACCGGCGAAACCGCACCCCGATCCGAGCATGGAGCTGGTCCAGTTCCGCATGCCACCGGTCGACATCAACGTCCGTCACGAGCTGACCAACGAGCACGACCCGAAGACGATTCGCCTACTGCCGTTGCAGTACTAACTAGACTCACCGGCAGCCTAGTCTGCCCCGCCCGCAGGTGACGCCGCGAGCCACCGTACGGTCTACAACAGTTGACCAATCGTCCGAAGTGTCCTCCGAGCGCGCCGAATGCCTGACTGAGGTGCGTGTCGGGACCGAGTAGGGGATATGGCTCGTACGCCCTCGTCAGGCTCGACCACATGAGCTGCTACACAAGAACGGCTCAATGGGTTCATTGGTCCGTGGCCTCAAGCTCACGCTCGACAGCTTTGCCTGCCTCGATCTCTGATCGCTTACGCCAATCGAGCGCCACAAGGACACGGCCGGCTGCGGAAACTTCAAGGCCAATCTCCCGACTGCGGTACAGGCGGCTGCCGTCTGCAGTGTTGGTGGCCCGTCCCTCACGTTCAGGACTGACCGCGAGAAGCAGCCGTGGCCCCGGCACACCTGCGATGGTGGGAGCGTCCCGCCAACGCCCTCGCCACCGCGAGCTCATTCCCGAAACTGACTGACGGGGCGCCGTTTCCAGGAGCTGGTCTTCACGGTCTTCCATGGTGCGATCGATGATGCGCTGCTTGGCGGTCTGCTCCCGAGCTTTACCCGTAGTGCTGGTCCAGATGCCATGCACAGCTGCATTCATATACTTCTCTGTAAACTCGTCCGGAGTGGGATCGGTATCTCGGAATGTTTGCTCCAGGCGGTGCACCACCGCTGGGTCCGCGGACGGCGCAGCGGCATCCTCGCCAAAACGGAAGAAATCAATAGTGGTTCGGCTCTCCTGCATCCAACTCCACGCCATGGCTACTGGATCACAGCCGGGTCGCCGGCTCCAGTCAAGTAGCTGATCCAGTCGGTGACGTTGAGCAGTGGAGGTCAGGACGGTTTGAGGCGGGGGTCTACTCCGGCCCCGCGCCTCGCCGGCCAGAACCGCATCTTGGCCGGCGAAGCGAAGGTCAGGCCGAATGCCGCTCGATGGATACACTCGCTGAAGCTCTAATGGTAATGCGTCGAAATGGGCGACTTTACTCAGCTTGGGGTCCTCGTCCCGCACTACCGCAGTGAGTGCGCCAAGCGCCAGCACCTCTGTGACAAATCGCTGGATGTGCGACGATGAGCCGTCGAACGCTTCGTGCCGACGCAGAGCCGCGCCAGGTGGCGTGTGACCAAACAGCGACATGACGAGGGACATCTCGTGCTGCACCAAATCTGTCAACAGATACCCACGGTAGGGCACCGCTAGCGCGTTGACCCGCAGCACGTCGGCGAGGTTCAGCTCGAAGGGTCCACTATCGATGAACTCCACATCACCGGCCGCAACGGGGACACCCGGCGGTGGGGCGGACACGACAAACCGCCTCACCCTGACCTCGGCCATCATCATCCCCCTACTTGCCAGGCGAGAGACCCCTGTGTGGACGTATCCGGCTGGTGCGGTGCCACACTAGCTGATCATCAACGTCCGCGTGATCCCCGCGATCTGGCGCAAAGCTCAGAGTCAAGATCGAGTCAGTGTCGACTTGCCGGCGGGTCGAGTAGTGCTCGAGGTGGCGGCAGCGTCGGCCTCGGACGTGGTGCGGACGGCCGCTGCTTTGAACTCTGGAGGCATCGACCGGCGAGTCCCCGAAGGCCATTTCCGCGCTCGCGATGGTGTCGGTACTCATTGCCCCAAGAGGACGTACACACCCTGACCAGCAACTCCTGCGGTGGGTCAAGCGTCGGCGAGAGGCGAGCAGGAGCGGAGATGGCTGAGAGGAACCACGGAGCGAGCAATGAGGATCACGGGTCCGCCGCGACGGGGCTGTAATCCGACAACCATAATAGTCGTTGCAGGCGTGCCGTTCGCCTCGTTGAGTCTGGTAGAAACTCATATGGAGGGCGAATCACGGAGCATGGACGCTGGCGTTGGCCACGACACGACGCGTAGACGGCACCTCGCTGCGGGCACCGCGTCCGCCGGCCGCTCTAGGGTGGGTGGGCAACAGGGCCGCGCCGTGCTGATCGGTGGCGGTGGCGTGGCGGCGGTGGCCTGCATTTCAACCAACTGCCGGGGTCGGACCGTACCGGGCGGGCACGGAGTAGAGGCTCGCGTCCCCCAAGTGGGGCGGCGGTCGACCTGACCCGCCCACCGTCGTGGCCGACCGGGCCCACCTTGCTGGCCGATCAGGCGGGGTAAATGCCATGGCGTTCGCTTTGTCTTGAATCCATCGCAGCTCGCCTGCATAGTCGCCAGACGGCACCGACCCAGTTCGCATGAGGGAGACCGTGTCACACGCAACCGAGATACTTCGGCTTCGGGAATCCGAGTGGGCGCCGGCCCTGCGCGCGGTGTCGCTCGTCGCGGAGATCGACGCGCCGGAGGATCATGCTAAAGAGGTTATCCGCGCCCTGGGACGAGTGTTTTGGTACACCGCACCCCTCAACCGGCAGCGGTTACTCATCCGTCACTACCCCGCGTGCCTGGTCGTCGGCCTGGCCGGGATCGGTGCCGTCGGATACGAGCACGGCGACTACTGGAGCGCCGTCCACAACGAGGCGCCGGGCCAGGTCGACCAGACGCTGTGGGGGAGGGCCTTCCGCGCCAACCTCGATCACTTCCGGCTGGCCCGGTTCCATGGTCTGCCGCAGGTCAACGTCGGTGAGATCCTCATGCACGCCGGGGTCCCCGCATACTGCCTCGGCGACCTGCTGAATCTCCTCCTGCACCGCCAGGCCCGCGAGCCCGGACTCACCGGTGAGAGCTTCCTCGCCTGGGCGCTCGCGCCCGGCCGTGAGTCGCGCCTGAACGGGACCGACAAGCCGGTGCAGCGGTTCATCCAGCGCGGCGAGGACTACGCGGCGGACCTTGTCGACCGCTGCCTCGACCTGTTGGAACGGCTGCGGCAGCCGGGGTTCACCGCCGATGGACTCGGACTCTCCCCACACCTGGTTGCCAAAGCTCAGGCGTTAGCGGAGGCGGAGCAGCTCGACTGGACGGGCAGCTCGGAGCGCGTCGGATCGGCCGCGCAGGCGGCGCAGCAGCGGCCCCACCTGGAGTTGGAGCCGTTCGGCCGCGGCCTGCTGGTGTGGTTGCCGCCGATCCACGACGCACTGGACGGTCGCGTCATGTGGCAGTTGCGCTTCGATGGCGAGGTCCAGTCGGTCGTCAGCCAATCGCGTTGGCCTGGCACCAGCGAGACGGCACCGGCAACGGCGGTAGCCATCGCGCGCCCTGCCCGCCAGGTGACGGTGGAGTTGGCCGGCTACGACCAGGAGTACGAGCAGGATGTTGTCGACCCGCGGGATCCCCTGTTGGTCTTCACCGAAGACGGCCGACGGGTGCCGGCGACGGCCGGATTGCCGCCCGAGCCGGTCTGGTTGCTGTATCCACAAGAAAGTGACGGCGGTGGGCCGCTCGAGCTGCAGGTGGATGGCGACCTGGTCGACACGTACGACGTGCCGGCCCCGTACGGCTGGCTCGGCTGGACGCTGCGCCGCGCCGACCTTCGCCAGGTGTCGCAGCTGCGGCTTGGTGGCGGAACGGCCCGCCGGGTGAAGGGTGCCCGCCGCGCCCAGCTGCAGCTCGCCCAGCCGTTGCCGGGAGTGAGCAGCCTCGCCGGCGCACCGGTCATCGCGACGGCCCCACGGCTGACCCTGCCGACCGAGCCCGGCGTGAGCACCGACTGGTCGATCCGGATCCGTCGACCCGATTCCGGTCAGGTCCTGCACACCGAGAGCCTCTCCGCCGACCACGACACGACGGTTGACCCGTGGCGGGACCTTGCCCGCCCCTTGGTCGGCCCCTACGAGATCACTGTCCGAGGTCCGCTCGGCCGCGGCCTGGCCCGCACGCTCGAGTTCGGCGAGGGGTTGTCCGTCATCTCCTACCCCGCCTGGCGGAAGATCACGGCGGACGGACTGGAGCCGGCCACCGTCCGGGCCGACCCCACCCTGACCGGCCTATCGGTCACGCCCGCAATGACCCAGCTAGGCCCCACCGACACCGCTGTTGAACTGCAGCTCGACAGCCCGGGCGGCGCGACCACCGTGCGGGTAACGCCCGCCCACATGGCGCTTCAACGGCTTGGCGGAGGCAGCCGCGGCGAATGGACGCTGCAGCCACTGCGTCTGGACACCGAGACGATCGGTGAGGGCGAACTGCTGGTGCGGCTGCCGCGAGTGGCGGACGCGCGGCTGATCGTCCGTTCCGGGGGCCGCGAGCTGCAAACTGTTCCGTCTGGAGCGACCTACGGGCAGCCGATGGCCCGGTTCCCGCTCGCGGCCATCGCCGACACGGTCGGCGCTCACGGGCTCGCCCAGCTCGATGTCCGCTTTGACGGGCAGGACTTCCCGGCAGCGCGCTGCGTACCTCGACGCCTCGCCAGCGCGGTGCACCTCGAGGACGACCGGCTGGTGCTGGTCGACGGCGTGCGGGCCGAAGGGCTGACGGCCGCGCTGTACCAGGTGTATGCGCCGTGGGAACCGCCGTACCTCGCACGCCTTAGCGCCGACCTGGTCAGCGACCGGCTCCCCACGTGGGTTACCACGGCGGGTCCCCTCGTGGCGCTGCTGCGCATCGAGGATCCGTGGTTGCCGTCGGACTGGCCGGAGTGGCCCGGCCGCGACAACGCCTTCGACCTCGCCGAGCTGGAGTGGCAGCCGACCGGCCAGGACCCGGCGGGGGAGGCGGTATCGGCGTACCTGGCCGGAGCAGGTGCCCTGCCCGACCGACCGGACATCGCGCCCCTGCTGCTCGACCTCTACCCGCGTGCGGACGACCTTCATGCCCGAGGCGTCACGGCCAACATCCGGGGCGCCGCGGCGCTCCTGCGCCCGCATCCGGCCGCCGCGCTGGCCGCGCTGACCAAGCACCGCGCCTCGGCCGACCAGGTGGTCGCGCCCCTGGTGCACTCCGGTCTCATCTCCCTGCCTCCCGACAGTTACGTCAGTGCAGCCGACGAGGCGCGGCTATGGACGGCGAGCCCACTGGCCGCAATGCTCGCCTCGGCTCACCGGCTCCCTGACATCGCTTCTCAAGCCGATTTGCGCGAGCAGATCGCCGCGGTGTGCGGGGAGGTGGCAACGCACCTGCTCGCCGGCGGCCCCGATCCGCACGAGACGGTCGGCAGGTTTGACCAGTCGGCCGAGAGGTTCGCGCTGCTGCCAGCCGAGGAACGCGACCGGATATGGCGGGCGATGCGAGTCGTTCCCGGCGGCCTGCTCGACGCCGACGAACGGATGGCTGCGGCACGCCACCTGTTCGAGGTACGGGTGCGGCCCGGCCTGGGACGGCTCTCCAGCAACGCAGAGGGGCTGCTGCGCGCCCTGCAAAAGCCTTTGGCCGAGTGCGGCGGCCCGCGGGTGGTGGCCGCGCTACAGGCGCGCAACCCGACTCGAGGGTGGCTCGCTCTCCCCGCGCTGTCGCTGGCGTTCGCTTTCGTGGCGCGGTTGGCCGCCCGAGGGCACGCGGCCCCGGCCGGGCTGCTGCCACGAACCCTGCCTTCGCACGCGACGCTCGCCCGCAGCGCACCTCGTCTCGTGGCCATCGACCTTCTCCTCGCGGAGTTCCTCCTGACCGGAGCCGGAGCAGCCGAATGATCCTCGACCCCCTTGCCACCAGCGACGCGATCGTCTCCACCTACCGGCGCTATCTTCGTTCCCTCGTGGAGCCGAAGGATCCCCGGCTCGCGACCGCGCTCGAAGCTGCGATCGGCGACGCGATCAACCAGGAGATCACCAAGGGGCCACTGCTCGAGGCGACCCCGCCCTACGTCACCAGCGCCACACCCCGGCAGCTCATCGACGCGGGCGTGCTCGATCCCGGCATCGCCAGCCTGGGCGCCGGACTGGCCATGGACCGTCCGCTCTACCAACACCAGGAGCGGGCGGTCCGGAAGGCAACCGCAGGGCGCAACATCGTCGTCGCCACCGGCACCGGATCCGGCAAGACCGAGAGCTTCCTCATCCCCATCCTGAGCCGGCTGATGGCCGAACGTGCGGCGGGCAGCCTCGGGCCTGGTGTGCGGGCGCTGCTGCTGTACCCGATGAACGCGCTGGCCAACGATCAGATGAAGCGGCTGCGGGGCCTGCTCGCCGAGGCGCCGGACATCACTTTTGGCCGGTACACGGGTGAGACCCGCCGGAGTCGCCGGGAGGCCGTGGAGGTCTTCGAGCAGCAAAACCCTGGCGAGCGGCCGCTGCCCAACGAGCTGCTCAGCCGGGAGGAGATGCAGCAGCGACCGCCGCACCTCCTGCTGACCAACTACGCCATGCTTGAATACCTGCTGCTGCGGCCATTGGACATGGACCTCTTCGAGGGCGAACACGCCGGGCACTGGCAGTTCATCGTCGTCGACGAGGCGCACGTCTACGACGGGGCTCGCGGGGCCGAGCTGGCGATGCTGCTGCGCCGACTCGCCGACCGGGTGGATTCGGGCCGACCGGTGCAGTGCATCGCGACGAGCGCGACCGTCGGTAGCGACATGGGAGCCGTAGTCGACTTCGCTGCCTCCCTCTTCCCCGTCCCCTTCGAGTACGACCCCGCCGACGAAGCGAGGCAGGACGTCGTCACCGCCGACCGGGTCCAGCTGCCGCCCGGGCCCGAGTGGGGACCCCTGCCCGCCACGGCGTACGAGAAACTGCTAAACGCGCCGGACCCCGCCGGTGCCGTCGTGGCCCTCGCCCGCGAGCACGGGTACGCCGGGGACGACCCCGCCGAGGCGCTGGCGTACGAGCAGCGCGTTCGCCGGCTCAAGGCGCTGCTCGCCCACGGGCCGATACCGCTGCACGAGGTCGCCCAGGCCCTGTTCCCCAGTAGCGGCGCGTCCGCGACCGCGTCGATGGTCGCCCTGGCCAACAGCGTCCACGACAAGGACGGCACACCGGTGCTCTCCGCCCGCTACCACCTCTTCGCCCGTGCGACGGAAGGAGCTTTCGCCTGCCTCGGAGCCAACGGGCCGCACGTCAGTCTGACCCGGCACGAGCGCTGCGGCCGGTGCGGCGACGCCGCCTTCGAGTTCGGCACCTGCCGCCGCTGCGGCACCGTCTACTTGATGGGCACGCTGGAGCGGATCGGCACCTTCACCGTGTTCCGGTCCCGCCGCTCCCGCGACGAGCAGCAGGTGTGGATGGCGCTGGTCGACGACGTGGCGACCGACGAGGACGAGGAGATGTTCAGCGGTGCTGCCCAGGCGGCCGGCGAGCTGGGCGCGCTGTGCACCCGGTGCGGGGTGTTCCAGATCGGTAAGGCAGCCAACTGCCCGCGCTGCCCGGACGGCGCCGTGCGCGCGGTTCGTTTCCTACGGCAGCGCAGCGACGAGCTCACGGCCTGCCTCGCGTGCGGTGGACGCGGAGCCGGCCTAATCCGACTCTTCGCCAGCGGTAACGAAGCCTCCGCCTCGGTCCTGGCGACCGCCCTCTATCAGAAGCTGCCCGTGGCCTCCGATCCCGTCCAGCAAGGCCTGCGAGGCGGCGGGCGCAAGCTGCTGCTGTTCAGCGACAGCCGGCAGTCCGCGGCGTACTTCGCGCCGTACCTCGAAGACTCCTACGAGCGGGTGCAGCGTCGGCGGCTGCTCCACGAGGGTGCCGTCGCCGCTGCGGCGGCCGACGACGAGGTTCGCCTCACCGACGTCGTCTACCACACCTCCCGAGTAGCCGACCGGTACGGCATCTTCGAACGGCGGCAGAGCCGACAGGCTCGGGAGAGGCAGGTCGCCCTCTGGGCGCAGGTCGAGGCTGTCGGCGTTGACGAACGCAACTCCCTGGAGGGCAGGGGACTCATCGCCTGGGACATGTCCCGCAACCCTGCCTGGCTACCACCCCAGCCACTGCTTGCCCTCGGCCTCAGCGACGAGGAGGTCTGGGCGCTGCTCGCCGAGTTGATCCGATCGATTCGGCTCCAGGGCGCCGTCGGCGCCCTTGACGGAGTGGACCCCCGCGACGAGGCGTTCCAGCCGCGGCTCGGCCCGATCTACGTACGCGGCACTGGCTCCGACGCGCGCCGCAAGGTGCTCAGCTGGCTGCCGACCAGGGGGACCAACCGGCGGGCCGACTTCGTGACCCGCGTGCTTGCTCGGCTCGACCGGCAGGCGGACCCGATCCAACTGCTGGAGGGCGTGTGGCGCCTGCTGACCAAGGGGCCACAGGCCGAGTGGCTGATCGCCGGCACCGAAGCCGGCATCGGGCAGGTCCATCAGCTCGACTCCGCTTTGATCACCTGCACGCCTACGACCGGCGGCCTGACCATGTGGCAGTGCAGCAGGTGCCGCAAGCTCACCCCGTTCAACGTGCGCGCCATCTGCCCCACCATGGCCTGCACCGGCGATCTCGAACCGTGGACGTCGCCTGCGGTGGACACCGACCCGGACCACTACCGCAACGTCTACAGGGACATGAACCCAGTGCCGCTGCGCATACTCGAACACACCGCCCAGTGGACCAGCGAACGAGCCGCCGAAATCCAGCAGCAGTTCGTCCGCGGCGAAGTCAACGCCCTCTCCTGCTCCACCACGTTCGAACTCGGTGTCGACGTCGGCGAGCTGCAAGCCGTCATGCTGCGCAACATGCCTCCGACCACCGCGAATTACGTCCAGCGGGCCGGTCGGGCCGGCCGCCGAACCGATTCAGCCGCGCTCGTGCTCACCTATGCCCAGCGCCGCTCGCATGACCTCTCTCGGTTCGCCGAGCCCGACCGGATGATCGCCGGCGAGGTCCGGGCCCCGTACGTGCCTCTGACCAACGTGCGGATTGATCGGCGGCACGCTCACTCCGTCGCGCTCGCCGCATTCTTCCGGCACCAATTTCGGTCCCACGGCACCATCTGGCGAACGGCAGGGGAGTTCTTCCTGCCAGGTGACGACGGGATCGCCCCAGTCACGTTGGTCCGCGACTTCCTTAACCCAGTTCCTGGGCGGGTCACCGACTCGCTGCGGCAGGTGCTGCCGGCCGAGGTGCGCGACATCATCGGCGTCGACTCCGAAGAGTGGGTCGAGCACCTGGTCGACCTGCTGGAGTCGGTCCGGGCCGAGCTGCAGCAGGATGTCGACACGTACGAGCAGAAGCGGCAGGAGGCCTTCACCGCCCGCCAAGACGACAAGGCCGCGCGGTACGGCCGCGTGATGAACACGATCACTCGTCGCGAACTACTCGGGCTGCTTGCCAACCGAAACGTACTGCCGAAGTACGGGTTTCCCGTCGACACCGTCGAGCTGCGGCTGGCCTTCGCGGACGCCCCCATCGCAAAGCAACTGGAGCTTTCCAGAGACCTCTCGTCGGCCATCTATGAGTACGCACCCGGTGCGGAGGTCGTCGCCGGGGGACTGGTCTGGCAGTCGGCTGGCCTGTACCGGCTGCCCGGACGCGACCTTGAGCGACGCTACTACGCGGTGTGCGACGGATGCGGCCACTACCGCGACTCGATCGACCGCCTCGACCCGGAGTGCCCGGCCTGCGGCTCCGCCCTCGTCGGCGTACCCCGTCAGTACGCCATTCCCGTCTTCGGCTTCGTCGCGGCGCGCGGTACGGGCCGGCGGCCCACCAGCGCGCCGCGCCGGGCCTGGCACGGCGCAACCCATGTCGTGTCTCCCGGCGCGGAGCTCTACGCGGACAAGTTGGACCTCGCCGGAGGCGCGATCACCATCCGGGCCGGTGCCCGTGGCGAGCTGGTGGCAATCAGCGACGGTGCGATGGGACGCGGCTTCCTCGTTTGCGCGACCTGTGGCTTCGCCGGCCGGGCTATCGACGGTCGGGTTGATCACCAGAGTCCGCTCAGCGGCCGCGAGTGCCGTGGCCGCATGGAGAACTTGTCGCTGGCCCACAAATATCAGACGGACGTCCTCGACCTGAGCTTCGATGGTGCCATCGTGGTCGGAGTCGAGGACAACGCCTGGCGATCGGTCGCGTACGCACTGGTGGAGGGGGCGGTGCGCGCGCTCGAGATCTCCCGCGACGACATCGATGCGACGGTCTACCGAACCGAAGCCGGCCGCAGCGTGATCATGCTGTACGACACCGTGCCCGGGGGAGCCGGCCACGTCCGGCGGATCGCTGAGCGGCTGCGGGACGTACTCAACCATGCCCTGCAGCGGGTCCGCGACTGTGAATGCGGCCCGGAGACCAGCTGCTACCGCTGCTTGCGGGTGTTCCGGAACGAGCGTCACCACGAGCAGTTGCGTCGCGGCGTGGCGGCGGACGTGCTCAGCCGCCTCCTCGGCAAGCACGACCAAGCGCCCGTCGGGGCGCTGCGGGTCTCGCTCTCGGACGTCGGGCCCGCCCTTACCGCGACTCGCCGATTCCTGGTGACGGAGGCGCCCGGCGAGATCTTCGAGCCCGTCACCTCCGGACAACTCGACCTTTACGAAGGTCGTGTCGTCCTCGCCCGCCGTGACGGCGACGCCGCGGTAGGGCGGCTCTGGCTCCAACGCGATGCCAACGATGTGGTCGGGGCGGGCCTGCAGCCGATAGCCGGAGCGCCGTTGGGCGACGGGGCAGACGATCTCATGCTGATCGGCGTCGCTGTGTGGTGATGTGGAGCTGGCTATTGCTCCGCATACCCCTTCTGGTCACCGCCTCGGGTGGCCCCCGCAGAGCGTGGTGACTTCGATCACCGACACCCGCCGATGCAACTCAACTGGAGAGGTGGTCGAGTCCTATGGGGCGATCGGCTAACAGAGAGGTAGCCGGCGTTGATGCGCCGCGGCCGAAGGTATGTCGCATCGCCTCGGAGGACGAGGCCAGCGAGCTAGCGCACCGGTTGTTGGTGCCCGGGCGGCGGTGGCCGGTCGTCGTGCTGACGATTCCGGCGGGGTATGACCAGCCGTTCGGTGATCCGGACGAGATCAAGCAGGCGGTCGGCGACCTGGCCGAGGTGGTGCTGATGCCCACGAGCGACGTCTCGTGGGCATTCTCGCGCGTGATGCCCACCATGACACAGGTGTACGGCGGCGCGGGTCGGGTGTACCCGGTCGATCATGCCTGGGTTTCTGACCCTGGGCGTAGCAGGTTGCGGTTCGCCTACTCGCCAGACGACCGTAAGCGCATCACCGATCAGTTGATCAGCGATGCGCTGCAAGCGGCCATGGCAGCTGGACTCGTCGAGCCCCGCCCGCGTTCGGAGTCTCAGCAGCGGTCGGGACGGGTGCAGGGCGTCATCGGTTCGCGGGCGCTGGTCACATTGGAAGACATGTCGGCGGCGACGGTGTGGGAGGAGTTGACCCTTCCCGGCGTGACGCTGGACCAGGTGCTCGTCAAGGGGCAGTCAGTCGCGGGCAGCTACGACCGGGACTCGCGGCGCCTGGACGTGCGGGCCGCGCTGCGGTTTACCGACCTCGCCAGCGCCCTGGAGGGAGTGAACGAGGCGTACGAGACCGGTGACGCGGTTCTGGCTGAGGTGGCCGCGGTAACCGATGACGCGGTCACCGTGCGGCTGCTGCCCGGCCTCGCGGTCGAGGTCGGCCGGGAGGCGGTAACCACCAACCCCATCGACACGCTGAGCGGCCTGTTCAGCGTCGGCGAGATCGTCACTGGCCGCCTTGTAGCGCTTGAGCCGCTGCGGATGCGGTTGGATGATGTCGATGACGAAGAGCGGCCGAAGCCCGCGCCGAGTCTGCTTGCGGGCGGGCCGCCGTGGCTGCGTCCGCCCGCCCCGCAGCCCCCGGCGGTGGCGGCGCCTTCGCCCCCGGCGCACTCACCGCCGTTGGCGGCGCCACCGTCACCAGGTGTGCGGAATGTGGCGCCGCGGCAGCCGACGCCGTTGGACCTGGTCCGCCTGCTTTCGCCGGCGCAGCAACCGGTGATGGCGCGACCCACCGAGGCCATGCCGGTATGGGAGCAGGCGCGTGTCGCACAGCTGAGCAACGAGCTGGCGGCCGAGCGGGCGACCCGCAAGGCCCTCGCCGACGAATTGACGGGTCTACGAGGCCGAGCCGCTGAGCTGGAAGCTGAGTGCGCGCAAGCGACTCGGTCCATTGGACAGCTACAGACCCGCTACCGCGGCGCCGACCTGGCTCGGCAGCGGCTGATCAAGCAGCTCAAGAGCGCGCAGAGCCGCGTCGACCAGCCTGCGACTGCGGGGGAGCCGCTCTTCCTCGATCCCGAGGAACAGTTCCGCTACGAGGTCACCTGTGAATGGGCGCAGCGCGTACCCGCCGCCGAGAAGGCGGCCAAGCCGCTAGCCACGTACGTCCTAAACCCGGATTTCCTCGACTCCGTGGAGAAGCTTGAGGGCATCAGCCGGGCAAAGGTCGTAGCGGTCGTGGTCGAGGTGCTCACCGGTCAGGCCCAGCACCTCGCCGGGCGCGACGCGCACCAACTACGCACCGGCGAGGCCGGCACCTCATACGTCCGCCGCCCCGACGGCGCGACCTGCTGGCGGGTAGCGCTACAACGGGAATCAGCCGCCGCTCGCCGGCTGCACTACTGGCGTACCCAAGGCGGCTACGAGCTTTCCCGCGTCGTTCTCCACGACGACTACCGTCCCTGATGATCGGTGCCACCACTCTCACCAGGACGGACGGGCCCCTGTCGGGCGCCGGCGCCGGTCATAGGTCGGACACAGCCGGAAGACCCTGCGGTGTGGGGGGAAGTCGACGCCTCATTTCCAACGCGCAGCAGCGCCACCAGGACGATGACCCGTGCACGTGTGGGCAGGAAGCGGTCGCGCCTTTGGGGGTGACCCTGCGCTTGAGTGGAAGAGAGAGCCCAGGTCAGGACGGAGACGATTCGCGGCTACCACCGATGGCGCGGCGGTGCGGCTCGTTGGCTGCCATGCCGCGGGGCGGCCTGTTCATGCTCCCTCCTTTGAGTAGTAGAGCAGCCGATTGGCGACTTCTCTGGCCTTCTGGGGATACCCGTAGGCGTTCGGGCCGTAGCCCAGGTTGGGGATTACGTACTTGACCGGATCCGACGCCAGACCGAGCGCGGTTCCGAGACCCTTGACGACCTTGGGCGGGACGCCGGCGTCCTCGTAAGCACCGATGTGCCGCGGCGGCAGGCCGGTCGAGCGCCATGTCAGGAACCTCTTCAATGTCATGGTGGTGAGCCCATACTGCAGGTAGGTGTCGCCGGTAATGCCGGCCGCCGCCCAGCCGGCGATGTCGTGGTCGGCGACGGTGCCCTCGCGTAGGCGGTCCAGCCATCCTGCGACGTCCTCAACCGGCACGTCGCGGGCCTGCCAGGCAGCGACGCCGTCCGGCCCGACGCCGTGTCGGTCAAGCGCTGCGGCGGCGTCGGCGCTGACTTGTGGGTAACTGGTCCAGCGGAGGCAGCCAGCCAGATCCTGCCTGCCGTACCAGGCGGCGATCCGCTCGGGTGGGACACCGGCTTGCGCCCACACGCTGGCCTGGTCGGGACTCGGCCCCTGTTCCAGCAGCGGTGCGACCTGGTGGACGGTGTGGCCGGACGTCAGCCACCGGTATGCCAGCCACACTGTGCGGTACGACTCGATCAGCGACACTCGCCTTCGGTAGTCGCGTTCTGGTGCGTCCGGCAGCGGCCCGCAAGCGTGCAGCGAATTCTCGACGGTGTAACAGGCCAGCTGTTCACCGGAGAGGGCGGCCAGGAATTCTTCGTGCTCGCGCTGATGCTCGTTGTGGTCGGCTAGTACGACCCGGTTGTCGATGATGCGCACCTCATGGGTCGCCCAGTTGCGGTGCGCTCCGTCGGTGGATTGGCCGCAGCCCACGGTCAGCGGGGGCAGTCCGACCGCCACCCAGGACATGAATTCGTCGGGTGATCGAGGACATCTGCCCGGCTCCACTGCGGTGATGGCATCGGCCAGCACCGCCGGCAGAGTCTTGTACCAGTTGACCTCGGGGGTAGCGTCCTGGGTTCGTGGACCGGTCGTGGCCAATCGGCGCAGGTCAACGGTCATCGGGGTGCCGTGCCGGGCCGCCAGCTCTTCGGTGAGCCGGGTGATGGTGGCGATGGTGTTGCGGTCGAGCCGCTTCCGACAGGCGTTGGTGCGCTGGAGGCCGATGTGTTCGACGTCGTCGAGCCGAACCGTCCCGTCGAAGTGATTGGTTAGGGCGATCGACGGGCGATTGCCGGGTGAATTGTCGTCCACGGTCAGCCGGAAGACGTCGACCGTGCACAGCAGCACGGCGAGCTGGGCGGCCCGCCAAGCGTCCGCGATCGCCTCGTTCGCTCGAGCCGCCGGAGGTAGCCGGAGTTCTCCCAGGCGATAGCGGTCGACGCGCCACAGCAGTCGAAACAGGCGGCGTGCGCCGTGGGCGGTCAGCGTCGCCTGGTAAGTGCGGCAGTCGTCCGGCGTAGTGACGGTTATCCAGTCGCGACGTAGAAGCGTCCGCAGGCTCTCGCCGGCCGTTCCCGCCACGCCGGTCACATCGGCCTTAAGCATCGCCAGCGCGGCGTCGAGTTCTTCGTCGCTGACCCAATCGCGCGGACGCTCGCCTGTGGTGTCGCCCAGCAAAGCCCGCTGTGCCACGGCACTCCATCCCGCAGCCGACCGTGTGCCGTCGTGACTGGCGATGTCGGCGTCCAAGGCGGCCGTTCCCTCCGCGCTGAGGTGCGGTGACCGCTCCCAGGCTAGGCAGGCCGCTAGGTCCCGGCGGCCGTACCAGGCTATGACCCGATCGAGGGGCACGCCCGCGTCAACCCATTCCCCGGCTTGTTCCGGGCTCGGCCCGTGCACGAGCAGCGGCTCGACCCTCGCCAGCGAATGGCCGTGACGCAGCCACCGGTAGGCGAGCCAGATCGTGCGCAACTGCTCGGCCCGCCGCGCCTGACTGCTCGATAGGTGCGATCCAGGATGTTCCTCGGAATACCGGCCGGCGCGCCGCCCAGAACGAGTCAGCGGCCCGGCGCTGCGTAACGTGTCCGCCAGCGCGTAACACGCCAGGAAACGGCCCTGCCCGGCCGCCGTTGCCTCCTCGTCAGCACGGTCGGCACCGTCGTGGTGGGTCACCACCGTGTCGGCGACGACGCGCACCTGGTGCATGCTCCCATCGTGGGCTTTGCCGCCCGTGGGGTATCCGCAGCGGGTCTGCACCGGCGGCAGGCCCTGCTCCACCAGAACCACGACATCCCGGGCGCAGGTCACCCGCGTGTGCGGCGCGACGACGGCTACCGCGTCGGTCACCACAGCAGGTAGAGGTGCGTCCGGATCCGGCACCGCCCAGGTCAGCTGCGCCGGGCCCGGCTTCGCCAGCGTGGGGACTTTCGCGCGGGACGGGCGTGCCCGCGGCACGGCGATCCAGCACACGGGTCCTGGCTCGGCGCTCTGTCGCGGACTCGGACCCTCGGCTAGGACGTGGGGCTGCAGGGTACGCAGGTCATGCCCAGCGTGCATCCACCGGTACGCCAACCAAATCGTGCGTAGGTTCTTGAGACGTTTGGCCTGATCGCCGCCGATCCGCCGGCCTCGCGCCGCCGCTCCGGTTAGCGGACCATTGCTGCGCAGCGCTTCCTCCATGGCGTAGCAGGCCAGGTGCCTGCCCGCAGCGGACGCGGCCGCCAACTCCGTGTCCCGGCCCCGGACATCATGGTGAGCGAACGCCACGGTGTCGCCCACGATCTGAATCTGGTGCATGACACCGGAGTTGTGGCCCTTGGCGACCACGTAGTCGCACCACGTCCACGCTGGCGGCAGCCCGGAAGTCACCCAGGCGAGGAAATCCTCGTCCGAGCCGGGTGGTCGGCGGGAGCCAACTGCGGCGATCACTGTGAGCGCGGACGCCAGCACTGGTGGAATCGTCGCCATCCACCTCTGACTGTCGAACTCGGCAGTGCCACCCGACATGTTCGCCTGCCCCCACCCGTCCTGCCGATCACGCACCAGTCGAGACTAGCCATTCAGATTATCGATGCCGTCTACTGGTACGCGAGGACTCGGACAGGGTCACACAGCGGGTGCCATACGCCCTGCCGAGTCCGCGACTCACCTGCCTCGGTTCTTGGACCCCGACGCGGGACGGCTGGGGGCCGTTGTTCCGCCGGAGAACCTTCCGCCATGATCTTGGCTAGCGCAGAAGCGAGGAGATCCGACAGCATGAACCAGCACTACGCAGACACGATCACGGCGCTCGGCGTCGCGCTGCTTGCCGATGTTCCCGTGGTGCTGTGGGGTGATCCTGGCCAGGGTAAGAGCAGTGTCATCGAGGGGTTGGGTGAGGATCTCGGGGTCCACGTGGAGACCGTCATTGCGTCGCTGCATGAACCGACTGACTTCGGTGGCATTCCGGCGATCGACCCTGTGGCCGGGACGGCACGCAAGCTTCCACCAGACTGGGCCAAGCGGGTCGTGGAGTTCGGTATGCAGGGCAAGGGGAGCATCGTCTTCTACGACGAGATCAGCACCACCCCGCCAGCGACCCAGGCCGCGTTGCTGCGGCCGATTCTGACTGGTTGGGTGGGCGACATCAGGCTACCGGCGAGCACCCGCAGCGTCGCTGCTGCGAATCCGCCGGACATCGCCGCCGACGGCTGGGACCTGGCGCCGCCGCTGGCGAATCGTCTCTTGCACCTGGAGTGGGCGCTGCCCGCCGACGTGGTCCGCGACGGCTTCACGATTGGCTGGCCCAAGGTGACCATTTCCCGGGTGGACGACCGAGCCGTCCAGGACGGCTTTGCCGAGGGCAAGGCGCTGATCGGCGCGTTCCTCAATGCCCGCCCGGAGTTGGTCACCAAGATGCCTGCCTCGTCCGAGGACGCTGGTCGTGCCTTTCCGACGCCGCGGAGTTGGGAGATGGCGGCGAAGCTCTATTCCACTGCGAAGGCGGCAGGCTGCAACGACACGGTGGTCGTCATGCTCCTCAATGGAGCGATCGGTGTTCCGGCCGCGGGCGAGTTCACCGAGTTCCTCCGGAAGCTGGACCTGCCTGACCCGGAGGGCCTCCTGCACGACCCTGAGTCGTATGTGGTTCCGGTCGCTCGAGGTGACAAGGTCTTCGCGACGGCGGCGTCGGTGTTCACTGCCATGTCCCGGGAGATCACCGGGGAGCGTTGGCTGGCCTGCGGCACAATCCTCGCGAAGATCGCTGACGCCGGTCTTGCCGACATGGCGTTCATGTATGCGCGGCGGTGGGCGCAGAACGATGTACGCCCGAGGGGTGCACTGCCAACGCAGGAGCACATGCGCGCACTCGCGCCGATCCTCACTGAAATGGGGCTGCTGACCAGAGGCGTTGCAGCGCCGGCCTGACCTGGCCGAGCCATCGACATGACGTAGGCACGCTGGACGGGATCGCACTCATGGCAAATGTCAGCAAGGACGCCGCGCTACGGCTGGCCGCTGGCCGCGCCGTCGCGGGGGAAAAGTTCCCATACCTGCGCACAGCGCTGTTCGCCATGGCCCCAGTCATTACCGGCGCGGTGAAGACGTGCGCGGTGGACCGGCGCTGGCGCATGTACGCGAACCCCGACTTCGTGCTCAACCTCACCGTCGAGGAGGTGGCGGGAGCATGGCTCCACGAACTCGGTCATGTGATCAACAAACACGCCGAGCGGTGGACGTTGCTCATGGCGCCGGAGAGGCACCACCCGCTATACAACACCGCCAGCGACGCCGCCATCAACGAGACACTGCGTGACGCCGGCACCGTGCTGCCTCCCACAAAGGCATACTTCTGGGAGCACATCCCCGGCGCACGCCGCGGCATGACCGCAGAACAGATGTACCGGCTCCTGCTCGACACCCCCGCCGCCACCGAGCTGACCCGCCATGAAGCCGATCTCGTCCTGCTGCCGGACCGGCTCCGTGCAGGCCACGGCCCGGGAACGAAAATCGCTGCCCGGTCCCGGAGGGGAATCTTCGCCGGACACACGACGGTGACGATAGTCGACGACGGCGGGCGCACGGTCTTCGAGGAGCCGAGCGCGAAGGTCCACGACCTCACCACCATCTCCTTCGACCTGAGGCGGAGCCTGCCCGGCGGCATCTATGAGGTGTCGGTCACCTGCGGCACTGACAGCGCGCAGGCGCGGCTATCGGTCACGGCACCGTCCATCACCCTGCTACCGGATAACGTCGTACGGGGTTACCGAGTACCCTCCAAAATCACGATTGCGGGCGACGACACCCGGTTCGCCGACGGTTTGGCCGTCGCCGTCCTCGACGCCGACGGCAAGGTGATTCCCTCGGCGGTGACCGAGGTGCAGGTGGTCTCCGCACAGCACGTCGACTTCCGGCTCGCAGCCGTGCCGGACGGTCTCTATACGGTTCGAGCCACCACCAGCCGCGAGGCGTACGAAGCTGCGCTACCTGTGGGGGTTCCGGGAACGACGAACGGCGTGAGTGACCTGGACGGCACCGACGCGTCAGACCCGCAGGAGAGCAACGTCAACCGTGGCGAGCTTGGCCAGGAGAACCAGGGTGACGGCAACGGTGAACAACGCGACGACTGCGGCTCAGGATCGGGCGGCAGCCAGCGGCCCTGGGAGAAGGACGGCCCTGGTGACGACGTCGACGACGGGAGTGTCAGCGAAGGTCGGGCCGAGATGATCCGTCGCCAGGTCGCCAAGGAAATTAAGACCCACCAGCAGGGTATCGGCAACGTACCAGCCGGCTGGCTCCGGTTTGCCGACGAAGTCCTCACACCCAGAGTCGATTGGCGCAGAGAGCTGCACAGCGTGGTCAGCCGCGCCAGGGCCACAATCGCCGGCCTGCGAGATTACACCTTCGCTCGTGTTTCGCGCCGCGCCAGCTCCACGCCCGGTATCGCGCTGCCGGCGATGCGGCAGCCGCGTCCGCCTCGCCTAGACATCGTCATCGACACCTCAGCCTCGGTCTCTAACCGCATGCTCGCCCAGGTCAAGGCCGAGATCAAAAGAATCGTCAAGCACATGCGGGGCGAGAACGTACGGGTGTTCTCCTGCGACGTGGCCAGCACTTCGGCCCGGCGGGTGCGCCGCATCGAGGACATCGAGTTGGTCGGCGGCGGAGGCACCGACATGCGGGTCGGTCTCGCCGCCTCGGCAGCGCTGCGGCCCAGGGCCGACATCGTCATCGTGGCGACCGACGGTGACACGCCATGGGACGACATCCCGCCAGACAGAAACCCGCAAGCCCGCTACGTCACCCTGCTACTGGACGGCGACCGCGACACGGTTCCACCCTGGATGCGCAAGATCATCGTGGCGGAACCGGACTGACGGGACGCAATGCGTCGGCCACGGCGCGCAGGCTCTCCGCGTACCGCAACGTGCTCCGCTCGTAGCCAGTTCTGCAGGGGCTTGTGGACGCCCGCTGCATAGGTCCATGGCACGCGCGACGCGACGCCGGACGACTGCAGCAGATCAACACCCACTGGCTGCTTCACACCACTTCGACGTGGGTGGCGAGAAACCTTGGCTACGCCATCACACGGGCCTACGCCGGCAGCCAGCGGTGGCGACGCCGGCACGACCGCCATCTACGTCGGCGCGACCATTCACGAGGCGGCCGCAGCGCTTGTGGCGCTGACCAGCGAACCGCATCCGCTTGCAGGACTGGAGGCCGGAGCGGGTCCTGGCGGGTGACTCTGGGCCCACCCCGGCCGGTGCACTGCCTATTGGACCTGATGAGCATCAGTGCAGGGCTACAGAATCTGAAAGGCCAGCTTGGTCCACTGTGATGCGTGGTCTCGCTGGTTGCGGGTAGGTCGATGAGTATGAGGTATCCCGATGGTGGTGGTCTGTCCGCCCGGGGGCGGGCCAAGCGTGAGGCGGTGCGGCGGCAGGCCGCCGGGTGGTTCGCCGACGGGGTGTCGGTGCCGGAGATCGCTGCGCGGCTTCGGGTCTCGCAGACCGCCGTGTACGGCTGGCGGCAGCAGTGGCGGGCCGGAGGTGAGGACGCCCTGGCATCGAAAGGGCCCGGTGGTTCCCGGTGCCGCCTCGACGAGCCTCGGCTGCGGCGTCTGGCCGACGCCCTGGATGAGGGGCCGTCCGCGCACGGGTTCGGTGACGATCAACGCTGGACGTTGGCGCGGGTGTCGGACCTGATCGCCCGCCTGTTCCACACCCGGTACACGCTGCGTGGCACCCTATCTGCTGCACCGTATCGGCTGGTCGGTGCAGGTCCCGAAGCATCGGCCGGTCGAACGCGACGAGGCGGCGGTCATGACGTGGCAGCGGGAGGTGTGGCCGGCGGGAAAAGGGTAGCGGCGCAGCGCGGGGCGTGGATCGTCTTCGAGGACGAGACCGGTCAGACGCTGCGCCCACCCAAGGCCCGAACCTGGGGCCGACGCGGTCATGCGCCGGCCGTGCCGAACCTCCGGCAAGGGCTCCGGGCGGATCTCCATCGCGGGCCTGACCTGCTACAAGCCCGGCCGACGCCCTCGCCTGATCTACCGCACCATCACCCGCCGTGGCCGCAAGGGTGAGCGACGCAGTTTCGCCGAAGCCGACTACATCGCCCTGCTCGACGCCGCCCACCAGCAGCTCGGCGGCCCGATCGTCCTCGTGTGGGACAACCTCAACACCCACATCAGCGCGGCTATGCGGCAGATGATCGCAGGCCGGGACTGGTTGACCGTGATCCGGCTGCCCGCCTACGCCCCGGACCTCAACCCCACCGAAGGCGTCTGGTCGCACCTCAAGCGCAGCATCGGCAACCTTGCCGTCACCGGCGTCGACCACCTACTCGCCATCATCAAGAACCGGCTAAAACGTGTGCAATACCGCCCCGACCTCCTCGACGGCTTCCTCGCTCACACCGGTCTGACCCTCGACTCAACCTAGGCTTTCAAAATCTGTAGTTGGCCCGCGCGGAGCGTGATCACGCAGGATTGGCGCCGTGAACGCCACTCGCTACCAACTCACCGGCGCCCGTATCGACGCGGGGATTCAGCCACGATGGGCCGTGATCGATCGGGTGCTTGCGTCCTTCGCGGGCAAGTCCATCCTCGTATTGATCGCTGCGGCACTCGACTCCCCGTCGTGCCGTCCCTGGGAGTACCACCTGACATTGCTGTGGGGACGAGCACTGCGACGGACACCGTCCGGCGGTATCGATGCTCAGCCCGCGGACCTGGTCCGCTTGGTCGAGAGTGCGTTGCGCGCTGCGCCGTTCCGCGCGCCCGAGATGTCCTGGACACCCAATGATCCTCGCCGCGTGGTTGGCTTTACCTTCGGAGGCCGCCGCTGGCGGGTTCACCCCGGCGATTTCGACCATCCCGTGGTGCTGATTCGCCAGTTGGAACAGACCGCACGAGCGGTGGACGAGAACGTAGTGGCCCGCATGGGTTTTTCCCTCAGTGACGTCCTTGAGGTCTGCCTTGCGCATGGCGACCACATCATCGAGGGGCTCGCGCCAGCCTGGCAGGCAGGCCCTGAGGCTGGCGCTGCTGCGCCTCGTGTCGGTGACGCTGAGGTGTCGGCAGTCCGGCGGCTGGTCGACGCCGAGCCTTTCGGATGGATTGACCAGTGCAGTAAGCCTGCGGCCGCCCGGCGGGCGCTGACCTGGCTGACCCGCAACAGTCAGCATCTGCGTATGCGCCACAATGCCGACGAGGCAACGCTCGGGCCAGTCCTGCGAGTGTCCACCGAGCATCGGCACGTCGGAGTGCCGGCCTGCTTGGCGCTGAGCGCAGCGGTCGCCGCCACCCGGTATCTCGCGGAGATGGTCGGCGACGCCGGCGACGCCGCAGTGCAGTTACACGCGCGCACGTGGTCGCACACTGTAGACCTGCTCTCGCGGCGACTGGTGAGCCGCGGTGGCCAAACGCCCAAACCAGCACCCGTCCGACCGGTCATTGAGGGCCCGCGGTTCCGTATCGCGGTGGTCAGCGGCGTGAGTGCTGCCGGGCTGCAAGGAGGCATCGCCTGGGGCAAGAAGCTGCTGTCGGTCGACACTGCAACGACGCACAACACCGCCCAAGGCTCTGGTGGCCGTTCTGCAATCCTGGAACGGCCGGTTGCGAAGGTCATCGTCTACGGAGGGCCGGCGAACGTCGTGGCACAGATGGTCGGCGAAGCCGTCGTCCTCCACGTTGAGGAACTCGCCGAGATGCTCGCCGAGTGCGGTGGCGACCTTACCACCGTGGCCTGCTTCCTCGAAGACCTCGCGTTCCATCCCGGCTACACCGATGTCGCGTTCGTCGACATCTTCGACGTCTGGCGAGCGTGGAAGGAGCACGGCTCGAT
Source organism: Micromonospora rosaria (assembly GCF_001567585.1). Lineage (GTDB taxonomy): Bacteria > Actinomycetota > Actinomycetes > Mycobacteriales > Micromonosporaceae > Micromonospora > Micromonospora rosaria. The sequence continues at coordinate 59,155 of NZ_LRQV01000025.1, forward strand.
CGGACCGGTCACGGTGGGGGCACCACGGCAGTGTTTGGCCGTTGCGCCGGCGACATCGGACGAGACGTGGGAGAGGGCGGCGTCGTGGGAGGACGTCGACGCCGTGCTGGCCGAGGCCGGCATCAGCGCGGAGCACATAGACTGGCCCTTCGCGCGTGGTGACCAAGGTGATGGCGCCGACCTGTTCTACAAGCCGGACAGCCCGGCGATGTTGGTCAACGTCAACCCGCCCGTCGTTCTCGAAGTCGACCTCAATGACGCCGTCACGCTGCACACTCATCCCGACGCGGTCGTGGGATTCGCCGACAGCCTGCGCCTACACCTACGCAAGCCGGCCATCAGTAAACACGTGCGCGACGGGACGGGTCGAACACGGCGGCTGGCCCTGGTCTGGCTCCCGGACACGTCATTCGAGCACACTGAAGGCGCTCTCGCGTTCGTGCGGGTCGACCCGAACTTGCGGCAGATCGCTCTTGTCATGGCAGCAGGGCTGTTCGACATGCTCGCCGACAACCCGGCATCTGCATATGAGCTGATTGGCGAAGGGCTGGAACGCGGCCTCACCGCGCTGGGTACCGGCCACGAAGCAAGCAGGTTCGAACCGTCAGCATTCCGATCGGCGTGGCGGGCGGCGGGGCCCTTCATGACCGTGCACCGACAGGTGGAGGCACTTCCACTGGTAGCGCGCAACGACGGCCTCCCGCGATCGGCGGCGGTACACACCCGGGCCAATCGGAGAGCCGTCACCGCCGTTCTGCGCCGCCGAACCCCCGACGGCGTCTTTCTCGGCCCGGACGCACTGCGGATGTGCGAAGAATTCATCCTGCCGGCGGTTCAGGAATCGCTGTACGACCTAACGTGCCAGTTCGATCGCACGGTGACGTTGGCCGTCGCCGCCCGGGTCAACGACGCCCACGCCACCGCCTACCGTAGCGCCCAGCAACTTGCCGTCGCCCTCACCGGGCCCTGGGCGCACAACTGGCACGAGATTGCCATCACTGACGATCAGTACCAGCAGACCCACGCCTTGGAGACCCTCCTCGAGTCCCTTCTCGCCGAACCACCCGTAGGCAGCGCCGTCGCCGACGAGCTCGACGTCGGTGAGATCACCGCGCTGGCGCACCGGCTGGCGGTCACGGCAGCCGTGGTCCGCGGCTACACCGACCGGCTGCACGGCCTGCGCCTTACCATCAGCCGCGGCATGTTCATGGTCGAACCAGATTGGTCCGACCATGACGATGCCGAGCGCGTCGAGATCGACCTCGCCGCCTATACCGACCACCGCCGCGCGGCCCGTCTCATCCCAGCTGTCAGTCAGCCGGCTGGCGCCGTCGACGACCACCAGGACGACGACTCCGGGCTCCTCAGAAACTCACCGCCGGGACATCGGTACCAGGTCCCCTTCACCCCTATTCACGGACGGCTGCCAGTCAAACTGCAACGAGTCGATGATCGACTCCGCGATCACTGGGGGACGGGTCTCGACGGTATACGTGCCGTCCTCGGCGTGGCCGTCGACTGGGCCACCGACGCTTCCGGCGTACAAGCGGTAAGCCGTGCCGAGCTCGTCGATGCCGTCGCGCAATGGTCCGAGCTCAGCCTGGCGCAGGTTGAGGCAGCCGTCGACCGGCTCACCCTGTCCGGTGACCACCTGCGCGAGGCGGGCCCGCTGCGATTCCTCGACATTGAGCGGCGCGCGCATCGCCTCGCCTTGCGCCCGCTCGTCGACGTCGATAAGCAGTTGTTGATCTTGCCGTGGCGGTTGCTCGACACGCAGCGTCTGTTCGACGCTTACCTACACCGGTCACGGCTGCCGTTCGCCCACCGGGACCTTCCGCCCGGCGTCGCCGACATGATGAGCGCCCATCGGCAGGAGTTGAACGCCCAGCTTGAGGAGCTCGTCCACGGCGTCGTCGCCGCGACGGGGTTGCCATGCCGCACGCATGTCGAGGTGGCCGAGCTCAAGCGTGCTGGCATCCCGGAACCGCTCGGGGAGGTGGACCTGGTGGTCGCCGATTCGGCCACAGGCCGACTGTGGGTCGGCGAGGTCAAGGACCCAATCGCGGCGTTTAGCACGGAAACTCTCCGGAACCACGTCCGTAAGTTCTACCGCGGCCCGAAGCCGTATGTGCCGCGGCTGCTTGCCAAGGCCGCACAGATCCGCGAGGCCGCGCGAGGCGTCGCCGTGCTGGTCGGCGGTCCCGACCGGGCAAGGTGGCGCGTGGTGCCGATCCTGGCGACCCGCGATGTGGAACCTGCCGCGTTTGTCGCCGAACCGCAGGTGCCTTTCGCACTTCCGCACCAACTGCCGGACATCTTGAGAGCCGACGTCGACCCAGCGCCGGGGCCCGTTCCCCTATGACAGGTGAAACTTCAGCGGACCGGTTATCCGCGCCGACATGCGTTCGTCGACGTGCAGCTGACCGTGCGCGTTCGAGTCGCTCAATGCTTCGGTTCCGGCAGGCCACCCGCCGCTGCGGGCACTTCCCCAATGAGCAGGCCGCTCTCAAGGTGCTCTACCTGCGCATTCGCAGCCCGCGGCCGAACCAGGCTAACGTCCCCAAGCCGACCCGCACCGCAGCCGCCCAGCGGCGAGGAGCGGAGGCGGCGCGGTAGGCATGTAAGCTGAACGCCCCCGTCGGACGCCTATGACCATCGACTTGGCGGATCATAGGCATCAGGCTGGTCCCGTTCATCCGTACCTACCTGGCCCTGTTCATCCGTACGCCGACACATGCACACTGATCACGAAACAGCCCTTGGCTATTGATCATCTTCCCTCGGCAAGAAGAATGATCAACCAAGGGCTGCCACCATGATCAGCTGGCGTCGTCGACCGGCCGCCATAGCTTAAAGATCAAGTTAGCGGCTTAGAGGGCATCTGATCCTGCTTGGCGAGTTTAGTCCTATTAGGTGGCTTCGTTTCGCCAGGTTGGGGTGGATTCTCCGGTGAGGTAACGGCTCATTGTGTTAGCCATGGCCCAATGGATCATCGCCTGCGTTCGTTAAGGAAGGGTCTCGTAGTCGCGGACGAGTCGTCGGTGCTGCATCAGCCAGCCGAAGGTCCGTTCCACGACCCACCGGCGGGGCTGGACGTGGAAGCCCCTCCCGGCGTGGCGAGGTACGCGCTCGACGTCGATGCCGAGCCGGGCGCCGTGCGTCCGTACGGCCGTGTTGTAGCCACCGTCGACCCACGCCTTGACCACGGTCGGATGGTCCGCGGACATGGTGTCGAGCAGCTGCCGGCCGGCGCTGGAGTCCTGCACAGACGCGGCGGTGACGATGACCGCCACCAGCAAGCCGAGGGTGTCGGTGGCGATGTGCCGCTTGCGTCCCTTGATCTTCTTCGCCGCGTCGATGCCCTGGCTGGACTCGCTGACGTTGCTGGACGTCTTCACGCTCTGCGAGTCCAACACCACCGCTGACGGGCTCGCGCTGCGGCCACGAGCGGCCCGGACTCGCTCCCGCAGCAGATCGTGGATCCGCTGCGTGGTTCCGTCCGCCTCCCATTTGGCGTAGTAGTCGTACACCGTCTTCGCCGGTGGGAAGTCATGCGGCAGGTACTCCCAGGCGATCCCCGTCCTGGCCACGTACAGGATCGCGTTGACAATCTCCCGCAGGTCATGCACCGGCCGGCTGATGCCCAACCCCACCCGCGCCGCCCGCCACGCAGTGAGGACCGGCTCGATCAACGCCCACCGCTCATCCGACAAGTCCGACCGATAACTACGCCGCTGCACGCCCACGCCGTGATCAACGAACCAAGCCCCACCACCGCCACGGCCGAACATGAATCAGCCACGACACGGACCAGATGCCCTCTTAGAGTTCCTAACTAAATGATGATGGGCGTGTCCTTTGGACGTGAGGATCGT
>NZ_LRQV01000026.1 GCF_001567585.1 Micromonospora rosaria
GCCCCCCGCCCCGTCGCCCCCCGCCCCGGTGCCCCTCGCCCCGTCGCCCCTCGCCCCGGTGCCCCTCGCCCCGTCGCCCCTCGCCCCGTCGCCCCTCGCCCCGGTGATCATGGAGTTACCGTGACTGTGGGCCGGATTCGGTGACGCGAACCTCATGATCAACCCGGTGGGGTGGGAGTGGATGGCGGGGAGGGTGGTGGTGAGGGCCAGGTGGGGGCGGTTGAGGGCGCGCAGGGCCTGGGCGAGGTGTACCGCGGCGGTGGCGGCCAGCATCGGATCGGCCGCTGCCGTCGCCATCGCCCGATCCGCCGCCAGCCAGGCGAGGTCGGCTTCCCCGAGCTTCACCAGCACCGACGCGGCCATCCGGTACACCTGGACCAGCGGTCCCGACCCTGGCACCCGATCGACGGCGTGCAGCCGCTGGGCGGCGTCGAGCAGCCCCGGCAGCGCCCGGACCACCTGCGGGTAGTGCCCGTGCTGGTAGGTCAACCAGGCATGCTCGACCCGCTGCCGTACCTCGTCCACCGACAGGCAGCCTTCCGCCCCGCCATTGCGGAAAACGTCGTAGCAGGCGAGCGCCGCCCGCACCTGGTCCAACCCGTCCGCATCCGACCGGGCCACCGACGGCGGCGGGACGTCGAATCCGAGCAGGACGAGCGGATCGACCCGCAGCGCCGCACCGATCTCCTGGATCACCGGGAACCTGTGCAGCGCCCGGACACCCCGCTCGACCTTGTCCACCCAGCTCTTCGACTTGCCGATCCGGTCGGCGAGCATCTGCTGGGTCATCCGCCGCCGCGCCCGCCACTGGGCGACCCGCCGACCGATCGGTACCTCAGCGCTGTTCACGACGCCACCGCCGGTCCGACACCGCCCGGGTGGTCTCCTCCACCGGTATTCGTTCCGCCTCGGCCAGCTCCAGGATCCGCCGCTTCGCGGCCTCGTGCTCGGCTGCCTGGATCTGCTCGCCCCGGCTTACCGGCTGGTCACGGTCGTGCACCTGCAATCCCACCTTTCTGATGCCTGTGAGTCACCATGCCGTCACAGAATCAGGGAGGTGGTGGGTGGCTACCAGGGGCGGCCGGCACGAGCCGGGGCGGTCGCCCGTGACGAGTCGCCCGTCACGTACGAGTCAGTGTTTGTAGCCGAACAACCCGGTCAGTTCGGCCAGTTCATCCGTCATGGCACGCCGCCGGCCGATCGCGATCCGTTCCACGATGTCTCGGGCGTACCGCTGCTGGCGTAACCAGGCGGGTGCCATCTCTCGCAATTGTGCGAGCACGGCGATGGCCTTGCCGTATTCACGAAGCTCCGCGTAAGCCCAGGCCACGTCGAGGCGGTGCCGTCGCCAGGCGGAGCGACTACTGGTCGGAGCGGGTGGCACCAACTCGGACAGCTCCAGCACCCGGCCAGCCTCGCCGCCCACGGCCGCGCTCTCCACCCGTTGCATCTGCACCTTGGCGGAGTCGAACCCACCGACCAGCGACAATTCGTCGGTCGCCGGAACCCGTTTGCCGATCCGCGTTGCGGCGGCTCCGGCCGCGTCGATCAGGTCCACTGCCTCGTCCGGTCGGTTGTCCCGGGCGCACGAGGCGGCGGCACCGAGCAGCAGCCAGCCCCACGCCGCCAACTCTCCCGGCGTGGCCCGAGAGAACCGTGGCTCCACCTCGTCGGCCGTGGTCACCGCCAGTTCGGCGGCCTCGGCGATTCGTCCCTGCCGCATCAACAGCCAGCACATGCTCTGGATGACGGTGGCCGCCACCACGCGGTCGTCGGAACGCTGCGCGGCGTCCAACGCACCGGACAGCGCCGTCTGTGCCAGATCGTCAGCCCGCAACTGGATGAGCAGCCCACCCGTCACCCGCTGGGTTCGCGCCAGCAGGTCGTACGCCTCTGCCTGCCGCTCGTCGTGGTTGAGGTCAACGGCCGCGCGGACGTTCAGCAGCAGCGGAGGCAGGACTCGCAGGGCAAGGGCGTAATCGCCGGCGTTGACCACTCGATCAGCCGCGTGCAGGTTCGCCCTCAGCGTGTCGAGGCTGGGTGGCTCGGTCGCCGGCGCGGCCACCGGGGCACCGGTCAGCCCTCGTACCGGGGCGACCGCGCGGCGGACGTCCGCAAGGGAAAGCGGCTCGTGGTCCGGCTCTGCTCGGGCAGCCGCCTGCGACGCGTCACCCAGCAGCGCGGAAGTGGTGACCTTCAGCGCGCGAGCCAATGCGTGCAGGGTGTCGAGACGTGCGGTCCCCCGGCTGCCCTGTTCTAGCTTCCGGATCACCTCGACGCTCACGCTGGACCGCTCAGCGAGCTGCTCCTGGGTCATCTTGGACCCGCGACGCAACTCCGCGAGACGGTCACCCACTGTGGGTTCGGACATGCCATCTCCCGTCCGAGGGCTGGACGTCGGACCTGTTGGTACTTCGGCAGCTCATCCGGCAGGTCCCTGACAAGTCAAGCGCAAGCCGCCATCAGCATAAACCGATATGTCGCGATCCGGCACTCGACGTCTGTTCGGGCATCAGCTCCCGAATGGCCCCTTGGTGAGTGATGGCCCGTGACCATCGTCTCACGCAGTGCGTTGTGTCGATTCGCTTTCCAACATGTCGAGGGTCGCGGGTGGCTCGGGAGTGGGCGGTTAGGCCGTAGGCGGGGCACCCGACGAAGGGTTGGCCTGCCGACATGTCGGTCGTCGCTCCCGCAACCTGATTGTGAACGGCGTGGTTGTGCAGATGGTCAGGTCGACGGTGGGTGGATCGAAGTAGCGAAGATCGATTGTGGCTGCGGTGGTTGGAAGCTGGTCCCGTGATGCCTTCGACGTGTGGAATGACAATCTGCGGAGGTGGTGCGGTGCCGCTGCGTCGTAAGGAAGAGCGCAAGCCGGCCTTCGACCTCGCACGGAAGATGCATGATCCTCGCTTTCGTGTCTTCATCAAGCGGAACGGCTACCGGTCGGGCACCACGGTCCTCGTCGCACTGGATGCCGAGCCGGCGACTGAGGTCTTCTCACGGATACGTGCCGAAACCAAGCCCCCGGTGGTCGTGGCCATCCCTCGTGAATCGGCTGAGTTCGGCTTCGTGTTCATGACGATCGGTGGGACGGAGTACGGCCCTGCCGCAGAGACCGTCAACGACGATGAGCCGGAAATCGGTGACGCGGCCAGCATCGGCATGCTCTACGACGCGATGGCTGCCCGTCACCGCCACACTGGAGGCAACTTCGTTGTTGTAGGGGTCTCGGGGCTTGGGGTGGGGACTACTTCCCGGTAGTTGCAAGGCATCCGTGGCATCCGGGACATCCGGCGGTGCTTGGGCCGGCTGCCACGGAGCCGGGCGGGGGCGGTGGTGGTTTTCCGCCATCGGGGTCGGTGGGTGGCCGGCTGGTGACTGTTCCGCCGGATTCCTAGCGTCGAGACGTGCTCACCCTGGACGGACTCACCAAGCGGTACGGCGACCGGGTCGCCGTCGACGACCTGTCGCTGACCATCAGGCCGGGCGCGGTCACCGGCTTCCTCGGCCCCAACGGGGCGGGCAAGTCGACCACGATGCGCCTGATCCTCGGCCTCGATCATCCGACCGCCGGCCGCGCCCTGGTCAAGGGCCGGCGGTACCACGAGATCCCGTACCCGCTGCGGACCGTCGGCGCGCTGCTCGACGCGCGGGCCGTGCACCCGAACCGCAGCGGGCGGGCCCACCTGCGGGCGCTGGCCCGCAGCAACGGTATCCCCGCCCGCCGGGTCGCCGAGGTGATCGAGGCGGTCGGCCTGGCCGGCGCGGCGACCCGTCCCGCCGGGGCGCTCTCGCTGGGCATGAGCCAGCGGCTGGGCATCGCGGCGGCGCTGCTCGGCGACCCCGAGGTGCTGATCTTCGACGAGCCGGTGAACGGGCTCGACCCGGACGGGGTCCGCTGGATCCGGCAGCTCACCCGGTCGCTGGCCGGCGAGGGGCGGACGGTCCTCGTCTCCAGTCACCTGATGAGCGAGATGCAGCTCACCGCCGACCACCTGGTCGTCATCGGCCGGGGCCGGCTGCTCGCCGACGCCCCGCTGGCCGAGGTCGTGGCGGGCGGTACGACGGCCGTGGTGGTCCGTACCCCGCACGCCGGTGACCTGGCCGAGCGGCTGCGGGCGGTCGGGATCGGGGTGGAGCGGGTCGGCGAGAACGAGTTGACCGCCACCGGGGCCAGCGTGGAGCGGGTCGGTGACCTGGCCTTCGAGGCCGGCATCCGGCTGCACCGGCTCGGCACCCGGGAGGCGTCGCTGGAGCAGGCGTACCAGGAGTTGACCGCGCGGAGCGTGGAGTACCGCGCGACCGGAACGGGGGTGTGAGGGATGCGGACGAGACAACTGCGGGGCGTCGTCGCGGCGGAGTGGACGAGGTTCTGGACGGTCCCGGCGACCTGGTGGGGGCTGGCCGGGCTGGCCGTCCTCGTCGCGGTGGCGGCGGTGACCGTCGGCGGCGGGCGGGCCACCGTACCGGCCGGGTTCCCGCCGGAGCGCTTCGTGGCCAGCGAGCCGGTCACCACCGCGCTGGGGTTCGCCCAGTTCGGGCTGGTGGCGGTGGCGCTGCTCGCGGTCACCTCGGAGTACGCCTCCGGCGGCATCCGCGCCACCCTCCAGGCCACCCCGGTCCGCGGCCGGCTGTTCGCCGCGAAGGCGCTGGTCGTCGCGCCGGTGCTGGGCGTGCTGACGGCGCTGTTCGCCCTGGTCGGCACGGTGCTGACGGCCGCGCTGCTGGCCCTGGACGTGTTCGTGGTCGAGGTGCTGCTCGACCCGGCCCGGATCGCCCTCGACCTGCTGCGGATCGGCGGGTACGCCGCGCTGGTGGCGCTGCTGACCATCGGGGTCGCCTTCGCGCTGCGCAGCGCCGCCGGGGCGCTGAGCGTGGTGTTCCTGCTGTTGGCGGGGCTGCCGCTGCTGCTGGCGATGACCGGCAGCGCGGCGGCGGTGCAGGTGGCGATGCGGACCCCGACGCTGGCCGGGCTGACCTTCCTGGGCAGCGCCGAGATCACCGCGGGCGGGCTGCCGGCGTACCCGCCGTGGGAGGGGCTGGCCTGGCTGCTGGGCTGGACGGCGCTGGCGCTGGCGGCCGGCTTCGGCACGCTCCGCCACCGCGATGCCTAGAGTGGAATGCCCATGCCTGACCCCCGGACCGCCCGCCCGCTGACCGCCGTCGCGGTGAGCATGGTGCTCGGTGTCGTGGAACTGGTCGGCCTGCTCCTGCTGCGGCCGGTCGCCCTGTTGCCGGTGGCCCGTCCGGTGGCCGACCGGGCCACCGGCCGGCTGGTGGCCTGGACGCACGCCCGCCGTGGGGGCCACGGCCCGCCGCCCGACCAGCGGTTCGTCGTGGCCCGTGCGCTGCTCGGCGTGGTCGGCGGGTACGTCGCCGCCAGCGGGCTGTTCCTCGGTGCCCTGCTCCTCGGCGGTGGACTCTGGGAACTGGTCACCGGCGGCGCCGACCACGTGCCGCTGCGCTTCCCCGGCGTGTACCTGACCACCAGCAGTTGGCTGCTCGGGCTGGTCACCGGGGCCGCGTTGCTCGGCCTGGCGCTGGTCTGGGTGCACCTGGTCGGGGTGACCGAGCGGTGGCTGGCCGGCCGGATGCTCGCCCCGGGGGAGCGGGACCGGCTCCGCCGCCGGATCGTCGAGCTGGCCGCGTCCCGCTCCGAGGTGCTGCGGGCCATCGACGACGAGCGCCGCCGGATCGAGCGGGACCTGCACGACGGGGTCCAGCAGCGTGGGGTGGCGCTGGCGATGCTGCTCGGCCGGGTCCGCCACGACCCCGGCGCGGCGACCGCCGAGGGGCTGGTCGAGCAGGCGTACCGGGAGTCGCGGCTGCTCCTCGACGAGGTGCGCAACGTGGCCTGGCGGGTCTACCCGACCGCGCTGGACGAGTTGGGGCTGACCGCCGCGCTGGCCGGGGTCGCCGAACGCTCGGTGGTGCCGGTGACCGTGCACGGCCGGCTCACCGGGCGGCCGGTGTCGGAGGTGGAGACCGCGTTGTACTTCGTGGCCCGGGAGGCGATCGCCAACGCGGTGAAGCACGCGGACGCCCGGGACGTCCTGGTGCTGCTGGCCGAGGACGAGCGGACGGTCCGGGTGGTGGTCTCCGACGACGGTCGCGGCGGCGCGGACCCGGCCGGTGGCGGGTTGCGCGGCCTGGCCCGCCGGGTCCGCGCCCTCGACGGCACCTTCGAGGTCTCCAGCCCGCCCGGCGGCCCGACCCGGATCACCGCCGTCCTACCCCGGGAGGTGCCGTGCGACTGATCCTGGCCGAGGACTCGGTGCTGCTCCGGGAGGGGCTCACCCGGCTGCTCGCCGACGCCGGTCACGAGGTGGTCGCCGGGGTGGGGGACGCGGCGGCGCTGCTGCGCGCGGTGGCGGCGCTGCGGCCGGACGTGGCGGTGGTGGACGTCCGGATGCCGCCGACGCACACCGACGAGGGGCTGCGGGCCGCGCTGGAGATCCGCGACCGCTGGCCCGCCACCGGCGTCCTGGTGCTCTCCCAGTACGTCGAGAAGACGTACGCGGGGCGGCTGCTGGGCGGTGCCGGTGGCGGGCTCGGGTACCTGCTCAAGGACCGGGTCTCCGAGGTGGGGGACTTCCTCGACTCGCTGGCCCGGATCCACGCCGGTGGGGCGGTCTTCGACCCGGAGGTGGTGCGCCAACTGCTGGCCCGGACCACCCGTACCGACCCGTTGAGCCGGTTGAGCGAGCGCGAGCGGCAGGTGTTGGCGCACCTCGCCGAGGGCCTGGTCAACGCGGCCGTCGCCGCCCGGCTGCACCTGTCGGTGAGCACGGTGGAGAAGCACGTCAACGCCATCTGCGACAAGCTCGACCTGCCCCGCCACGCCGACTACAACCGGCGGACCCTCGCCGTCCTGCGTTACCTCGACGCCTGACCTGCGGCGGTGCGGGTGGCGGGGTCGAGGAAGAGCAGTCGGGCCCGTTTGTCCGGCAGGTCGATCAGCGGGCCGGGGACGAAACCGGCGTCGACCAGCCGGGCGACGGCCCGCTCGTTGCGGGCGTCCGGCTCGGCCACGATCCGGGTCCGCCCGGGGGTGGCGAGCACGAAGTCGAGGAAGGCGTCCAGCAGGGTACGGCTGAAGCCCCGCTCGGTGCCGCCGGCCGGTGGCGGCCCGATCAGCAGGTGGATACCGAAGTCGCCGGGTCGCACCGGGTAGCACTCGCCGACCGGGTCGTGCTCCGGCTGGTACGTCTGGAACAGGCCCACCGGCTCGCCGTCGCGGTGCAGCAGGTACGCGTGGTGGGTGGGCAGCGAGTCCAGGTACGCGTAGATCTCCCCGACCCGGTCGCGGCCCAGGCCGCGCATCCCCCAGAACCGGGCCCGCTCCTGGCTGACCCAGGAGTGGATCAGGTCGAGGTCGGCGACCGGGTCCACCGGCCGGATCGTCACCTGCCCGAAGCCGGGCACGTCCGTGGCCAGGCGCAGCCGGTTCCAGTCGGTGACCACGGGTACCAGCTCACCGGCCGCCCAGCGGGGCAACTGGTCGCGGTGGTGCGGGTCGCCGGGGACCCCGCTGGCCCCGAACGGCACCACCCAGCCGCTGGCCTGGCGGTCGTGCAGGTCCCAGGCGTACCGGGCCACCGGCACCCGGAACGCGAGGTCGGTGACGCCGGGGACGCTGGAGGTGGCCAGTACGCAGTCGTGGTCCCCGGCGAGCGGGGGGAACTCCTCGGGCTCGCCGGCCGGCACCCGCCAGGGCACCGGCCGGTGCCGGTCGCCCCAGACGGCGTCGGGGTCGAGGGTCGCGGCGGCGTCGGCCAGCCCGTCCCGCAGGGCGGCGGCCCGGTCCAGGTCGGGCAGGGCGTCGCCGGCGAGTAGCGCGGTCAGCGCGTAGCCGACCCGGGGGGTCAGCGCCAGCCAGGGCCGGAACAGCTCCGGGTACGGCAGCGGGCCGGCGAGGCCGGCGAGCGCCGGCTGCCCGGCGAGCCGGCGGACCACGGCGGCCCGGACGGCCGCGTACGCGGCGGCGTCGGGGCTGTCGGCGGCCATCCGCCGGTCCCAGCGCAGCAGCCGGTCCCGCAGCGCGGCGGCGGCCGGGGGGAGCCCGGCCAGCTCGGCGAGGCGGGCGAGCAGCGGCTCCGCCGAGGCGAGGTACGTGTCGGTGTGGATCTCCGTCATCCGGGCGGCGGTCCACCCGGTGCCCGCCTCGAGCAGGTGCCGGATCCGGTCGGCCCGGTACGGCGGAGCGAACTCCACGCCGTACCCGGTGGCGAGGCCGCGCTGGTTGGCCATCACCGCGATGCCGTCGACCGTCGCGCGGGCCAGCGGGCCGTGCCAGCCCCGCCACTCGTACCCGGGCTCCCAGGCGGGGACCACCCGCCGGCCGTTGTCGCGGTGCCGGACCGGCACCGCCCCGGCGACCCGGTGCAGCAGGCCACCGGCGGTGTCGGCGGCGAGCACCACGTTGACCGGTTCGGCCCAGTCGTCGAGGGCCCGGTCGACGTCCGCCACGGTGCGCGCGCGCAGCAGCGCGGGCAGGGCCCGGAAGCCGAGGTCGGCCCGGACCCGGGGCGGGTAGCGCAGGCTGATCGCCACCGGCTCGTCCGGGCTCCCTGGCTCGTCCGGGCCGCCGACGATCACCGGGCCCCGGGCGGTCTCGACCACCTCCACCCGCACCGGGTCGCCGTCGGCCACCTCGATGGTCTCGACCCGGTGCTCGACCGGGGCCCAGCCGCGCGGGCCGAGCGCCTGGACCGTCCCGTCGTGCCGGCGCAGGCGCTCGGCGTACAGGTCCTGGTAGTCGGCCATGGCGTTGGTGATCGCCCAAGCCACCGTGCCGGTGTGTCCGAAATGGGCGATGCCCGGGACGCCGGGCACGGCGAGCCCGACCACGTCGTACTCCGGGCAGGCGAGCCGGACCTGCTGGTAGACGTTGGGGTCCTCGACGATCCGGTGCGGGTCCCCGGCGACCAGCGCCGCGCCGGTGGCGGTCCGCTCCCCGGCGACCAGCCAGCCGTTGCTGCCGGCGGTGGCCGGCTCGTCGGTGGCGAAGAGGTCGATCGCCGCCGGGCCGAGGTGGCGGGCGACCTCCTCCCGCCACAGCTTGCTCGGGAAGCCGGCGAAGAGGATGTGCTGGGAGAGCCAGAGCGCCAGCGGCGTCCAGGGCTGCCAGCGCCCGGGGGTGAGCCCGGTGGCGGCGAACTCGGGGGCGCGCCGGGCCCCGGCGGCGAGGCCGGCGTTGACCCCGTCGACGTAGGCGTCGACCCAGGCGGCGGTGGCCGGGTCCAGGGCGGCGTGGCAGCGGCGGGCGGTGTCGGCGAGGCGGGACCGCCGGGCGAAGCGGTCCCAGTCGACCGCCTCGACGCCGAGGAACGCGGCGCTGGTGCCCTGCGCCCGGTGCCGCTCCACTTCGATCTGCCAGGCGCGGTCGAGGGCGGCGGCGCGCCCCTGGGCGTAGGCGAGGGTGAGCGGGTCGTCGGCGCGCAGGTGCGGCACTCCCCAGTCGTCCCGGAACACTCGATCGGTCATGACGGACAGTGTCGGCTCCAGTGTGTCGGAGTGGTGGTCAGGTGTTGACAGGCGCTTAGGTTAGGTTAACCTAAGTCGCTGTTGCCGGCCGTCCCCTGGTCGGAGCGGGTGTGGCTCCTCGTCGGGCCCTGAGCCGGCCGTCGGGGTGACGCCGGGTGCCGTTTGTCCACTGTAGAACGCGTGGAGGACCTGCCATGAGCCTTTCGGGGCAGCCCGCCGAGGTCGCACCGGCCCGCCCGGCCACCGGTCGTGGGTACCTGTTCAGCAACGGGACGGTGGACGACTACCGGCAGGTCGTGGCCGCCGGCATCGAGCGGGTGGCGACCCGGGTGGCCGGCACGGACCGGCCGTTCACCGGGATCACCCCGGCCGAGCTGGCTCCCGAGGTCGCCGCGGTCGACCTGGACGCGCCGCTGGCCGGAACGGCCGCCGCGCTGGACGAGCTGGAGGACCTCTACCTGCGCGACGCGGTCTGGTTCCACCACCCCCGGTACCTGGCCCACCTCAACTGTCCGGTGGTGATCCCGGCCCTGCTCGGTGAGGCGATTCTCACAGCAGTCAATTCCTCGGTGGACACCTGGGACCAGAGCGCCGGGGCGACCCTCATCGAGCGCCGCCTGGTCGACTGGACCGCCCAGCGGATCGGCCTGGGCCCGGCCGCCGACGGCGTCTTCACCAGCGGCGGCACCCAGTCGAACCTCCAGGCCCTGCTGATCGCCCGGGAGGAGGCGTGCGCCCGCGCCGTCGTCCCGGGCGCGGGACCGACCCCGACCCGCGCCGAGCTGCTGCCCCGGCTACGCATCCTCGCCTCCACCGCCGGGCACTTCAGCGTGCAGAAGTCGGCCACCCTGCTCGGCCTCGCCCCGGAGGCGGTGGTCACCGTGGCCACCGACGCCCGGCGGCGGATGGACCCGGCGGCGCTCGCCCGGGAGATCGAGCGCTGCCAGCGGCAGGGCCTGGTGGTGATGGCCGTGGTCGCCACCGCCGGCACCACCGACTTCGGCTCCATCGACCCGCTGCCGGCGATCGCCGACGCCTGCGCGGCGACCGGCGTACGGCTGCACGTCGACGCCGCGTACGGCTGCGGGCTGCTGGTCTCCCGGACCCGCCGGAACCTGCTCGACGGGATCGAGCGGGCCGACTCGGTGACCGTGGACTACCACAAGTCGTTCTTCCAGCCGGTCTCCTCCAGCGCGCTGCTGGTCCGCGACCGCGCCGTCCTGCGGCACTGCACGTACCACGCGGACTACCTCAATCCGGCCCGCGCGGTCGAGGAACGCATCCCCAACCAGGTCGACAAGAGCCTCCAGACCACCCGCCGCTTCGACGCGCTCAAACTCTGGCTCACCCTGCGGATCATGGGCCCGGACGCGCTCGGCGACCTCTTCGACGAGGTGGTGGACCGGGCCGCCGAGGCGTGGCGGATGCTCGACGTCGACCCACGCTTCGAGGTGGTGACCCGCTCGCAGCTCAGCACCGTGGTCTTCCGCTGGCTGCCCGGCGGCGAGTGCGGACCGGCCGACGGCGACCTCGTCGACGCCGCTAACCGGTACGCCCGGGAGGCGCTGGCCGCCTCCGGGGCCGGCATGGTCGCCGCCACCACCGTCGACGGCCGGCAGTACCTCAAGTTCACCCTGCTCAACCCGGAGACCACCGGCGCGGACGTGGCGTACGTCCTCGACCTGGTCGCGGCCCACGCCCGCAGGTACGTTCGCGAGCACCGACCCGCCGCCCTCAGCTGCCCCGTCTGACCACCCCGCGCGCGTGTAGGAGCACCCCGATGTCCACCCACGACTTCGTCGCCATCGGGCTGGGCCCGTACAACCTGGGCCTGGCCTGCCTCACCGAACCCCTCGCCGACCTCGACGGGGTGTTCCTGGAGGCCCGACCGGACTTCGACTGGCACCCGGGGATGCTGCTGGCCGGGACCCGGCTGCAGACCCCGTTCCTGGCCGACCTGGTCACCCTCGCCGACCCGACCTCGCCCTACTCGTTCCTGGCGTACCTCAAGGAGCGGGGCCGGCTGTACCCGTTCTACATCCGGGAGAGCTTCTTCCCGCTGCGCGCCGAGTACAACGACTACTGCCGGTGGGCGGCCGGGAAGCTCTCCACGATCTTCTTCGGTCACCGGGTCACCGACGTGCGGTACGACGAGACGACCGGGGAGTACACGGTGACAGCCACCGTCGTGGCGACCGGGGAGACCGCCACCTTCGCCGCCCGGCACCTGGTCCTCGGCACCGGTACCCCGCCGTACCTGCCGCCGGCCTGCCGAGGGCTCGGCGGGGACCTGGTGCACAGCTCGGCGTACCTGCCGAACCGGGACGCGCTGCGGGCCAAGCGCAGCGTGACCGTGGTCGGCAGCGGGCAGAGCGCCGCCGAGATCTACCACGACCTGCTCACCGACCAGGACGCCCACGGCTACCAGTTGACCTGGGTGACCCGCTCGCCCCGGTTCTTCCCGCTGGAGTACACCAAGCTCACCCTGGAGCTGACCTCACCTGACTACGTGGACTACTTCCACGCGCTGCCCGAGGCGACCCGGTACCGGCTCGAAGCCGAGCAGAAGAACCTGTTCAAGGGGATCAACTCGGACCTGATCAACGGCATCTTCGACCTGCTCTACGAGCGCAGCGTGGCCGGGCCGGTCGACACCCGGCTGCTCACCAACACCGAGCTGACCAGCGCCGAGTACCGCGACGGGCAGTACCTGCTCGGGCTGCGGCAGGTGGAGCAGGGCCGGGACCTCACCCTGGACACCGAGGGGCTGGTGCTGGCCACCGGGTACCACTACGAGGTCCCCGACTTCCTGGCCGGGATTGCCGACCGGTTCCGGTACGACAGCCACGGGCGGTTCGACGTGGCCCGCAACTACAGCGTCGACCACACCGGCCGGGGCGTCTTCCTCCAGAACGGTGGCACCCACACGCACAGCGTCACCTCGCCCGACCTGGGCATGGGCCCGTACCGCAACTCGTGGATCATCCGGGAGCTGCTGGGCCGGGAGCCGTACCCGATCGAGAAGACGATCGCCTTCCAGGAGTTCGGCGCGCCGGCCGGGGACACGCCGTGAGCCGGCCGGCGCCCGCGCCCGACCCGTCGGTGGTGTTCCGCCGCGACGACCCCCGGCTCGGCGAGTTCGCCCTGCGTACCCTCGACCCGGACGCGGACGCCGCGCTGCTGCACCGCTGGGTGACCCACCCGAAGGCCGCGTTCTGGCTGATGCAGCAGGCCGACGTGGCCACGGTCGCGCAGGAGTACCGGCGGATCGCGGCCCACCCGCACCACGACGCGTACCTGGGGCTCTGGCGTGGGCGGCCGACCTTCCTGGCCGAGCGGTACGACCCGGCGCACGTCGACCTGGTCGGCCGCTACGACCGGCAGGAGGGGGACGTGGGGATGCACTTCCTCTGCGCCCCGCCCGAGCAGCCGGTCTCCGGGTTCACCCGCGCGGTGATCACCACCGTGATGGCCTGGCTCTTCGCCGACCCGGCGGTGCGCCGGGTGGTGGTGGAGCCCGACGTGCGCAACACGGCGGTGCACGCGCTCAACGCGGCCGTCGGGTTCACCGTCGTGGGCCCGGTCACCCTGCCGACCAAGGAAGCCCTGCTCAGCACCTGCACCCGGGCGGCCTTCGCCGCCGCCACCACCCCGCAAGGAGGATCACCCGCGTGGACCCCGTCGACGCCGTCGCGCACCTGACCCCGCAGCACTGGGCCACCGCCAACCGGCACCTGCTCCGCAAGGCGCTGGCCGAGTTCGCGCACGAACGGCTGATCGTCCCCGAGCCGCTCCCCGCCGACGACGGGTGGTACGAGGTCCACAGCGACGACCGGGGCGTCAGCTACCGGTTCGCCGCCCGGCGGCTGGCGCTGGAGCACTGGCACATCGACCCGGCGAGCATCACCCGGCACCGGGGCGCGGAGGAACTGCCCCTGGACGTCGTCGACTTCTGCCTCGAACTGCGCGGCGCGCTCGGCCTCTCCGCCGAGATCCTGCCGGTCTACCTGGAGGAGATCAGCGCCACCCTGGCCGGGGCGGCGTTCAAGCTCGCCCGGCCGGCGCTCGACGCGGCGGCCCTGGCCCGCGCGGACTTCCAGACCGTGGAGACCGGGATGACCGAGGGGCACCCGTGCTTCCTGGCGAACAACGGCCGGCTCGGCTACGGCAGCCACGACCAGCACCGGTACGCCCCCGAGGCGGCCCGGCCGGTCCGGCTGGTCTGGCTGGCCGCGCACCGCGACCACTCCACCTTCACCTGCTCGACGGAGTTGGACTACGACACCCTGGTCCGCGAGGAACTGGGCGAGGCGACCCTGGCCCGGTTCGCCACGACCCTGGCCGACCTCGGGCTGGACCTCGACGACCACCACCTCATCCCGGTGCACCCGTGGCAGTGGTGGAACAAGCTGTCGGTGACCTTCGCCGGTGAGGTGGCCCGGCGGCACCTGGTCTGCCTCGGCACCGGGCCGGACGAGCACCTGGCCCAGCAGTCCGTCCGCACCTTCTTCAACATCAGCAACCCCCGGCAGCACTACGTGAAGACCGCGCTGTCGGTGCTGAACATGGGTTTCATGCGCGGGCTGTCGGCGGCGTACATGGAGGCCACCCCGGCGATCAACGACTGGCTCGCCGACCTGATCGCCGGGGACGAGGTCTTCCAGTCCCTCGGCGTGACGATCCTGCGCGAACGGGCCGCCGTCGGCTACCGCCACCGGCAGTACGAGGCGGCGACCGACCGGTACTCGCCGTACCGGAAGATGCTCGCCGCGCTGTGGCGGGAGAGCCCGGTGCCGGGGCTGGCCCCCGGCCAGCGGCTGGCCACCATGGCCTCGCTGCTGCACCTGGACCGGGCCGGCGACTCGTTCGCCGTCGCGTTGATCGAGGAGTCCGGGCTGCCCGCCGGCCGGTGGCTGCGCCGGTACCTGGACGCGTACCTGGCCCCGCTGCTGCACGCCTTCTACGCCCACGACCTGGCGTTCATGCCGCACGGCGAGAACGTCATCCTGGTCCTCGACGGCGGGGTGGTGCAGCGGGTGATCCTCAAGGACATCGCCGAGGAGATCGTGGTCTTCGACCCGGACGCCGACCTGCCGCCCCCGGTCCGCCGGATCCAGGTCCGGGCGCCGGAGGAGGAGCGGCTGCTGTCGATCTTCACCGACGTCTTCGACTGCTTCCTGCGGCACCTCAACGCGATCCTCGTCACCGCCGACGTGCTCACCCAGGAGGAGTTCTGGCGGACGGTCGCCGAGTGCGCTGCCGACCAGCTCGACCGGACCCCCCACCTGGCCGACCGGTTCGCCCGCTACGACCTGTTCACGGAGCGGTTCGCGCTCTCCTGCCTCAACCGGCTCCAGTTGCGCAACAACCGGCAGATGGTCGACCTCGCCGACCCGTCGGCCGCGCTGCAACTGATCGGCACGCTCCGCAACCCGATCGCCGCGTACCGCCCCGCCGTGACCGGGCGCCCGGAGCGGCCGTAGACCGGCGGGCCGGTGCCGACCCGGTCGGGACCCGGGCGGTACCGGCCCGCCTCAGGGGTGGGGGCGGCCCGCGCGGCGGGGGAAGGTTGCCCAGACGTGCTTGGTGTGCGCGGTGGCGTACCAGCCGACGGCCAGGGAGAAGCTGCGGGCCAGCAGCAGCCCCCGGCCACCGGAGCCGACCGGGCGGGTGTCGGCCAGCTCGGGGACGCTGGCCAGGTCGTGGTCGGCCACGTCGATCACGAGACAGTCCTCGGCGCTGAGCAGCGTGACGATGGTCGGGGGCAGCCCGTGGCGCAGGGCGTTGGTGGCGAGCTCGGTCGCCACCAACGCCATCTGCTCGGGCACCTCGTCCAGCTTCTCCCCGTCGAGCAGGGCCTCGCCGGTGAGCATCCGGTGCAGGGATGTCCGCAGGTCGCTCAACTCGGCTCCGGTCGTCAACGCCCAGCGCCGTACTTCGACGGCGTCCGGCGCGGGTGGGGAGAACTGGAGCGGGGCCATGACCCCGATGTACCCGGACCAGCCCGAATCCATGCCTGTACCGGATCAGGGCAGCGGCTTGCCGCCGGTGACGCCGAGCACCTCGCCGGTGATGTAGCTGGACTCCTGCGCGGCGAAGAAGACGTACGCCGGGGCCAGCTCCGCCGGCTGCCCGGCCCGGCCCAGCGGGGTGTCGCCGCCGAACGACTCGACCTTCTTCTCCGGCATCGTCGCCGGGATGAGCGGGGTCCAGATCGGCCCCGGCGCGACGCAGTTCACCCGGATGCCCCGGTCGGCCAGGTTCTCGGCCAGCGCCTTGGTGAAGTTGACGATGCCCGCCTTGGTGGTGGCGTAGTCCAGGAGCTGGAAGGAGGGCTGGTACGCCTGGATCGAGGCGGTGTTGATGATCACCGAGCCCGGCTCCAGGTGCGGTACGGCGGCCTTGCTCAGCCAGAACATCGCGTACAGGTTGGTCTTGAGCACCCGGTCGAACTGCTCGGTGTCGATGTCGAGGATGCCGCCCTCCCGCGCCATCTGGTACGCGGCGTTGTTGACCAGGATGTCGAGCCCACCCAGCTCGCTCACCGCCCGCTTGACGACGTCCTGGCAGTGGTCCTCGTCACGGATGTCACCCGGCACCGCCACCACCGTGCGGCCCGCCTCCCGGACCAGCCGCGCCGTCTCCCGGGCGTCGTCCTCCTCCTCGGGGAGGTAGGTGAAGAGCACGTCGGCGCCCTCCCGAGCGTAGGCGAGGGCGATCGCCCGGCCGATCCCGGAGTCCCCGCCGGTGATCAACGCCCGGCGGTCGGTCAGCCGGCCGCTGCCCCGGTAGGTCCGCTCGCCGTGATCCGGGGTGTCCGGCATCTTGCGGGTCTCGCCCGGCGGTGACTGCTGCCCACCGGTCTGCTCCTGCGGGGAGCGGAACTGCTCCTGCGGGTCCTGCTGTTCGTACTGGTTGTGGGACATCTCCGCTCCTTTTCCCGAGGCTGGTGGGTACCGTAGGGAACTTCCCCGCCACGCGCCGGCCAATCGGAATTCCCGGCCCGACGTGGTATTCCCCACCGGACGGCCGGCCCCCTTTTCGGAAGTGGGGCGAGTCGGGCCGCCAGGGGCGGCGCGCGCTTCGGGGGTGGGTCTAGGATCGCCGAGGGTCGAGTGAGCCACCGCTCCGTCACCCAGCAGGTCGGAGTTTCCGTCCACTCCGGAAGGGACACTGTGGCGACACCGCAACCGGTCGCCCTCGTTGATCGTCATTCTGGGTGAAGACGATCACCGCTCAGGAAGAGAGCATGACCATCGCTACCAACGAGCCCAAGGTGAGTGTCGTGGTGCCGGCCTACAACCCTGGGCCGCACATCGAGAAACTGATCTCCTCCCTGTTGCGCCAGTCGCTGCCGGCGGAGGAGTTCGAGGTCGTCATCGTGGACGACGGCTCGACCGACGAGACACCCGCCCGGCTGGACGCCCTCGCCGCCGACCAGCCGAACGTCCGCGTCCTGCACATCGAGAACTCCGGCTGGCCGTCCCGGCCCCGCAACCTCGGCATCGAGGAGGCGCGCGGCGAGTACGTGTTCTTCGCCGACGACGACGACTGGTTCGGCGACGAGGCCCTGGAGCGGATGTACGCCTGCGCGAAGGAGCACGACGCCGACATCGTGGTCGGCAAGATGATCGGCCACGGGCGCGGCGTGCCGCGCGAGCTGTTCCGCAAGAACCGGTTCGGGGTGACCCTGGCCGACGCGCCGCTGGTCGACAGCATGACCTGTCACAAGCTGTTCCGGCGGTCCATGCTGCTGGCCCACGACCTCCGGTTCCCCGAGGGCAAGCGCCGGCTGGAGGACCACGTCATGGTCATCCGGGCGTTCTTCGTCGCCCGGCGCACCTGCGTCCTGTCGGACTACCCCTGCTACCACCACATCCGCCGCGCGGACGCCGGCAACGTCACGGCGACCCGGCTGGACCCGGCCGGCTACTACACCAACCTGCGCGAGGCGCTCGACGTCGTCGACGAGTACACCAAGCCCGGCCCGCTGCGGGACCGGCTGCACCGGCGCTGGCTGCGCAACGAGATGATCAGCCGGCTCTCCGGCAAGGCGCTGCTACAGGCCCCCGAGGACTGGGCGGAGCAGGTCGCCTACGAGGTCCGGGACATCATCCGGGAGCGGTTCGCCCCCGGGGTCGCCGCCGGGCTGCCGCCCCGGCAGCGGGCCGTGGCGTTCCTGGCCGAGCAGGGCCGCCTCGGTGACCTGCGCACCCTGGCCGAGTGGGAGACCGGGGTACGGGCCACCGCCACGCTGGACCGGCGTGACCAGGACGGCACCGTCCTGCACGTGGCGGTCTCCGGATACCTGCGCTCCGGCGACGACCTGGTCACCTTCGTCGACGACGGCGGCCGGGACGTGCTGTCGTTGCCGGTGCCCGAGATCGACCCGGACCGGGTGGAGGCCACCGCCGAGGTGTCCCGCGCCAAGATGGATCTGATCGCCTGGCGCAAGGAGACCAACGAGGAGATCTTCCTGCCGGTGCAGTCCCGTACCGAGCGGGTACCGCACCCCGACGGGCCGCCCGGGGCGTTCCGGCTGATCCACCACAGCACCGCCGACATCGACTTCAGCACCCTCAACGGCGGCCGGACCGAGGGCACCTGGGTGCTGAAGGCCCGGATCAACAACTGCGGGTGGACCCTGGACGCCAAGCTGCCGAAGCCGGCCCGGGTCCCCGCCGACGGCGCCCCGCCCGCGCTCCCCGCGCAGGCCCCACCCGCCCAGCCGCTCCCGCTGCACGTCCGCCTCCAGCGCCGGCTCCGCAGGCTGATCAGCCGCTGACCCGACCGCCGGCCCCACCGGTCTGCGCCACCGCCGCTGGGGCTGGTACCGGTGCGGCCGGCACCGGGCCGGCGGGTGCCCGAACCGGTCGTGCTGCCCCGGTTGGGGGCCGCGCGGGCCCGGACTGCGGCGAGAATCGGCAGGGAGCCGCCCCTGGACCCGGGCGACCGGGTCGGGGAAGGGGTGACCGTGATGCCGGAGCCGTCGACCGGCGGCTTCGGGCGCCGGTTGGACGAGCACGGCGCCCGGGAGGCGCCGCCGCGCCGGTCGGGTGAGCCCGGCGGGCTGGTCGACAGCGCCGTCTACACCGAGGGCCGCCGGCAGGCGTCCCCCGGCACCCTCGCCGACACGTACCGGTGCCTGCAGGAGCGGCCCGGGTCGATGGCCTGGATCGGGCTGTACCGGCCGGACGTGCAGCAGGTCGCCTCGCTGGCCCGCGAGTTCGAGCTGCACGAGCTGGCGGTCGAGGACGCCATCAACGCCCACCAGCGGCCGAAGCTGGAGCAGTACGGGGACACCCTCTTCGTGGTGCTGCTGGCCGCCCGCTATGTCGACCTGCGGGAGGTCGTCGAGTTCAGCGAACTGCACCTCTTCCTCGGGCCCCGGTTCGTGATCACGATGCGGCACGGCGAGGCGCCGGAGCTGGTCGCGGTACGCCGCCGGCTGGAGTCCGAGCCGCAGGTGCTGGCCGCCGGCCCGGCGGCGGTGCTGTACGCGGTGCTGGACCAGGTGGTGGACGGGTACGCCCCGGTGGTGGCGGGGCTGGAGAACGACATCGACGAGATCGAGACCGAGGTCTTCGGGGGTGACCCCAACGCCTCCCGGCGCATCTACCAGTTGACCCGCGAGGTGATCGAGTTCCAGCGCGCCGCCCGCCCGCTGATCGGGATGCTGGCCGTGCTCGCCGCCGGTGGGGCGTACGGCGAGGAGTTGCAGCGGCGGCTGCGGGACGTCTCCGACCACCTGACGCAGGTGGTGGAGCGGGTGGACGGGTTCCGGCACCTGTTGCAGAACATCCTCACGGTGAACGCCACCCTGGTCTCGCAGCAGCAGAACGAGGAGATGCGCAGTCTCACCGCGGCGAGCTACGAGCAGAACGAGGAGCTCAAGAAGATTTCCGCCTGGGCGGCGATCCTCTTCGCTCCGACCCTGATCGGCACCGTGTACGGGATGAACTTCGACCGCATGCCCGAACTGCACTGGCCGTTCGGGTACCCGGTGGCGATCCTGCTGATGGCCGTGGTCTGCGGCACCCTTTATCTGATCTTCAAACGACGGGGGTGGTTGTAACGGCGGCGTGAATTCCGCTCAGGCGAGTGCGCGGTGCCGGTCGGACGCCGGTAGGATTCCGCGCGGCGCACAACGCGGATTCCGTGCGGAGGGAGGTGGTCACGCCATGGGTAGCGAACCTCCGAGTACCAGCCCGTCGACCACCGTCACCCCCACGGTCACCGCCGGCTGAGCTGCCGCCGGCGCAGGGGTGCCGTCCGCCCACCCTGCCCAGGAGTCCCCTCATGCCTGCGAAGCTGCGCGCGTTCGCCCTCACCAACGCCCTCGGACGCTGGGGAAACGGTGCCACCGCCGTCCGGCCCCGGCCCCGGCCGGCGGTGCCGATCAACGTCACGCCGTCGACCACCAGCCGGCTGATCGACAGCGCCGTCTACACCGGCGGCCGGCGGTACGCCTCGCCGGACAGCCTCGCCGAGACGTATCGCTGCCTCGACGAGCAGGACGGGGCGATGGCCTGGATCGGCCTCTACCGGGCCGACGCCGGGCAGATCGCCTCGCTGGCCCGCGAGTTCAAGCTGCACGACCTGGCCGTGGAGGACGCGATCACCGCCCACCAGCGGCCGAAGCTGGAGCGGTACGGCCAGACCCTCTTCGTGGTGCTGCGCGCCGCCCGGTACGTCGACTCCCGCGAGCACGTGGAGTTCAGCGAGCTGCACCTGTTCATCGGCCCCGACTTCGTGATCACCGTCCGGCACGGGGAGGCCCCCGACCTGGCCGCCGTGCGGCGGCGGATGGAGTCGGACCCGGTCATGCTGGCCCGGGGCCCGGAGGCGGTGCTCTACGCGGTGCTGGACCAGGTGGTGGACGGGTACGCCCCGGTGGTGGCGGGGCTGGAGAACGACATCGACGAGATCGAGACCGAGGTCTTCGGCGGTGACCCGAAGGTGAGCCGGCGCATCTACGAGCTGAGCCGGGAGGTGATCGAGTTCCAGCGCGCCGCCCGCCCCCTGCTCGGCGTCCTGGAGAACCTCGCCGCCGGCTACGCCAAGTACGGCACCGACGAGGAACTCCAGCGGCGGCTGCGGGACGTCTCCGACCACCTGACGCAGGTGGTGGAGCGGGTGGACGCGTTCCGGCACCTGTTGCAGAACATCCTCACGGTGAACGCCACCCTGGTCTCGCAGCAGCAGAACGAGGAGATGCGGGCCCTGACCGCGGCGAGCTACGAGCAGAACGAGGAGATCAAGCGGATCTCCTCCTGGGCGGCGATCCTCTTCGCCCCGACCCTGATCGGCACCGTGTACGGGATGAACTTCGACGTCATGCCCGAGCTGCACTGGCGCTTCGGCTACCCGTTCGCGGTCGCGCTGATGGGTGTGGTCTGCGGCACGCTGTACCTGATCTTCAAGCGCCGCAACTGGCTCTGAGGTGTAAGGAAGGGCCCCCTGTTAACGCATACGGTCGAGAAGGGCACCCTTCTCACCGGTGCCGGCGGGGACGCCGAGGGCGGGGGCGGCGGGTCGGGGCGGCGGCCGGCGGGAACCGTGTTGGCTTTCCGGTGCGGCGTACCTATGGTGGTCTGATGCCGCGCGTCGGGTTCCGCTCGCACACCGTCACCTCCGTGACGGCGTTCCGGGCTGCCCGCGAGCAGGCCACCGGCCCGGCCACACCGGGCCGGCCGCCCGTGACCAGTCGGCCGCCCGTGACCAGTCGGTCGGCCGTGACCAGCCGGTCGGCCGTGACCAGTCGGTCGGCCGTGACCAGCCGGTCGGCCGTGACCGCGCGACGCGACGGGGCGTACCCGTCGGTCGTCGCCGTCCGGGTCGCCGCGGGCCGGGCGGCCGTCACCGCGTCCGTCTCCACGGCCGCCACCACGGTTTCCTGTGGGCTGCCGAGCCCGGCTCCCAGCGGCCGTGGCCCACCGGCGGAGGGTTTTCCACCCGAGACGACCGCCAGGGCGAAGCTTCCACGCTTCGGCCTTTTTCTTTTTCCAGGGAAGGATTCGACATGACCATCGACAACCCGACCGTCGACCGGCGCCGGCTGGCTGATCTGCACCACGCGTTGCAGGAGGAGCTGTCGGCCCAGACGACCCGCCTGCGGGAGCTGAGCGAACTCACCGCGGACACCGGCGACCCGGGCGCGGACCACGCCGCGCTGCTGGCCGCCACCCGGCACAGCATCGAGCAGATCAACGACGCGCTGCGCCGGGTCGCCGACGGCAGCTACGGCGTCTGCGCGAAGTGCGGCGCGGCGATCCCGGTGGAGCGGCTGGAGATCCTGCCGCACGCCCGGTTCTGCGTGCCGTGCCAGGCGAAGCAGAAGGGCTGACCGCACCGGCCGCCGCCGACCCACCGACCCCGGTGACCCGGCGGCGGCCCCACCCACCCACCGGTCCCTGTCCGGCGCAGCGCGTCCCGTGTCGCCTTGCCCCTGACACCGGTGTGAAGGCCTAGCCTGCGGGCATGACCGAGACCGATGTCAACCAGCTCCGCGTCGTGCTGACCGTCGACGACCACGACGCGGCGGTGGCGTACTACCGGGACACGCTGGGCCTGCCGGAGTCCGCCGCGTTCGCCGGGCCCGACGGTGCCCGGGTGGTCATCCTCGAAGCGGGGCGGGCCACGCTCGAACTCGCCAACGCCGCCCAGGCGCGGTTCATCGCCGAGGTGGAGACCGGGGGTACGCCGGCCGGGCCGGTCCGGCTGGCCTTCGAGGTGACCGACGTCGAGGCGGCCACCGCCACGTTGACCGGGGCCGGGGCGGAACTGGTCGCCGCGCCGGTGCGTACCCCGTGGAACTCGCGCAACTCCCGGCTGGCCGGGCCGGCCGGCGTACCGGTGACGCTCTTCCAGGAGCTGGCCGGCCCCACCCGGCCGGCGGGGCCGGACCGGCCGTCACCGGTCGCGGCGCGGGTCGGACCGCCCGAGGCCGGGGAACTGGTCGGTCGGGCGGTCGCGGAACTGGTCGGTCGCACGGTCGCCGAGCTGGGTGGGGAGGCCGGGGTGCTGGACCGGACGGTCCGGCTCGCGCAGCGGTACGGCGCGGCCGGGTACTCGCCGTTCGTGGCCGTCGTCGCCCAGGGTGGCACGGTGGTCGGGGGCGGCGTCAACACCATCCGGACCGACCACGACCCGTCGGCGCACGGCGAGGTCGCGGCGATCCGGGACGCCACCCGGCGGCGCGGGTCGGCGGACCTGACCGGCGCGGTGGTGTACTCCAGTTGCGAACCGTGCGCGATCTGCCGGACGGTGGCCGCCGCCGCCGGGGTACACGAGATCGTCTTCGCCGCCGGTCGGGGGGACGTCCCGGCCGCCATCGACCCGTCGCCGGAGCGGTCCGCCGCGCTGATGGACGCGGTGACCGCCGTGCTGCCCGGGATCGCCCGGCGCGGCGGGACCGGGCTGACGTCGGCGGAGCTGGCCGCGCCCTTCCACGCCTACCTCGGCACCCTCCCGGCCACGTCCTGAGTCGGCCCCGGGCCGCCCCGCTCCAGCACCGCGCGGGCGAGGGCGGTCCGGGCCGCCGCCTCCTCGTCGGCCTGCCGTTGCTCGGCCGCCGCGCGGACGTCGTACGCGGCGCGGGCGGCGGCGATCTCCTGCTGGTGCGTCTCGGTCCAGGTGACCAGCGCCCGGATCGTCTCGTGCAGGGTCGCCCCGAGCGGGGTCAGCGCGTAGTCGACCCGGGGCGGCACCGACGGGTGGACGGTCCGGCTGACCAGCCCGTCCCGTTCGAGGTGTCGCAGGGTACGGGCGAGCATCCGTTGACTGATCCCGTCGACCTGGCGGCGTAGCTCGGTGAACCGCAGGCTGCGCTGGTCCAGCAGGGCGATCACCAGCAGTGACCACTTGTCGGCGATCCGGTCGAGGATCTGCCGTACCTCGCAGTCCTCCCGGACGTCCCACTGGCGTACGTCGTAGCCGTCGTCGGTATCCCCGCAGTAACTGAGGGACGGCGAAGTTCCGTCTTCCACGCCTGCTGATGCTGCCCGACGATGCACCTGGTTACAACAAGGAACCGAGGTGCGTACCGGGAACCTGCGGGGGTTCGCCGGAGAGGAGCTCACGATGGTCAGCACAGCCGGCCGGTTCGACGCCCGCTCCTGGGCGGTCCTGCTGGTGCTCTGCGGGGCGATCTTCCTGGAGGGCATCGACGTGGCCATGCTCAACGTGGCCCTGCCCGCCATCCGGGACGACCTCGGCCTCTCCACCGGCACGCTCAGCGGCGTGGTCAGCGCGTACGTCCTCGGGTACGGCGGGTTCATGCTGCTCGGTGGGCGGGCCGCCGACCTGTACGGCCGCCGCCGGATGTTCCTGACCTGGCTGACGGTCTTCCTGGTCTTCTCCGGTCTCGGCGGGTTCGCCACCGAGGGGTGGATGCTGCTGGTGGCCCGGTTCGTGACCGGAGTCGCGGCGGCCTTCATGACCCCGGCCGGGCTGGCCCTGGTGACGGCCGCCTTCCCCGAGGGGCCGCGACGGACCCGGGCACTGGGCGTGTACGCCGCCATCGCCTCGGGCGGCTTCTCGCTCGGGCTGGTCGCCGGGGGCGCGCTGACCGAACTGGGCTGGCGGTGGGTCTTCTTCGCCCCGGTGATCCTCGCGGCGGTGCTGCTGCTCGCCGCGCTGCCGCTGGTGGCCCCGGACCCGCCGGTGACCCGGCCGAGGAACGGTTTCGACGTGGCCGGCGCGGTCAGCCTCACCGGGGCGATGCTCCTGCTCGTCTACGGGGTGGTCCGGCTGGAGCACGGCGGCGACGGGATCGGGGTGAGCGTGGGCTTCCTCGCCGTGGGGGCGGCCCTGCTCGCGCTCTTCGTCGCGGTGCAGCGGCGGGCGGCCGACCCGTTGGTCCGGCTGGGCATCCTCCGCCGCGCCGCACTGGTCCGGACGAACCTCGCCGCCCTGCTGTTCATGGGGGCGTTCGCCGGGTTCCAGTTCATGGTCACCCTCTACCTCCAGGAACTGCGCGGGTGGAGCCCTCTCCAGACCGGCCTGGCGATGCTGCTGGTCGCCCTCGACGTGCTGATCGCCCCGACCCTGACGCCGTGGCTGGTGCAGCGGTACGGCCACACCCGGGTCCTCTTCGGCGGCCTGCTCGCCGCCGTGGCGGCGTACGCGCTGTTCCTGCCGGCGCGGCTGGACTGGGCGTACGTGGCGATGCTGCCGACCATGGTGCTGCTCGGTCTCGCCTTCGGGCTGGTCTACGGCCCGTTGACCATGGCCGGCGTCGAGGGGGTCGACGAGCGGGAGCACGGGCTCGCCGGCGGCCTGCTCTACACCTCGATGCAGTTCGGCATGGCGCTGGGGATCTCCGCCGTCACCGCGGTCAGCGTGGCCGTGGCCCGGGCACCCGGGATGACCGGGGTCACCCTGGACGCGGTCCGTGCCGGGCTGGTGCTGCCGCTGGTGGCGGTCCTGCTCGCGGCGGTCGTCACCGCCTTCGGCCTGCGTGCCCGAGCCACCACCCCGACCCCCGACCCCGACCGCGCCCCCGTCTGACCACCCCACCCCACCCCGCCCCCGCGTCCCGCGCCGGAGCGGATCACGCCGCCCCGGACCACGTCGGACCGACCGGGGCGGGGGAGTAGCCTGGTCGGCCCCGCACCACCCCGCCTACCCGGAAGAGGTCACCAGGGATGGAGATCACCGTCACCGACGTGTCGGACGAGCAGCGGTACGAGGCCCGGATCGACGGCGACCTGGCCGGGTACGCCAGCTACCTGCGGGGTGTCGGGAACGTCCTCGTGCTCACCCACACCGAGATCCTGCCCGGGTACGAGGGCAGGGGCGTGGCGAGCACGTTGATCCGGGGCGTGCTCGACGACGCACGCCACCGGCAGCGGAAGGTGGTGCCCGTCTGCCCGTTCGTCACCCGCTTCCTCGACCGGCACGGCGCGGAGTACGGCGACCTAATCCACGACGCCAGCACCGGCGCCCCGCCCGAGTGAAAGGAAGGGCCCCTTCTTAACGCATACGGTAGAGAAGGGTCCCCTTCTTGCTCCCGAAGGCGCGCGGCGTGCGGTGCGCGGGGTGCGGTGCGCGCGGGGGGCGGGGGGTGCGCGGTGCGCGCGGGCGTGCGGGCGTGCGGAGCGGGTGCGGGGTGCGCGTGGGGAGCGGGTGCGGCTAGGCGGGTGGGGTGGCGGGGTAGGCGCGGGTGGCGGCGGGGTCGACCACCACCCAGAGCTGCTGGCCGGGGGCGAGCCGGAGGCGGGCGGCGGTGGCCGGGGTGACGTCGGCGACGGTCTCGACCGGGCCGCTCAGCTCCACCCGCAGGTGGTCACCGTGGCGCTGGACGCCGGTGAGCGTGGCCGGCCAGGCGTGCGGCACGTCCCCGCCGGGGTGCTCCGGAAGCAGGGTGACGGCGGTGGGCGGGAAGACCACGAAGGCGTCGCCGGTCACCCGGTCGGCGGTGCCGAGGACCAGGCCCGGCCCGAGGCGGACCTGCCGTCCCGTCGCCTCGCCCCGGTAGAGGTTCAGCCCGACCAGGCGGGCCACGTAGTCGGTGCGCGGCCGGGTGGTGACGGTCGCCGGGTCGCCGTCCTGCACGACCCGGCCGTCCTCGACGATGACCAGCCGGTCGGCCAGGGCGAGCGCGTCCAGCGGATCATGGGTGACCAGGACCGTCGCGCCGGGGTGCGCGGCCAGGTGCCGGTGCAGTTGGGTACGGGTGTCCAGCCGGGTCCGCGCGTCCAGGGCGGCCAGCGGCTCGTCGAGCAGGAGCAGGGTCGGCTCGACGGCGAGGGCGCGGGCCAGGGCGACCCGTTGCGCCTGGCCTCCGGAGAGCCGGCGCGGCCGGCGGTCGGCGTACCCGGCCAGCCCGACCCGGTCCAGCCAGTCGGCGGCCCGGGCCCGGGCCGCCCGCTTGTCGAGGCCCTGCCGCCGGGGACCGAACGCGACGTTGTCCAGCGCGCTGAGGTGGGGGAAGAGCAGGTACTCCTGGAACACCACGCCGATGCGGCGGTGCTCGGGCCCGACCAGGTGCCGGCGGTCGGGCCGGTCCAGGTCGACCCCGTCGAGGGCGAGGTACCCGGCGGTGAGCGGTTGCAGCCCGGCCAGGGCGCGCAGGGCGGTGGTCTTGCCCGCGCCGTTCGGGCCGAGCAGGGCGACGACCTCCCCGGCGGCCACCCGGAGCCGGACGTCGAGCCGGAAGACGCCCCGGTCCACCACCAGGTGCCCGTCCAGCAGCGCGCCGGTCGGGCGGGGACGATCCTGCGGTACGTCGACCGGGCGGGACCGGTCGGGCGGCGGGCCGGTCACGAGGTGCCGATCCAGCGGTCCCGGAGCCCGGCGAGGATCGCCACGGAGACGACGAGCAGGATCAGGCTCAGCACGATCGCCGCCTCCAGGTCGGTCTCCAGGGCCAGGTACACCGCCAGGGGCATGGTCTGGGTGGTGCCGGGATAGTTGCCGGCGAAGGTGATGGTCGCGCCGAACTCGCCGAGCGCGCGGGCCCAGGCGAGCACCGCACCGGCCGCGACGCCGGGGGCGACCAGCGGCAGGGTGACCCGGGTGAAGGTGGTCCACCGGCCGGCCCCGAGGGTGGCGGCGGCCTCCTCGTACCGGGTGTCGGCTCCGCGTAGCGCCCCCTCGACGGCGATGACCAGGAACGGCATCGCCACGAACGCCTCGGCGAGCACGACCCCGGTGGTGGTGAACGGCAGGGTGAGGCCGAACGTCTCGTCGAGCCACCCGCCGAGCAGGCCCCGCCGGCCGAAGACCAGCAGCAGCGCCACGCCGCCGACCACCGGGGGCAGCACCAGCGGGACGGTGACCAGGGCCCGGACCAGCCGCCGGCCGGGGAAGTCGACCCGGGCGAGCAGCCAGGCCAGGGGGACGCCGAGCAGCAGGCAGAGCAGCGTCGCCAGGGTGGCGCACACCATCGACAGCCGCAGCGCGGTCAGCACGCCCGGCGCGGTGAGTCGTTCCGGCAGGGTGGCCCACGGGGTACGCACCAGCAGCCCCGCCAGCGGCAGGGTCAGGAAGACCAGCCCCAGCCCGGCCGGCACCAGCAGGGCGACCGGCGCCCGGCGTCCGCCCCGCCGGGCCGGCGACCGGCGCGCGGGCCACCGGGCGGCCGGCCGGGTGGGGGTACCGCCCGGAGCGCCCGGGGTGCCGGTCACGGGGCCTGGAAGCCGGCCTCGGTGAGGACGGCCCGGCCCGGCTCGGAGAGGACGTACGCGACGAACGCCTGCGCGCCGGCCGGGTTCGGGGCGTCCCGCAGCACGATGATCGGGTAGTCGTTGACCGCCCCGGCCGACTCGGCGAACTCCACCCCGTCGACGTCGGTGCTGGCCCGGACGTCGGTGCGGTACACCAGGGCGGCGTCGACCTCGCCCAGGGTCACCTTGGAGAGCGCGCCCTTGACGTCCTGCTCCAGGGTCACCGGGGTCAGGCGGACCTGGGCGGCGGTCAGGGCCCGTCCGGCCGCCGCGCCGCAGGGCACCTGCTCGGCGCAGAGCGCCACCCGCACGTCCGGGCCGGTCAGGTCGGCCAGCGCGGCGATCCCCCTCGGGTTGCCCTTCGGTACCGCGATGACGAGCTGGTTGCGGACGAAGGTGGTGGGCTCGCCGTCGGCGTACCCGGCGTCGGTGACGGTGGTCATGGTGGCCGGCGCGGCGGAGGCGAAGACGTCGGCGGGCGCGCCCTGGTTGATCTGCGCCGCCAGGCCGGAACTGCCGGCGAAGTTGAACCGGACGGTGACCCCGGGGTGCGCCGCCTCGAACTGCGTACCGATGGTGGTGAAGGCCCCGGTCAGGGAGGCCGCCGCGAAGACGGTCACCGTGCCGCCCACGGCCGACCCGCCGCCGTCGGCGGGGCGTCCGTCGCCGCCGCAGCCGGTGGCGGCCAGCAGCGCGGCGACGGCGGCGGCGGCCAGTGCGGTACGGGTCGTCCGGATGCTCACGGCGTGCTCCTCATTCTGCCGCCGGTGCCGGGAGCGGCCCGCTCCACCACCACCGTGGTCGACTTGATCACCGCGACCGCCACCGAACCGACCTGGAGCCCCAGCTCGTCCACGGCTTCCCGGCTCATCAGCGACACGATCCGGAACGGGCCGGCCTGGATGTCGACCTGGGCCATCACGGCGTCGCGGACCACGGCGGTGACGATCCCGCGCAGCCGGTTGCGGGCCGAGGACTCCTCGGCCCGGTCGTCGGGCCGGGCGCCCTGGACGCGGACGAACGCGGCGAGGTCCACGCCGTCGACGAGCCGGTGCCCGTGCTCGTCCCGGTCGGCGGGCAGTCGCCCGGCGTCCACCCACCGGCGGACGGTGTCGGTGCTCACGCCGAGGAGGTCGGCCGCCTCACTGATCCGGAACACGGTCACCGGAGCAGGATAGCTGTCGCATCTGCCGGGCAGAAGGCCGCTGGAAGACCGCCGATGCCAGCTTCTGGTGGCCGTCGTGCTGGCATCTGCTGGATGGTGGCGGGGCCCGGCGACCGGTGTGCCCGGGGTCGGGTGCGGGCGCGGACCGGGTCGGGTCGGTGCGTCCCGGCGTCCCGCAGGGCACCCGAGCAGGAATTCTGCCTCTCGGTAGTGGTTCGATTGCATTCAGCGATCTCTCAGCTTCTGGTGCTAGCTTCCCCGGCAGATCCGATCCACTGAGGACGACGCTGATCGCCTTGTGGGACAAGGGTTGTCGTGAGATGAATTCACGTGCTGGTCGGGCGTTCACGCCCACCGGCTGGCGAGGGGAAAGTACGTGGTCTTCAAGAGGATGCTGGGTGCCTTCGGGGTTGGCGGACCCAGCGTCGACACGGTCCTGTCCAATCCGAACACCCGCCCCGGCTTGCTGCTCGACGGCCAGGTCAACCTGACCGGCGGCAGCCACGACGCCGAGATCGACCACATCTCGCTCGGGCTGGTCACCCGGGTCGAGGTCGACGGTGCCGAGGCGGAGCACGACGCGATCGTCGAGTTCCACCGCGTCCAGGTGGCCGGGGGCCTGCACCTGCGCGAGGGGCAGCAGGTGTCCCTGCCGTTCCGGATCCCGGTGCCGTGGGAGACCCCGGTCACCGACCTGTACGGCCAGCACCTGCACGGCATGACGATGGGGCTGCGTACCGAGGTCGCCATCCGGGGCGCCGTCGACAAGGGTGACCTGGACCCGGTGCAGGTCCACCCGCTGCCCGTGCAGGAGCGGATCCTGGAGGCGTTCGGCCGGCTGGGCTTCCAGTTCAAGGGCGCCGACCTGGAGCACGGGTACATTTCCGGCCTCCAGCAGAGCCTGCCGTTCTACCAGGAGATCGAGTACTACGCCGCGCCGCAGTACGCGCACGGCATCAGCGAGGTCGAGCTGACCTTCGTCGCCAACGAGTACGGCGTCGACATCGTGCTGGAGTTCGACAAGCGGGGCGGCCTGTTCACCCCCGGCCACGACTCGTACGGCCGGTACCGGGTCGCGCACACCGACGCCGACCAGGTCGACTGGGCGGGCCAGGTGGACGGCTGGCTGCGCCAGGCGCTGGACCAGCGGCAGTCGCTGCTCGGCGGCGGCGGGTACGGCGCCCCGGGCGGGTACCCGCCGCCCGGCTACGGCCAGCCCGGCTACGGCCAACCGGGCTACGGGCAGCCCGCCTACGGCCAGCCCGGCTACGGGCAGCCGGGGTACGGCCCGCCGCACGGGGGGCACTACGAGGAGCACCACGAGCGGCGCGGCCCGGGGATGGGCGCGGTCGCGGCGGGTGTCGTCGGTGGCGCGGCCCTCGGCTTCGCCGGAGGCATGGTCGCCGACGAGGTCTTCGACGCCTTCGAGGGCGACGAGGACGGCGGCGACGAGGGCTGACCAGGGCCGCCGGCCGGTACCGGCCGGCGCGCGGTCGCCCAGCGGCGTCCACAGTGGACCCGGGCGCGGGTTTGATGATCTAATTCGGTAGGTTCAACCATATCCGGTCGTAATGTCCCGATCGGATTTCTCGAAGGAGTGTGCATGCCCGTCACCGCCGACCTCACCAAGCTCGTCGACAAGGCCTACCAGGACAAGACCCTCGCCGAGCTGGTCGACGCCCCGGTGGCCGCCCTCGCCGGGGTCAGCGACGGCGACGCCAAGCTGCTCAAGGAGGCCTTCAACATCACCACCGTCGGCGACCTCGGCCGCAACCCGTACTTCCGGACGGCGCAGGCGCTGGTCGCGCTCTCCGGCGGCGCCCGCTGACCCACGCCCGGCGCCCGGCGGTCACCGGTGGTACCCCCACCCGACCGCCGGGCGCCGGCGTGCGTGGTGGCGACCCCGGGAGGCGGGCGCGTCCGGCGGGTGGGTGCGACGAACGGCGCACGGGCGGGTGACGGTTACGTGACGAATCCCCCGGACGGTGGCGCAGGGGTGTGACCGGCCGGGCCGACCGGGCATGATCATGAAGTACACCTGTCGAAGGGACGGCTCCCGTGGAAGTTACCGGCTTCTTCACCGCCATCGTCATCGGCCTGATCATCGGTGCGCTGGGACGGCTCGTCGTCCCGGGCAAGCAGAACATCCCGATCTGGCTCACCCTGGCCATCGGCGTGCTCGCCGCGCTCCTCGGCACCCTCGTGGCCGGCATCCTCGGCGTCGACGACACCCGGGGCATCGACTGGATCGAACTGGCCCTCCAGGTCGGCTTCGCCGCGATCGGCGTCTCCGTCGCCGCCGGCCGCTACGGGCGACGCCGCTGACCCGACGGGCGACGCCGCTGACCCGACGGGCGACGCCGCTGAACCCCGGGGGACGGCACTGAAACCGGGCGACGCCGTCGGCCGTTGGCTGCGCTTCGGGGGCAGTGCCGCTGACCGATCGGCGACGCCGCTGACCTGCTGGCGCACCCGGCCGGCGACGCGGTCGGGGTGGCCCGACCGCGTTGGGGGCGGCGGTCAGGCCCGGTCGGCCGACCCGGCGGGGTCGGTCACCCGCACGATCCGGTCCAGCCAGCGCAGTTGGCGGCGGGTGTGCACGGCCTCCCCGCCCTCGTGGCCGTTGAACGGGTAGACGTGCATCTCCCGCTGCGGCAGTCCCGCCCGGCACCCGGCCGCGCCGTACTGGTTGTACGCGGCGAAGCCGGTGCTCGGCGGGCAGACGTTGTCCCGTAGGCCGATGCCGAACTGGGCCGGTGCGGTGGCCCGCCGGGCGAAGGTGACCCCGTCCACGTACGACAGCGTGCGCCGGACCGCCCCCTCCGCCGACCGGTGGACCGCCAGGTACCGGGCGATCTCGCCGTACGGCTGGGCGTCGGTCAGCTCGATCGCCCGCTGGAGGTGGCAGAGGAACGGGGCGGTGGTGAGCAGCGCCGCGAGGTCGTGGACGAGTCCGGCCACCGCGAGGGCGAGCCCGCCGCCCTGGCTGTTGCCGACGACCGCGACCCGTCCGGCGTCGACGCCGGGCAGGGCCCGGACCGCCGCGACCGCCCGGACCGCGTCGGTGATCAGTCGACGGTAGTGGTACCGGTGCGGGTCGAGGATGCCCCAGGTCACCGGCCAGGGGCCGCCGGGCGCGCCGTGCGGGTCCGGGGTGTCGCCACTGCTGTACTGGCCGGCCTGGCCCCGGCTGTCCATCAGCAGGTGCGCGTACCCGGCCACCGGCCAGGTCAGCCGCTCGTGCGGCAGGCTCCGGCCGCGCCCGTAGCCGACGTACTCGACGACCGCCGGCAGCGGCGTGTCCACCCCGGCCGGGCGGGTGTACCAGGCCCGGACCGGATCGCCGCCGAAACCGGCGAAGGTGACGTCCCAGGTGTCGACCAGGCGCAGGTCGGTCGGCTCCGGGCGGACGTCGACGAGGACCGGCCGGTCGGCGGCCTCGGTCAGGGTGGTCCGCCAGAACTCGTCGAAGTCGGCCGGCTCGGCGACGGCGGGCGTGTACCGCTGGAGCTGGTCGAGGGGCAGATCGAAGGGCATGGGTCCTCGCAGGGTGGCCGGACCCGGGCTCCCGCGCCGGGCCACGGTCGCGCCGGGCCGGCGTCGCCGGGTCAGGGGTGGTCGGGTGGGGGTGCGGTGCTCTCCCGGACGATCAGCTCGGTGACCAGGTCGATCCGGCTCGTCGACAGCTCGACCCCCCGGGCCAGGTCGAGCAGCATGTGGGTGGCGGTGCCGGCCATGTCCCGCAGCGGCTGGTTGATGGTGGTCAGGGCGGGACCGATCCAGGCCGCGACCGGCAGGTTGTCGTACCCGATCACGGAGAGGTCCTCGGGGACCCGCAGGCCGAGCTGCCGGGCGGCCCGGAGCACCCCCATGGCCTGCATGTCCGACCCGGCGAAGATCGCGGTGGGGCGGTCGGCGCGGGTGAGCAGCTCCATCCCGTGCCGGTAGCCGGCGTCGACGTAGAAGCTGCCGTACCGGACCAGGGTGGGGTCGACGGTGAGCCCGGCCTCGTCGTGGGCGAACTGGAAACCGGCGGCCCGCGCCCGGCTGCACAGCACGTCCTGCGGGCCGGAGATGATCGCGACCCGCCGGTGACCCAGCTCCAGCAGGTGGCGGGTGGCGAGCAATCCGCCGTTCCAGTTGTTGGAGCCGACGGTGGGCACCGAGGCGGAGGTGGCGCTGTCGGTGTCGACGACGACGAACGGGATGAGCTGGCGTTGCAGTTGTTGCTGCTGCGGCTCGGTCAGGTGGCAGAGCACGAAGAGCACGCCGAGCGGGCGGCGGGCGAGCACCGCGTCGAGCCACTGCGCGGAGGGGCTGTGCGCGCCGCCGAGCTGGGAGACGGTCACGCCCACCCCGGCCGCCGAGGTCACCGCCTCCACGCCGCGCATGATCTCCATGGCCCACTCGGAGTCGAACTCGTGGAAGACCAGGTCGAGCTGCCCGGTGCTGGTGGGCTGCCGTTTGGTGCGGCGACGGTACCGGTTGCGTTCCAGGCTCTCCTCGACCCGGGCCCGGGTCTCGGGGGCGACGTCCGAGCGCCCGTTGAGGACCTTCGACACCGTCGCCACGGAGACCCCGACCTCGTCGGCGATGGTGGCGATGGTGGCAGAGGCAGGTGCGGCCGGCGGTCGGGACTCTGTCATCGAAGCCTCATAGAACGCATCCGAAACTTTCGAGGCACCCTAACACGGTCGGCTCATCGATCGGGCCCGGCGAATGCGCGAATCCGCCGATCACGCGCTCGAACGCGACCGACCGTCGCGGAGTGGACGATGTCGACGGTCAATTTGAGACCCTTGACACATTCTGACGCGCCGCTTAAGTTGCCGAAACAGGTAACGCGGTTATTGCCGAAACTTTCGAGGCCGTCGCTGTCGTCGTTCGCCCTGACCACGGGGCGCGGGCGGGGTCGAAGCTAAGGGGAACGGATGAGAAGTCAGGTGCCCGTCGACCACGGTCCGACACCCCGGGACGCCGCCGCCTGGCGTGATCCGCAGCGGTCGCCGACCGAACGGGCCGAGGCGCTCATCCCGCTGATGACGCTGGAGGAGAAGGTCGCCCAACTCGTCGGGGTCTGGGTCGGCGCGGACGCCTCCGGCGAGGGGGTCGCCCCGCACCAGTCCGACATGATGGGCGACGCTCCGCCGTGGCCCGACCTCATCCGGTACGGGCTGGGCCAGCTCACCCGCCCGTTCGGCACCGCGCCGGTGGACCCGGTCCAGGGTGCCCGCTCGCTGGCCGCCTCCCAGGCGCAGATCGTCGCCACCAGCCGCTTC
This sequence comes from Micromonospora rosaria, assembly GCF_001567585.1. GTDB lineage: Bacteria > Actinomycetota > Actinomycetes > Mycobacteriales > Micromonosporaceae > Micromonospora > Micromonospora rosaria. The sequence continues at coordinate 34,101 of NZ_LRQV01000026.1, forward strand.
GGCATCCCCGCCCAGGTGCACGAGGAGTGCCTGACCGGCTTCGCCGCCTGGCGGGCCACCGTCTACCCGGCCCCGCTGGGCTGGGGTGCCGCCTTCGACCCCGACCTGGTCGAGGAGATGGCCGGGCGGATCGGCCGGTCGATGCGGGCGGCCGGGGTGCACCAGGGGCTGGCCCCGGTCCTCGACGTCACCCGCGACTACCGGTGGGGCCGTACCGAGGAGACCATCGGCGAGGACCCGTACCTGGTCGGGACGGTCGGCGCGGCGTACGTGCGGGGGCTGGAACGGGCCGGCATCGTGGCCACGCTCAAGCACTTCGCCGGGTACTCCGCCTCCCGGGGCGGGCGCAACCTGGCCCCGGTGTCGATGGGCCGCCGGGAACTGGCCGACGCCATCCTGCCGCCGTTCGAGATGGCGCTGCGGCTGGGCGGGGCCCGGTCGGTGATGAACTCGTACGCCGAGATCGACGGCCTCCCGGCCGCCGCCGACGAGGGCCTGCTGACCGGCCTGCTGCGCGACGAGTGGGGCTTCACCGGCACCGTCGTCGCCGACTACTTCTCGGTGCGTTTCCTTGAGACCCTGCACAAGCTGGCCGACGGGTCGGCCGACGCCGCCCGGCTCGCCCTGCGCGCCGGCATCGACGTGGAACTGCCCACCGTGGACGCCTTCGGCCCCGACCTGGTGACGGCGGTGCGGGCGGGCGAGGTCGACGAGGCGCTGATCGACCGGGCGCTGCGCCGGGTGCTGATCCAGAAGGCCGAGTTGGGCCTGCTCGACGAGGACTGGCGGGAACTGCCCGACGGCGTCGAGGGGCTGCGCCTCGACGACGAGGCCAGCCGGGAGGTCGCGCTGCGGCTGGCCCGCGAGTCGGTCGTGCTGCTGCGCAACGACGGGGTGCTGCCGCTCGCCCCGCAGCGGCGGGTCGCGCTGGTGGGCCCGGTCGCGGACGACCCGATGGCCTTCCTCGGCTGCTACTCGTTCGCCAACCACGTCGGGGAGCATCCCGAGCACGGGCTCGGCCTGGACCTGCCCTCGCTGCGTGACGAACTCGCCCGGCTCGTCCCCGGGCTGGTCCACGAACCGGGCTGCGCCATCACCGGCGACGACACCACCGGCTTCGCGGCGGCGGTCGCGGCGGCCGGCGAGGCCGACGTCTGCGTGCTCGCCGTCGGGGACCGGGCCGGCATGTTCGGCCGGGGTACCTCCGGTGAGGGCTGCGACGCCGCCGACCTGCGCCTGCCCGGCGTGCAGGCGGACCTGGTCCGGGCCGTGCTGGACACCGGTACGCCGGTGGTGCTGGTGCTGCTGGCCGGCCGGCCGTACGCGCTCGGCCCGGAGTTCGCCGGGGCCGCCGCCGTCGTGCAGGCGTTCTTCCTCGGGCAGCGGGGCGGCCAGGCCCTCGCCGAGGTGCTCACCGGCGCGGTGAACCCGTCCGGCCGGCTGCCGGTGAGCGTGCCCCGGGACGCGGGCGGGCTGCCCGCCACCTACCTGTCGCCGCCGCTGGGTCGTCGCTCCGAGGTCTCCTCGGTGGACCCGACCCCGGCGTACCCGTTCGGGCACGGGCTGAGCTACACCACCTTCGACTGGTCCGACGCGACGGTGCTCGACCCCGCGGGGGAGCCGGTGTCCGGTGCCGGGCCGGTGGCCTGGCCGGTCGACGGGGAGACCACGGTCCGGATCACCGTCCGCAACACCGGCTCCCGGGCCGGCACGGAGATCGTCCAGTTGTACCTGCACGACCCGGTCGCGCAGACCACCAGGCCGGTGGTCCGGCTGGTCGGGTACGCCCGGGTCGCGTTGGAGGCCGGGGCGGCGGCGACCGTGACGTTCGGGGTCTGCGCCGACGTGGCGTCGTTCACCGGGCTGCGGGGCCGGCGGATCGTCGAGCCCGGCGCGGTCGACCTGCGGTTCGGCCGGTCCAGCGGGGACGTGGTGGCCAGCCTGCCGCTGCGGCTGACCGGCGCCGAACGCGAGGTCGGCCACCAGCGGGAACTGCTGACCAGCGTGCGGGTCGAGCCCGCTGTGGCGCTCGCGCAGCCCCGGTAGGAGGGGCGAGGATGACCTCCGAGACGCTCCGGCCGCCGGAGACCGGCGAGCCCGCGCCGGTCGCCCCCGCCCCCCGGGTACGGCCCCGGCGCCGGGGCTGGCGGCAGGCGGTGCGCCGGGACTGGCAGCTCTACTCGCTGGCCGTCCTGCCGCTGCTGTTCTTCCTGGTCTTCCGGTACCTGCCGATGCTCGGGAACGTGATCGCGTTCCGCCGGTTCCAGCCGGGCGGCAGCATCTTCGGTGAGTACTGGGTGGGCCTGCGGTACTTCCGGATGTTCTTCGCCGACCCGACGTTCTGGCAGGTGTTCACCAACACCCTGGTCCTGGGGGCGTTGACCCTGCTGTTCTGCTTTCCGTTGCCGATCGTGCTGGCGCTGCTGCTCAACGAGGTCCGTACCCGCAAGCTCAAGCGGTTCGTCCAGTCGGTGTCGTACCTGCCGCACTTCCTGTCGATCGTGATCGTGGCGGCGATGGTGATGCAGCTGCTCGCCATGGACGGCGCGGTGAACCAGCTCGTCCGGGCCACCGGCGGGGACGGGGTGCCGTTCCTGCAACGGGCGGAGTGGTTCCGGACGATCTACGTCTCCTCGGAGGTCTGGCAGACCGTCGGCTGGGGCACGATCCTCTACCTCGCCGCCCTCACCACCATCGACGGCAACCTGTACGAGGCGGCCCGGATCGACGGGGCGAACCGGTGGCGGCAGACCTGGCACGTCACCCTGCCCGGGATCCGGCCGACCATGGTGACGCTGCTGATCCTCAACATCGGCACCTTCATGGCGGTCGGCTTCGAGAAGATCCTGCTGCTGTACAACCCGCTGACCTACCCGACGGCGGACGTGATCTCGACGTACCTGTACCGGATGGGCTTCGAGTCCAGCAACTTCAGCTACGCCGCCGCGATCGGCCTCTTCGAGGCGGTGATCGGGCTGGTCCTGGTGCTGACGGCGAACCTGATCTCCCGGCGCACGGTGGGGACGAGCCTGTGGTGACCCTCGGCACGAAGCGGGCCGCCCGCCGCCCGCGCGGCCCCCGGGACACCCGTGGCTACCGGGTCTTCCAGGTGGTCAACGGCATCATCCTGACCGCCGTGGTGATCGTGACGCTGTACCCGTTCGTGAACATCGTGGCCCGGTCGCTCAGCGACGAGGCGAACATCATCGCCGGGAAGGTGAACCTGCTCCCGCAGGGGTTCAACCTGACCGCGTACAAGCTGGTCACGTCCGACCCGATGTTCTGGACGAACTACCGCAACACCGTCGTGTACACCGTGGTCGCCACCGCCATCTCGATCGTGTTGACCACCTGCTACGCGTACGTGCTGTCGAAGCCGCAGCTCAAGGGGCGCGGGGCGCTGGTCGGCATCGCGGTGTTCACCATGTTCTTCTCCGGCGGGCTGATCCCCAACTACGTGCTGATCACCAGCCTGGGCATGAAGAACAGCATCTGGGCCGTGGTGATCCCGAACGCGATCAACGTGTTCAACCTGCTGGTGATGAAGGCGTTCTTCGAGAGCCTGCCGACCGAGCTGGAGGAGGCCGCGGCGGTCGACGGGCTGAACACGTACGGCATCCTGCTGCGGATCGTGCTGCCGCTGTCCAAGGCGATCATCGCCACGATGGTGCTGTTCTACGCGGTCTCCTTCTGGAACTCGTGGTTCACCGCGTTCCTCTACCTGGACCGGCAGGAGTTGTTCCCGGTCACCGTCTACCTGCGCAACCTCATCGCCGGGGCGACCGGCGCCCAGTCGGCCGGCGGGGTCGCCGACGCCGACGCGGTCCAGGCCGCGGCGACCCTCCAGGCGGTGACCATCGTCCTGACCACCCTGCCCATCCTGACGGTCTACCCCTTCATCCAGCGCTACTTCGTCTCCGGCGTGATGCTCGGCGCGGTCAAGGGCTGACCCGGGCCGGCCGGCTCGCACCGTCCACCCCACCACCGATACCGAAGGGACCAGCCATGCTTCACCGATCATGGCGCCGGGTGGCGTTGGCCACCGCCGGTCTGCTCGCGGTCAGCCTCGTCGGCTGCTCCGAGGAGCCGACCGAGTCGACGGACCTCACCGAGAACCGGGCCGGCGCGATGGCCGAGTACGGCGTCGGGGACCAGTTCACCGCCACCGAGCCGCTGTCCTTCTCCGTGCTCTACAACAACCACCCGAACTACCCGTTGAAGAACGACTGGCTGTTCTGGTCGGAGCTGACCAAGCGGACCAACGTGACGCTGGAGCCGGTCGCCGTGCCGCTGAGCGACTACGAGCAGAAGCGCAGCCTGCTCATCGGTGCCGGGGACGCGCCGCTGATCATCCCGAAGACGTACCACCCGGCCGAGAACGCGTTCGTCTCCTCCGGCGCGATCCTGCCGGTGAGCGACTACCTCGACCTGATGCCGCACCTCAAGGACAAGATCGAGAAGTGGCACTTCCACCCGGAGTTGGACTCGCTGCGGCAGTCCGACGGCAAGTTCTACCTGCTGCCGGGGATGGAGGAGAAGCCCACCCAGGACTACTCGCTGGTGATGCGCACCGACATCCTCGACGAACTGGGCCTGGCCGTCCCGAAGACCTGGGACGAGGTGTACGCCGCGCTCAAGGCGATGAAGGCGAAGTACCCGGACACGTACCCGTTCTCCGACCGGTGGGGCAAGCCCACCCCGGGCGGGGCGCTGCTGAACTTCCTCGGCGCGTCCTTCGGCACCAACGCCGGCTGGAACTACCAGCACACCACCTGGGTACCGGCGGAGAAGAAGTTCGTCTACACCGGGGCCAGTGAGCAGTACCGGCAGATGCTGGCGTACCTGAACAAGCTGGTCGCCGAGGGGCTGATGGACCCGGAGAGCTTCACCCAGACCGACGACGCCGCCCGGCAGAAGCTCGCCAACGGCAAGTCCTTCGTGATCAGCGGCAACGCGCAGACCCTGGTCAACGAGTACCGGCCGGACCTGGCGCGGACCAACCCGGCGGCCAAGCTGGTCAAGATCCCGCTGCCGGTCGGCCCGGCCGGCGAGATCAACCCGGCCCCCCGGACGAGCAGCGGCGGCATCATGATCTCCACGAAGGCGCGGGAGAGCAAGAACTTCGTCGCCATGATGCAGTTCATCGACTGGCTCTGGTACTCCGACGCGGGCCAGGAGTTCAGCAGGTGGGGCGTCGAGGGGACGACCTTCGCCCGGGACGGCTCCGGCAAGCGCGGCCTCACCGGTGACGTCGACGTCGTCGGCCTCAACCCCAAGGGCAGCAAGCACCTCCAGAAGGACTTCGGCTTCTACAACGGGGTCTTCGCCTACGGCGGCAACCTGGAGCTGGTGCAGTCGTTCTTCTCCCCGGAGGAGATGGAGTTCCAGCAGGTGATGAACGCCCGGACCCCGATCGCGGTGCCGCCGCCGTACCCGCTGACCGACGAGGAGCGGGAACAGGTCGCGCTCTGGGAGACCCCGCTGAAGGACCACGTCACCCAGAACACCCTGACGTTCATCCTCGGCCAGCGCCCGCTGACCGAGTGGGACGCCTACGTCACCGAGCTGAAGAGCAAGAACCTGGACGCCTACATGCAGCTCGTCGACAAGGCGTACGACCGCTTCCAGAAGGAGAACGGCTAGCCCCGCGGGTCCGGCCGGGCCCCGACGGTGGCCCGGCCGGACCCGCCCCCACCCGTTCCCGTTCCCGCCTCCGCCCCGTGCACGACCAGAGGACCAGCCATGCGAATCACCGTTCCCGACCAGCCCACCGGCCGGCTGACCGACGCCTGGCGTGCCTGCGTGGGCACCGGCCGCTTCGAGTTGGCCCTGCGCCGGGACTACCAGGACGCGCTGGCCCTCGTGCAGCGGGACATCGGCTTCCGGCACATCCGGGGGCACGGCCTGTTCAGCGACGGCGTCGGCGTGCACCGCCCGTACGAGTACGCGGGCGAGCGCCGGGTGCACCACAGCTTCACCTACGTCGACCAGGTCGTCGACGCCTACCTGGAGCTGGGCATCCGGCCCTTCGTGGAGCTGGGGTTCATGCCCTCGGGGCTGGCCTCCGGCGAGCAGACCGTCTTCTGGTGGCGGGGCAACATCAGCCCGCCCCGCTCCCACACCGAGTGGGCCGACCTGGTCCGGGCCACGGTCTCCCACCTGGTCGACCGGTACGGCCTCGACGAGGTGCGCGGCTGGCCGATCGAGGTGTGGAACGAACCCAACCTGGACATCTTCTGGCCGGGTGCCGACCAGGACGCCTACCACCGGCTGTACGAGGTCTCCGCGCACGCGGTGAAGGAGGTCGACGCCGGCCTCCAGGTCGGCGGGCCGGCGATCTCGCCCGGGTCGGACGAGTGGCTGGTGCCGTTCGCCGAGTTCGTCACCGACCGGAACGTGCCGGTGGACTTTGTCAGCCGGCACGCGTACACCTCCGGGCCGGCGGAGCACGTGCCGTTCGGCACGTACCAGACGCTCGCCCCGGCGACGGAGCTGCTGGCCCAGTTCGCCGCCCCCCGCAAGCACCTGGCCGGCACCGCGCTGGCCGACCTGCCGGTGCACATCACCGAGTTCAACTCGTCGTACCGGCCGGACAACCCGATCCACGACACCGCGTTCCACGCCGCGTACCTCGCCCCGGTGCTGGCCGGCGGCGGGGACCTCGTCGACTCCTTCTCGTACTGGACGTTCAGCGACATGTTCGAGGAGGTGGGCATCCCCACCGCGCTGTTCCACGGCGGGTTCGGCCTGCTCACCCACCGCCAGCTCAGGAAACCCACGTACCACCTGTACGCCTTCATGGCCCGGCTCGGCGACGAGGTGCTGGCCCGGGGCGCGGACCACCTGGTCACCCGGCACCCGGACGGCCGGGTGGCGGTGCTGGCCTGGGCCCCGGTCGACGTCACCGGCCACGAGCCGGTGACCGACCGGCACCCCGTGTCGCTCTCGGTGCCGCTCGGCCCGGCCGGCACCAGCCCGGTCGGCACCGGATCGGCGGGCACCAGCCCGGCCGGCACCGGGTCGGCGTTCCTGCTGCGGCGGTCGGTCAGCGAGGAGGCGGGCAACGTCCTCGCGGCCTGGCGGGAGCTGGGCCGTCCGCGTTCGCCCCGGCCCGGCCAGCTCGACGCGCTGCGGGAGGCCGCCGAGCCGGCCCGGAGCCACCGGGCGCTGCCGGTGCGGGCCGGTCGGGTGGACCTCGACCTCACCCTGGCCCGGCACGAGGTGACCCTGGTCGAGCTGACCCCGGTGGTGGACGAGACCCCGCCGTGGTGCGACGACGACCGCCTGCTCGGCGGGGGCGACCGGCGGGAGCAGCCGTGACCGCGCAGACCTGGCGGCAGTTCGGGGACGGCCCGCTGTCCCGGGGGGCCGCGCACGTGCACACCCTGCTGGTGGTGGGGGTGCTGCTGGTCGCCACCACCCTGCCCGGCCTGGTGCCGCTGGTCCTGCTCGGCTCCGACGTCAGCAACCTGCCGCTGGTGGCGGCCTGCCTGCTCCCGGTGGGCCCGGCGGTCTCCGCCGCCCTGTACGCGCTGCGCCACCAGCGTCCCGACCTGACCGACCTGCGCCCGGCCGCGCTGTTCCTGCGCGGGTACCGGGCCAACCTGGGCGGGACACTGCGGATCTGGGTGCCGCTGCTGGCCTGGCTGGCCGTCGTCGCGGTGAACCTCGCCAACCTCTCCGCCGCCGCCGTCCCCGCCTGGTGGGGGGCGCTGCTGGTGCTGGTCGGGGCGGGGGTGTCCCTGGTCGGGGCGAACGCGCTGGTGGTCACCGCGCTGTTCACCTTCCGGACCCGCGACGTGCTGCGGCTGGCCCTCTACTTCCTGGTCCGTACGCCGGGCGTCACCCTCGGCACCGGGCTGCTGCTGGCGGCGGCGGTCGCCGTCACGGTGCTCTTCTCCGAGGCGGTGCTCGCCCTCGTCGGCGTCCTGTTCGTCCTGTCCCTGCTGCGGATCGGCGATCCGATGATCACCATCGTGGAGAAGGAGTTCACGGCATGAGCGAGCGCGGCGAGGTGACGGCATGAGCCTGCCGGTCACCGGGAAGGTGCCCTTCGGCGGGGACTACAACCCCGAGCAGTGGCCCGAGGACGTGTGGAAGCAGGACTACCGGCTCTTCGACGCCGCCCGGATCGACACCGTCACCCTCGGCGTCTTCACCTGGGCGCTCACCCAGCCCGCCGAGGACATCTACGACTTCGGCCTGCTGGACCGGATCGTCGAGCGGGCCACCGCCGAGGGGCGCAGCATCTGCCTGGCCACCGGCACCGGCGCGCACCCGGCGTGGCTGGCGACGGCGTACCCGCAGGTGTGCCGGGTCGACTTCGAGGGCCGGCGGCACCGCTTCGGGCAGCGGCACAACTCCTGCCCCAGCTCCCCGGTGTTCCGGCGGCTCTCCGCCGAGCTGGCCCGTCGGGTGGCCCGCCGGTACGCCGGCAACCCGGCGGTGGTCGCCTGGCACGTCGGCAACGAGTACGGCGGGTCCTGCTACTGCGAGCTGTGCGCGGCCGGCTTCCGCGACTGGCTGCGGGCGCGCTACGGCAGCCTGGCCGAGCTGAACGCGGCCTGGTACACGACCTTCTGGTCGCACACCTTCACCGACTGGGCGCAGATCGAGCCGCCGTCCGCGCTGACCGAGCACTGGCGCGGCCCCGACCACACCGCCTTCCAGGGCATCACCCTGGACTACCTGCGGTTCATGTCGGACGCGATGCTGGCCAACTTCCGGGACGAGAAGGCGGCCATCCGCGAGTCCAGCCCGGACGTGCCGGTCACCACCAACTTCATGGGCATGTACCGGCCGATCGACTACCACCGCTGGGCGGCGGACCTGGACTTCGCCTCCTGGGACAACTACCCGCCCGACGACGAGTCGGCGGCCCGGATGGCGCTCACCCACGACCTGATGCGCGGGCTCAAGGACGGCCAGCCGTTCTGGCTGATGGAGCAGACCCCCAGCGTCACCGCCTGCCGGGACGTCAACCCGCTCAAGCGGCCCGGCCTGATGCGGCTGTGGAGCTGGCAGGCGGTGGCGCACGGCGCGGACGCGGTGCTCTTCTTCCAGATGCGCGCCGGTCGGGGCGCCAGCGAGAAGTACCACGGCGCGGTGATCGGGCACGCCGGCCGCGCCGACACCCGGGTCTTCCGCGAGGTCGCCGAGCTGGGCGCGGAGCTGGAGCGGCTGGGCGGTGCCTCGCTGGGCGCGCGCACCCCGGCCCGGGTGGCGCTGCTGTTCGACTGGGACTCCTGGTGGGCGCTGGAGATCTCCGACGGCCCGTCCCGGCTGGTCCGGTACCAGGAGGTGGTGCTGGCGTACCACCGGGCGCTCTGGGACGCCGGGGTGGACCTGGACGTGGTCGCGGTGAGCGCCGACCTGTCCCGGTACGACGTGGTGGTCGCCCCGGTGCTGCACCTGCTCAAGGGGGACGTGGTCGCGCGGCTGGAGGCGGTGGCCGCCCGGGGCGGCTCGGTGCTGACCACGTACCTGTCGGGGCGGGTGGACGAGCAGGACAACGCCTTCCTGATGGACGTCCCCGGTCCGCTCGGGCCGCTGACCGGGGTCCGGGTCGACGAGTGGGACGCCCGGGGCCCGGAGGTGGTCAACCCGGTCCGCCTCGGCACCGGCGACGACGCCGTGGAGGTCGAGTCGCGGCTGCTCTTCGAGCTGGTCGTCCCGGAGGGGGCGGAGGTGGTCGGGACGTACCTGGCCGACTTCTACGCCGGCACCCCGGCGGTGACCCGCAACGCCTTCGGCGACGGGGACGGCTGGTACGTCGCCGCCGGGCTGGACCAGACCGGGGTCTCCTGGGTGGTCCGGCAGGTGCTGGCCCGGCACGACCTGCTCGGCCCGTACCCGGACGTCGCGGACCTGGAGTCGGCGGTGCGGGTCGCCCCGGACGGCACCCGGCTGCTCTTCCTGCTCAACCACCGGGCCGAACCGGTCGAGGTGACCGCCGTCAGCGGTGGCGTGGACCTGCTCACCGGGGACCGGGTGACCGCCGGGGCGGCGCTGCGGCTGCCGGAGCGGGGCGTCGTGGTGCTGCGGGAGGAGCGGTGAGCGCCCCGATGGCGGGCTCCGCCGGGGAGCCGACGACCGTCACCGGCCACCCGCACCGGTTCGGGGAGCCGAGTGTGCACCCGGCCTGGCTGCCCTCGGAGGCGTTCCGGGCGCTCGGCTCCCGCCGGGTCCTGGTGCACGGCGACGGCCCGCTCGTCGACACCGTCGAGACCGAGGTCACCTGGGCCTGTTCCCGGTTCGGCGGGCAGGCGCTCGTCGCCCCGTACCGGGACGAACCGGTCGACCTGGTCCTCGCGCTGCGTTGGGCCGGGCCGCTGCCCGCCCCGGCGACGCGGGCGCTGGCCCCGCTGAACGAGACCGGCGGCGGGCTGGGCGACGAGGGTTTCCTGCTCACCCGGGTCGGCGACACGACGGTGCTGCTGGCCGGCGGTCCGGCCGGGCTGCTGTACGGGCTGTATCACGTGGTGCGACTCGGCGAGGCCGCCTTCGACCCGGGGCTGCCGACCCGGCGGCACCGGCCCGCGCTGCGCCGCCGGATGCTCGACCACTGGGACAACGTGGCCGTGCACCCGCTGATGGGCCAGGTCGAACGGGGGTACGCGGGCGGCTCGATCTTCTGGCGTAACGGCGGCCCGCGCCGCGACCTGGCCCGCATCCGGGCGTACGGGCGACTGCTGGCGGCCTGCGGGATCAACGCCATCTCGGTGAACAACGTGAACGTCGGCGGCACCGAGGCGCGGCTGCTCACCGAGCGGCTCGGCGACGTGGCCGAGATCGCCGACGTGCTGCGCCCGTTCGGCGTGCGGGTGCACCTGTCGGTCACCTTCGCCGCCCCGGTGGTCCTCGGTGGCCTGCCCACCGCCGACCCGCTGGACGAGAAGGTGCGCTCCTGGTGGGCCACCACCACCCGGCAGGTCTACGAGCGCATCCCCGACTTCGGCGGGTACGTGGTGAAGGCCGACTCGGAGGGGCAGCCCGGCCCCCTCACGTACGGCCGCAGCCACGCCGACGGGGCGAACCTGCTCGCCGAGGCGCTGGCCCCGCTCGGTGGGGTGGTCCACTGGCGGGCGTTCGTCTACAACCACCGCCAGGACTGGCGGGACCGGCGCACCGACCGGGCGCGGGCCGCGTACGACCACTTCGCCCCGCTGGACGGCGAGTTCCGCACCAACGTCATCCTCCAGGTGAAGTACGGCCCGATCGACTTCCAGACCCGCGAGCCGGTCTCCCCGGTGATCGCCGCGATGCCGGCGACCCGGCTGGCCGTCGAGATGCAGGTGACCCAGGAGTACACCGGCCAGCAGCGGCACGTCTGCTACCTCGGCCCGCTGTGGCGCGAGATCCTCGGCTTCCGGCCGTGGGGCGAGGAGGGGCGGACCGTCGCCGCGGTGGTCGCCGGTGAGCCGGCGCAGGGCCCGACCCGGACCCGCTCCGGCCCCGGGGGCGGCCTGGTCGCGGTCGCCAACGTGGGCGACGACCCGTACTGGTGCGGGCACCCGCTCGCGCAGGCCAACCTGTACGCCTTCGGCCGCCTCGCCTGGGATCCCGAGCTGGACCCGGCGGCCATCCTGGACGAGTGGATCGACCTGACCTTCCCGCCCACGGCGACGGAGGACCCCGCCCTGGTCCGGGAGACCGTGCACGCGATCATGGACGACTCGTGGCGCACCTACGAGCGGTACACCGCGCCGTTGGGCGTCGGCTTCATGGTCAACCCCGGCAACCACTACGGACCGCAGGTCGACGGGTACGAGTACAGCCCGTGGGGCACGTACCACTTCGCCGACCGGGACGGCGTCGGCGTGGACCGGACCCGGGCCACCGGCACCGGCTACACCGACCAGTACCCGTGGCCGTGGCGGGACGTGTACGAGTCACCCGAGACGTGCCCCGACGAGTTGCTGCTCTTCTTCCACCACGTGCCGTACGACCACGTGCTGCACAGCGGAAGCACCGTCATCCAGCACATCTACGACACCCACTTCGCCGGGGTGGAACAGGTCGAGGCGATGTTCCGGCGCTGGCAACTGCTCGCCGGGGTGATCGACCCCGCCCTGCACGAGCGGGTCACCGACCGCCTCGACGAGCAGGTGTTGAGCGCACGCGAGTGGCGTGACCACGTCAACACGTACTTCTTCCGCAAGTCCGGCGTGCCGGACGCGAGGGGACGTCGAATCCACTGACCGCCCGCTCGCTGTCCCGTGCGGTGCCGGGCGAGGTGACCACATCGAGCCGTATACCCGTCAGGTATAATTATTCCTGACGGGTATACGGCTCGATGGCAGTATCGCCTCCGGGTCGAGGCGCGGCTGCGCGAGCGCCTCAGGGGAGGGGGCGGGCCCCGAGGGTGGTGACGAAGGCCCGCCAGGCGGGGACACCGAAGGTGAGCACCGGGCCGGACCGGTCCTTCGAGTCCCGGACCCCGACGACGCCGGGCAGGCTGTCGGCGACCTCGACGCAGTTGCCCTCGGCGCTGCGGCTGCTCTTGCGCCACTCTGCGCCGGTCAGGTCAGTCATCGTAGCTCTCCTTGATCACGGTGCCGATCAGGTCTTCCGAGGCGCGCTCGTCGAGCGCGCGGTCCCAGAGCAGTTGCCAGGCTTCGCGGTACTTGGCGATTTCCTCCGGGCGGTCGAGGTAGAGGCTGCCGGTCAGTGACTCGCAGTAGACGGTGCTTGGTTCAGCGGGTCGGGTACCGGCCGCCGGAAAGTCCAGCAGCGCGAATGCCCCGGCGACCGACACCAGATGCGGTGTGGCCGAAAGCGGCATCACCCGGAGCCGCACATGAGGAGCCTGGGTGGCATTCACCAGGTAAGCGAGTTGGTGCCGCCATGCCTCGATGTCGGCGAGGGGGCGGCGGACGACCGCCTCGTCGATGATGGCCTCGAACAGCGGGGCAACGGGATTGCGGCGGGTCAGTAGCTTCTGGCGTTCCAGTCGCAGGGCGACCTTCTGGGCCACCTCCTGCGGAGTGCGGCCCGGCCGGGTGGTGAACAGTGCCTCCATGTACTCCGGCGTCTGTAGCAGACCCGGCACCAGCATCGGCTCGTACTGGCGGATGTGGTGGGCGGCGGCTTCCATGCCGACGTACAGCTCGAACCAGCTCGGGATGACCTCGCCGTACGCGTGCCACCAGCCCTTGCTCTTGGTCTCGCGGGCGAGCGAGACCAGGACCTCGGTCAGCTCGGCCGAGGTGCCGTAGTGCCGGCACATCAGGGTGACGTCGTGGGTGCGCAGGGCGACCTGCCCGCCTTCGAGCCGGTACATCTTGGCTCGGGACCACTCCAGCGCCTCGGCGGCGGCTTCCAGGTTGATCCCCGCCTCCTCCCGCGCCTGGCGCAGCAACCGGCCGAGCTGTCGGCGCGGGACGGACGATCCGGTCTCGGGCACGTGCCACCTCGTCTCGGGTTGACGGCCGGGCTGTCTCAACTGGAACACCATGCCAACTTCTGTGACACATAGTCAATCTCTCATCACAAATTGTGGTTCGAGATGTTGCGGGCGGCGTGCGGGCTGCCGGATGGTGACCGTCAGTGATGGAGATGGTCGACTGTTCGGGAGGTTGGAAGTGGGTCGATGGAAGTGGTTCCAGCGGCAGGAGGAGCCGGTCGATCAGGTGGGCCCGGCCACCAGGTACCCGCTGCGGGACGGGCAGCCGCGTGGCCGGCTGGTGGTGAGAGCGGTCCATCCGGTCGTCCCGAGGTCGAGGACCCGGCCGGGGACCGACGCCACGGACGGGACGAACGATGAGCGCTGAGCCGGGCTGCGCCCCGTCGCCCGGCGGGGCCGAGCGGGCCCGGGAGGAGCTGTCCGACCTGCCCGTGGTCGAGGTGGACGAGGTGCCGGAGCTGCTGGTGCTCGACGGCGACGACGGGCCGATCGGGTGGGCCGTCGTGCTGCCCGACGGCGACGCCTGGATCATCCGACCCTCCTCCCGGGTGCTGACCCACTGCTCGGGTGTTCCATCGCTGGTCAACTTCTGGGCGGCGGTGCTCGGCTGCGAGGTGGGCCGGCCGCGCGTCCGTCGATAGCGGTTGGGGCCGGAACGGGTGAGCCCCGGGCCGGGTCGGTGGTCGGCTGGTCCCACGAACGGGGCAGCTCGAAAGGGCGTCCGCACCAACCACTCCGTCCGCCGACGGCCACCCGCGTCCCCCGGACGGCTCGCGCCGCAGGGGAAGAAGGTGCGGCGTCCGGGCGGGCCGGACCCGCACCATCCCTTTTCCCGAGGATGACCAGGCCCGCCGCGACCACTCGACGTCCCCCGTTGTGTCCTTGACGTCGCGCGGTCGGCGCTGATCGCCCTTCTGCAAGGATTGTTGTCGAAGCGGTTCACCGAACGGATCACCGGAGCGGTGGATATCCGGTGTCCATCGATGGACGGACACCGGATACGGCGGTGTCTCTGCGGCGGAGGAACGGGTCAGGCGGTGGTGAGGGCGAGGTGGAGGCGGCGGGACTCGGTGACCAGCCGGCTCGACCCGCCCCGGGCGGCGACCTCGGCCAGGCCGGGCACCTCGATCCGGACCCCGGTGGTGGTGGCCGTCTCGGCGGCCAGGGTCAGCAGGTCGGGCAGGCCACGGGCGGGCTTGACCGAGGCCAGCAGCGCCGGCAGCGCGGCGGCGAGCAGCCGCCACACCGTCAGCGGCGCACCGGCCAGCGCGGCGTCGCGCAGCGGCTCCACCGCCCGGGACAGCTTCACCCGGTCCTGGACGACCAGTGCGCCCACCTGCCCGCCGGTGCCGACCGGGTCGAACTGCCCGGCCCCGGCCAGGGCGAGCAGGGCGTCCAGGGTGGCGACCCGGTCGGCGGCGTGCCGGGCCCCGAGACCGTAGGCGACGGCGAGGTCGACGGCCACCCCGCCGGGGCCGGTGCTCTCGGCGAGCAGTGGCAGGACGGCGGTGGCGTCGCGCTGGTCCACGTCCGCCCCGGAGGCCACCATCGGTAGGGCGTTGGCGGCCACCACGCCCCGGTGCCCCGGCAGCAGGGACGGCCACAGCTTCTCCCAACCGACGTCGTCCATCGAGGACAGGGTCGGGGTCGGGTCGGCGGTGACCAGCCCGTACCGGTCGTCGTACCCGTTGGGCGGGCGCACCTCGACCAGGATCCGCTCGCCCAGTTTCTGGTAGTACTCCCGCAGGTACGCGTGGCGGGACTTCTCCTTGACGGGGGCGGAGGTGGCCCGCATGACCGGCTGCGGCAGCCCGCCGGAGCGCAGCCAGGCGGCGAGCCGGTCACCGGCCGGGGTGCCCAGCGCGGCGGCCTTGTCGGCGACGGCGTCGTCGGGGCCGGTGGGCAGGCGCAGCAGGGCCTGGGTGAGATCCCAGTGCCAGGCCGCCCGGTCGCCCCGCGCGGTCAGCCGCTCCAGCAGGGCGAGCGGGTCGAGCTGACCGTTGGTCGAGGTGGGGGCGGCGAGCAGGCCACCGTGCCCCGGCTCGTTCAGGTGCATCCCGATCTCGGCGAGGCGGGCCCGTAGCAGCCGGTGGACCGCCGGCACCCGGGGGTCGGTGGCGACCAGTTCCGGGGTCTTCGGGGCCCGGTCGGTGCGGCGTACGGCGGCGAGCAGCGACTCCCACCGGCTGCGTCGCCGGGGCTGCTGGTCCGCGCCGGCGGTCCTGAACACGTCGACCACCACCCCGCAGAGGCAGAGCGGGTCGTAGCCGTGCTCGTTGCCCCACGACCAGTGCCGCCGCTCGATGACCGGGGCCAGGGCGGCGTGCACCCGGGGCGCGTCGGTCGCGGTGAGGCGGACCAGCCCGTCGAGGACCCGGTCCATCGGCACGCCCTGTGACCGGGTGCCGAGCAGGGCGGCGACCTCCTCGGCCAGCTCGTCCACGTCGGTGATCGGGGCCGGTGCCGGGGCGGCCGGGGTGGGCGCGGGCAGGTCGTCGCCGCGTGGCTCGGCGACCGCCGGGCCGGGGCCGGCCGCCGCCGGATCGACGCCGTGCCGGGCGGCGAGGGCGCTGGCCCGGTCCCGCAGCTCGACGGCGGGGTGCTCGGCGGCGACCGCGATCACCTCGGCGATCTCGGCGGCCCGCTCCCGGTACGGCTTGCGGGCCAACCGGTCCAGCCAGGTGAGCTGCGCCTTCACCAGGGTCTTGTCGGGGCGGAACAGCACCTCCCGGGAGGCGTCGAGGATCGACTCCAGGGCCAGGTCGGGCAGCTCCCGCAGGGCCTTCTGGGCCATCGTGGCCACCGGGGCCGGGGCGTCGGTGAGCAGGCGCAGGTAGTCGGTGGTGCGGGCGGTGACCTCGGCGGTGGTCGGCTGGAGTTGGTCGAGCAGGATGACGAAGGAGCGCAGCGCGGAGGTCTTGTCGCCGCGTAGCAGCCGGCCGAGGCAGCCGTCGATCAGCACCGTCCGGTCGATGACGCCCTCGGCGGCGAGCGTGGTCAGGGCGTTGAGCAGGCCGTGCCGCTCCCGGTCCTCCCAACTGCGCAGGACGATGTCGAAGCCGAGCTGCGAGCCGAGGCCGTCCACCTCGAACAGCCGGGGGAGCATGACGGGGAGGAAGGGGTCCTCGCGCAGGCGGGCCGCCAGCAGGGGTCGGCGCCGGCGGCCGTCGTGCCGGTTGTCGGGGAACTGGAGGCCGCTGACCCAGAGCTGCACGGACCGGTCGTCGGTCGGCGGCGGTGCGCCCTCGTCGCGCAGCACCGTGGCGACGAACCGCCAGTGCTCGATCCAGCTCGACTGGTTGAACCGGGCGGCGAGCCGGTGGGCCAGATCGCCCAGCCAGGTGACGCCCCGCTCGGTGGCGGCGGCGCGGACCAGCCCGGCGGCCCGGCTACCGTCCAGCACGATCGAGCGGCGGGCGAGGATCGTCGCCGCCTGGGCGGCGGTGGGCAGGCAGCCGACCACGAGGACCGCCAGGGCGGTGCCCTTGCCCTGCGACCACCAGGTCGACCGGTCCCGTTCCTTGAACCAGGTGGTCAGCTCGGCGGCGATCTCCCGGCGGCGCTCCTCGGGCAGCCCGGCCAGGGCCGGCCCGATCAGGTCGGCGGCACCGGTGTCCACCAGGTCGAACAGGTCGCTGGTGCCGCCCCTGGCCAGCTCGTACCGGCGGCGGGCCTCGCTCTTGATGATCCCGGCCGGCCGGTCGCGACTCACACCCGCTCCTCGGTCTGCTCGGTGACCTCGTCGGTGGTCGACTGCTGGGTGAGCAGCATCCGGGCGGCTAGGGCGTGCCGGCACGGCCCCCGCTGCCCCCGGTGCTTGGCCCACCAGGGGCAGGTGCAGGTGAAGCTGTCGTCCGGCAGGTGACGGACCCGGTACGACTGCTCGCCGCTGCGGACCGTCGCCGCCGTCGGCGGGCCGTCCGCCGCGTCGTCCAGCGTCACCGCGCCGGCGTCGAGCAGGACCCGGGCCCCGACCAGGCGCGGGTTGTCCCGCTCGGCGCGACCCGCGTCGTACGGCATCACCCGGTGGAAGTACGCCGCCTCGGAGACGTCGTACCCGACCCGGCCGGCGGTGCCGAGCTGGGCCAGGGCGCCCCGGACCCGGCCGGCGTCGAGGCCGGCCTCGGCGGCGAGCCGGTCCACGTCGACCGTCGGGTCCCAGGAGAGCAGGGCGGAGACCAGGTCGGCGTCGTCGACCACGTCGTCCCCGGCCAGCGAGGTCAGCGCCGCGCCCTCGCCGGAGAAGCCCCGGTACGGCTCGGGGGAGAGGGTCAGGGAGAGCCGCAGCGCCCCGGTGTCCAGCTCCCAGGTGCTCGGCACCGGGGCGGAGCCGGCCGCCACGGTCGGCCCGTACGCCCGCAGGGTCTTCGCGAAGCGCAGCATCGGGCGCAGCGCGACCAGCCGGCTCGCCCCGGCCAGGCAGACCGCCCCGGGGACCGGGCGGGAGGTGAGCCGCAGCGTCCGCCCGGCCGGCACCACCCAGAGCACCGCCCGGTCGTTGCCGGTCGGCAGCCGGCGCAGGAACGCCGCCGCCTCGGTCGCCGGGATCTCCGCGCGGGGCTCGAAGCGGGCGGCCAGCACCTGCACCTCGGCGAAGCCGCGCAGCCAGCGCACCGGCAGCGGAACCTTCTTCTCCACCACCGGGCCGTCCAGCGTGGAGACGGTGAGGTCGTCGGGGCCGACGGACAGGTGCAGCGGGTCGAGGCCGCCGACCCGGGCCAGCGCCTCGCGCAGCGGGTTGTTCACGTCGACGTTGGTGGTGCCGTGCTCCACCACGTCACCGTCGAGCCCCTCGGGCAGGGCGTCCATCCGGGCGTACACACCGCAGCAGCCGGAGAAGGACTCGAACCGGAGCCGGTCCCGGCTGCCGGTGACCACGGGGTCGAGGCTGGCCGGACTGACCGGCCGGTGGTACCGGGTGCGGGCCACCTCGGCCACGGCCAGCAGGCCGACCGCCGCCGCGTGCGGGGTGGTGAGGAAACCGTCGAAGAAGCGGGGGTTCGGCGCCGGCCCGCCGCTGGTCTGGAGGGCGAGGCCGTCCCGCGACAGGGCGGAGGACCCCAGGTACCGGTACGTCTGAACTGCGCTCACGTCCGGGAACGCTAGCGGCCCCCACCGACAGAATCAGCGGGCCGAACCGGTGAGCCGGTACGCCAGGGCGGTGTGCCGGCGACCCGCGCCGACGGTCCGGACGGCGGCGGCCAGGGCACGGCGGGAGCCGACCAGCACGACGAGCTTCTTCGCTCGGGTGACGGCGGTGTAGAGCAGGTTGCGTTGCAGCATCATCCACGCGCTGGTGGTCAGCGGCACCACCACCGCCGGGTACTCCGAGCCCTGCGAGCGGTGGATGGTCACCGCGTACGCGTGGGCCAGTTCGTCCAGCTCGTCGAAGTCGTACTCGATGGTCTCGTCCTCGTCGGTGCGGACGGTGAGGGTCTGCTCCTCGGTGGAGAGGGCGACGACCACGCCGACGGTGCCGTTGAAGACCCCGGCCTGGCCCTTGTCGTAGTTGTTGCGGACCTGGGTGACCTTGTCGCCGACCCGGAACACCCGCCCGCCCAGGCGTCGTTCCGGCTGCCCCTCGCGAGCCGGGGTGAGCCGCTGCTGGAGCAGGGTGTTGAGCGCGCCGGCCCCGGCCGGGCCCCGGTGCATCGGGGCGAGCACCTGCACGTCGCGGCGCGGGTCCAAACCGAACTTCGCCGGGATGCGGGCGCAGGCCACGTCGACGGTGAGCGCGGCGGTCGCCTCGGTGTCGTCGCAGGCGAAGAGGAAGAAGTCGGCCAGCCCGTCGAGCTTCGGCGAGCGGCCGGCGTTGATCCGGTGCGCGTTGGTGACCACCCCCGACTGCGCGGCCTGCCGGAAGACCTGGGTCAGCCGGACCCGGGGGACGACGTCGGCGGCGAGCAGGTCGCGCAGCACCTCCCCGGCGCCGACCGAGGGAAGCTGGTCGACGTCGCCGACCAGCAGCAGGTGCGCGCCCGGCGGTACCGCCTTGACCAGCTTGTTCGCCAGGACCAGGTCGAGCATGCTCGCCTCGTCGACGACGAGCAGGTCCACGTCGAGCGGGTTGTCCCGGTCGTGGGCGGCATCCCCGCCGGGGCGCAGTTGCAGCAGCCGGTGCACGGTGGCGGCCGGGTGCCCGGTCAGCTCGGCGAGGCGTTTCGCGGCCCGGCCGGTCGGCGCGGCCAGGGTCACCTTGGCCTGCTTCGCGGCGGCCAGCTCCACGATGGAGCGGACGGTGAAGCTCTTGCCGCAGCCGGGGCCGCCGGTCAGCACGGCGACCTTCGAGGTGAGCGCCAGTCGGACCGCCTGCTCCTGCTCGGGGGCGAGGTCCGCGCCGGTGCGGGCGCGCAGCCAGGCCAGCGCCCGGCCCCAGTCGACGGTGGCGAAGTGCGGCAGCCGGTCGGCGCGGTGGTCAAGCAGCCGCCGCAGCGACCCGGACAGGGAGAGTTCGGCACGGTGGAAGGGGACCAGGTACACCGCGTCGACCGGTGCGCCGTCCGCGCCGGTCCGGCCGCCGACGGCGTCGCCGGGCAGCGTCTCGCGGACCACCCCCTCCTCGGCGGCCAGGTCGTCCAGACAGGTGGTGACCAGGTCCCCGGGTACGTCCAGGATGGTCACCGCGTCCGCGACGAGCTGCGGTACGGGCAGGTAGCAGTGGCCGTCGTCGGTCGCCTCGGAGAGCGTGTACGCCAGCCCGGCCTTGACCCGTTCCGGGCTGTCGTGCGGGATGCCGACGGCGCGGGCGATGGTGTCGGCGGTCTTGAACCCGATGCCCCACACGTCGGCGGCCAGCCGGTACGGCTCCTTCGTCACCACGTCGACCGAGGCGTCGCCGTACTGCTTGTAGATCCGGACGGCGAGCGAGGTGGAGACGCCGACGCCCTGGAGGAAGAGCATCACCTCCTTGATCGCCTGCTGTTCCGCCCAGGCGGCGGTGATCTTCGCGGTGCGTTTCGGGCCGAGGCCGGGGACCTCGACCAGGCGGGCCGGTTCCTCCTCGATGATCCGCAGGGTGTCCAGCCCGAAGTGCGCCACGATCCGTTCGGCGAAGACCGGCCCGATCCCCTTCACCAGGCCGGAGCCGAGGTACCGCTGGATGCCCTGGATGGTCGCGGGCAGCACGGTGCTGTACGAGTCCACCTCGAACTGCCGGCCGTACCGTGGGTGCGACGACCAGCGGCCCCGCAGCCGCAGGCTCTCCCCGGGCTGCGCGCCGAGCAGCGCGCCGACCACGGTCAGCAGGTCACTGCCGCGCTCGGTGGCGACCCGGGCGACCGTGTACCCGGTCTCCTCGTTGACGTAGGTCAGCCGTTCCAGCACGGCCTCCAGGACGGCCGGGGCGGGGCTCGCGCTCACCCGCCCCATCCTGCCGCCCGGGGCGGGGGCGTCCCGTCCCGGGTGCCCGGTGGGCTCAGCGCACCGGGTCCTGGGTGCCCCGGGGTACCGAGGGGCGGCAGCGGCGGACCCGGTCGGCGGCCATCCGGCCCCCGACCGCCAGGCCGTACCGTTCCACGGCGGTCAGCCCGTACGCCCCGCAGGTGGGGGTGAACCGGCAGCGGCCGGGCCAGTGCGGGGAGACCCAGCGGCGGTACCCCCGGATGGCGGCCACCCCGGCCCGGTCCAGGGCCGGAGCGCCGGTCCGGGCGGCGGCGACGGAGCCGAGCAGCAGCAGCGAGGAGAAGAGGCCGAAGATGTCGCAGCAGTCGCAGCAACCGTCGGGGTTCCTCGACTTCTTGCCCCGGTTGCGGTGGTACCGATCCTGATCGCGCCGGTTCTCCCGGGCCCGCTCCCATATTCCACGGAACATGAGCACATGATCAACCATGCCCGCCACCGGTCGCGCGGGTGGTGGTGCCGGCCGGGGCTGAGTGCCCCCGGCTGGGTCCGGCGGAGGTGGGTTGGGCCGGGACGGGGTCTGCGGGTGGGGTCAGGCCGGGACGGGGGCGGGGCCGTGGTCGGCCTCGAACCGTTCCCGGGTGAGGAAGGCGAGCTGGGCCCGTTTCTCCGCCAGGTCGATCTCCTCGGCGAAGGTGAAGCCGCTGAGCAGCATGCGGCGCAGGGCCAGCCCGTTGCGGACGTCGGGCTCCACCACCACCCGGGTCAGGGCGGGGTCGCGCAGCAGGAACCGGACCAGGGCCGGGCCCACGGTGGCGGCGAGTCCCCGGGGGACACCCGGGCCGGGGGAGAGGAGCAGGTGCATGCCGATGTCCCCGGGGCGGACCTCGTACCGCTCCCCGACCGGGTCGGCGGCCGGCTCGTAGCTCTGGAAGATGCCGACGGGCTCGTCGTCCAGGCGGATCAACCAGGCATGGTGGGTGGTGAGGCCGTCCAGGAAGGCGTACACCTCCCGGACCTCCTCGACGGTGTAGGCGCCCATCCCCCAGTAGACGTTGCGGGGTTGGGTGACCCAGGCGTGCAGCAGCTCCGCGTGGGCGGCCGGGTCGACCGGCTCCAGCGTGAGGGTGCCGATGTCGGGGATCTTCTCCAGGTGCATTGACGGACCTCTTCTCGGGATCGTGTGGGTGCCCCTCCCCAGGACGGCGCAGTTAGGTTAACCTAACCTAACTACCGGGGACAGTGGAGGCAGGCGTGAAGCGGAACTGGGAAGCCCTCGTGCTCAAGGCGATGGGGGGCCGGGAATTCCGGTTGACCGTGCTCGACTCCGAGCGGGTCAGCGGGAGCCTGCACCGCCTGCTGGTCGACGGGGGCGGCCTGCTCGCCGCGGCTGAGGCGCACCCCACCATGTGGATCCGCCTCTGGTTCGACAACGAGGGCCGCTCCCACCAGCGGGCCTACACCCTGGTCGACCCGGACCCGGCCACCGGCCGGTTCCACCTGGAGTTCGCCCTGCACGAGGGCGTCGCGGCCCGCTGGGCGAGCAGCGCCCGGCCCGGGGACACCATCGACGCCACCCTCCAGGGCAGCTCCTTCACCCTGCCCGACCCCACCCCCACCCACCTGTACCTGGTCGGGGACTCGGCCAGCCTGCCCGCCGTCAACAGCCTGCTGGACGCCGCCGGGGACCTGCCCGCCACCATCTGGCTGGAGTACGCGAACGACGACGAGAAGGGACTCCCGCACCGGGCCCGCGCCGGCCAGGAGGTGATCTGGGTACCCCGCCTCGACGAGGGGCGGCACCTGGTGGAGACCGTCCGGGCCGCCCTGACCAGCCCTGCCGAGGGGGCGTACCACTGGGTGGCCTGCGAGGCCGGCACCACCCGGGCGCTGGCGAAGCACCTGCGCAAGGGACTCGGGGTGAACCGCCACCAGGTCTCCGCCCTCGGGTACTGGACCGCCAGGTGACCGCTGCCCCCGGCGGCACGGCGGCACCCCCCACCACCCCGGTACGGCTGCGTACCCGCTGGCTCGTCCTCGCCGTGCTCTGCCTCGCCCAACTCGTCGTGGTGCTGGACAACACCATCCTCACCGTGGCGGTGCCGGCCCTCACCCGCGACCTGCACGCCAGCACCGCCGACATCCAGTGGGTGATCAACGGGTACGCGCTGGTGCAGGCCGGCCTGCTGCTCACCGCCGGCAGCGTGGTCGACCGGTACGGTCGTCGCCGGATGCTGCTGGTCGGGCTGGTGCTGTTCGGGCTCGCCTCGGCCGCCGCCGCGTCGGCCCGGTCCGCCGACCACCTGGTCGCGGCGCGGGCCGCGCTCGGGGTCGGGGGAGCGCTGCTGGCCACCGCCACCCTCGCGGTCGCGATGCAGGTCTTCGACGCGCGGGAACGCCCCCGCGCCATCGGCATCTGGGCGGCGGTGAGCGCGCTGGGCTTCGCCGCCGGGCCCCCGGTCGGTGGCCTGCTGCTGGGCCACTTCCGGTGGCCGGCCATCTTCCTGGTCAACCTGCCGGTCGTGCTGGTCTGCCTGCTCGCCGCCCGCCGGCTGGTGCCCGAGTCCCGGCACGGCGAGGGCCGCCTCGACCTGGTCGGGGCGGTGCTCTCCACCGCCGGGCTGGGCGCGGTCGTCTTCGCCATCATCCAGGGCCCCGAGCAGGGCTGGGGTTCGGTGCCCGTGCTCGGCGCGGCCACCGCCGGGGCGCTGCTGATCGCCGCGTTCGTCGCCTGGGAACAGCACGTCCCCGCGCCCATGCTCGACATGCGCTTCTTCCGGGACCGCCGGTTCGTCGGCGCGGTCTCCGGCGTCGTGCTGATCACCTTCGGCAGCGCCGGGGCGCTGTTCCTGCTGGCCCAGCAGTTGCAGTTCGTCCGGGGGTACCCGGCCTGGGAGGCCGGCGTCCGGATGGCCCCCTTCGCGCTGACCGTGGTGCTGCTCAACCTCGCCGGGGTCGCCGCCCTGGTCATCCGGCGGCTGGGCATCCCGCTGGCCATCGCGGCCGGCATGGCGACGCTCGCCCTGGGGCTGGTGGTCACCGCGTACGCCCCGGCCGACGGCTACGGCGGCCTGCTGGTGGGCCTGCTGCTGATGGGCGCCGGCTGCGCGGTCGCCAACCCGGCGATCGTGGAGGCGGTGCTCAGCGCGGTACCGCCCGAGCGGGCCGGGGCCGGGGCCGGCATCGACGGCACCATGTCCGAGGTGGGCACCAGTCTCGGCGTCGCCGTCCTCGGCGCGGTGTTGAACGCCCGGTTCACCGCCGCGCTCCCCGCCGTGCTGGCCGGCGCCGGATCGTTCCCGGCCGCCCTGGCCGCCGCCCGGACCGGGGTGGACCGGGACCAGGTCGCCGAGGCGTTCAACGCGGCGGTGGTGCTCGGGCAGACCGTCGGGGCGGTCGCCGTCCTCGCCGGTGGCTGCCTCGCCGCGCTGCTCCTGCACCGCGCGGCGAACCAGACCGGGCCGCCGCCCCCGCCCGTGGACCCGCCGCCCGGCGGCCGGGACGTGGCGGCCTCCGGCGGGCGGCACGTGTCGGCGTCCGACAGCCGGGACGTGGTGGTGCCGGCGGGGTCGTCGGCCGGCTGAGCCGGTTTCCGGCGGTCCGCCCGGGGGCGTCAGGGCAGGTGGGGTGGGTACCGGTGCCGGTCCGGGGGCGGACCGGGATCGGCCGGGCCCCGGCGTGGGCTGTCCTCGGCCCAGAGGAACCAGCAGTAGCCGGCCAGGGCGGTGGCCAGCACGAGGCCCGCCAGAATCTGCCAGCCGTGCGGGACGAAGAACACCAGGCACGGGGCGACCGCCACGAGACCGGCGGCGACGGCGAGGAACAACGCGAACCTGCGCAGCATCTCTTCCTCCTGCGTGTCCGCTGCCACCGGGTCGTTCCGCCGGTGCCGGCCCGGAGGCGGTGGTGCGCGTCCGGCGGCGGGCCGGTGCGGTGGTTCGGGCCCGGCGACCGGCCGCCGGGTGGCAGGTCAGTCAACCGGCCGACGACCCGGCGCGCAACCGTCGTGGCACCCGGGCCGGATAGGTACCGCTGCTCAGGACAACCGCCCGGTTGGCGGGTAGCCACGCGAACGGCCGGCGTCGACGGGGTACGTCGACGCCGGCCGTGACGGCGCGGGGAGCGGGGGCGGGCCGGCTCAGTCCGGGTCGTAGGCGAGGTTGGGGCGCAACCAGCGCTCGATCTCGTCCCGGGCGACGCCGCGTCGGGTCGCGTAGTCCTCGACCTGGTCCCGGCCGATTCGCCCGACGGTGAAGTAGCGCGACTCCGGGTGGGCGAAGATCAGCCCGCTGACGCTGGCCGCCGGGGTCATCGCGTACGACTCGGTCAGGCCGATGCCGAGCCGCTCGGCGTCGAGCAGCGCGAAGAGGTCGCGCTTCTCGCTGTGGTCCGGGCTGGCCGGGTAGCCGAGCGCGGGCCGGATGCCCCGGAACCGTTCCGCGTGCAGGTCCTCGATGCGGGGGTCGGCGTCCGGCTCGAACCACTCGCGGCGGGCCTGGAGGTGCAGGTACTCGGCGAACGCCTCGGCGAGCCGGTCGGCGAGCGCCTTGACCATGATGGCCCGGTAGTCGTCGTTGGCCGCCTCGTAGCCGGCGGCCAGCTCCTCGGCGCCGTGGATCGCCACCGCGAAACCACCCAGGTGGTCCCCGGCCGGGGCGATGTAGTCGGCGAGGCAGCGGTTGGCCCGCCCCGCCGGCTTGGTGGTCTGCTGGCGCAGCATCGGCAACCGGAGGGCCGGGTCGGTCAGGACGATGTCGTCGCCCTCGGTGTGCGCGGGCCAGAAGCCGTACACGCCACGCGCCTGCAACGACCCGTCGGCGATGATCTGGTCCAGCATGGCCACGGCGTCGTCGTACAGCTCGCGGGCCACCGGCTGGTCCAGGATCGCCGGGAACTTGCCCTTGAGCTCCCAGGCCAGGAAGAGGAACTGCCAGTCGATCATCTCGCGGATGGTGGCGAGATCCGGCTCGACGACGCGGATGCCGGTGAAGGCCGGCACCGGCAGGTCGGCGAAGTCCACCTGCTCCCGGTTCGCCCGCGCCTCGGCCAGCGGCAGCAGCGGCTGCCGGCGGGCGGTGTGCTGCTCCCGCAGCCGCTCCTGCTCGGCCAGGTTGCTGGCGGCCAACTGCCCGGCCCGGTCGCTGTCGAGCAGGTCGGAGACCACCCCGACGACCCGGGACGCGTCGAGCACGTGCACCGTCGTCGCGTCGTACGCCGGGGCGATCCGTACCGCCGTGTGCTGCCGGGAGGTGGTGGCCCCGCCGATGAGCAGCGGCAGCTTCATGTCCCGCCGCTGCATCTCGCCGGCCACCGCGACCATCTCGTCCAGCGACGGGGTGATCAGGCCGGAGAGGCCGACCACGTCGGCGCCCTCGGCGACGGCCGTGTCCAGGATCCGTTCCGCCGGCACCATCACCCCGAGGTCGATCACCTCGTAGTTGTTGCAGCCGAGCACCACGCCGACGATGTTCTTGCCGATGTCGTGCACGTCGCCCTTGACCGTGGCCAGCACCACCTTGCCCCGGCCCCGGCCGACGGTGATCCGCCCCTCCCGCTGGGCCTGCTCCCGCTCCTGCTCCATGTACGGTTCGAGGTAGGCGACCGCCCGCTTCATCACCCGGGCGCTCTTCACCACCTGCGGCAGGAACATCCGCCCCGAGCCGAACAGGTCGCCGACCACGCTCATGCCGTCCATCAGCGGGCCCTCGATGACGTCCAGCGGCCGGGCCGCCTGCTGGCGGGCCTCCTCCGTGTCCGCCTCGACGAACTCGACGATGCCGTGCACCAGCGCGTGCTTGAGCCGCTCGGCGACCGGCGTCTCCCGCCAGGACAGGTCCACCTCGCGCTTGGCGCCGGAGCCGGTGACCGTCGCGGCGAACGACACCAGCCGGTCGGTGGCGTCCGGGCGCCGGTCGAAGAGCACGTCCTCGACCAGGGTCAGCAGGTCGGCCGGGATGTCCTCGTAGACGGCGAGCTGGCCGGCGTTGACGATGCCCATGTCCAGCCCGGCGCGGACGGCGTGCAGCAGGAACGCCGAGTGCATCGCCTCCCGCACCACGTCGTTGCCCCGGAACGCGAACGACAGGTTGGAGATGCCGCCGCTGGTCCGGGCGCCGGGGCAGCGCTCCTTGATCAGCGGGAGCGCGTCGATGAACGCCTTGGCGTACCCGTTGTGCTCGGCGATGCCGGTGGCGACGGCCAGCACGTTCGGGTCGAAGATGATGTCCTCCGGCGCGAAGTCGGCCTGCTGCGTCAGCAGGTCGTACGCCCGCGCGCAGATCTCCACCTTCCGCTCGGTGGTGTCGGCCTGGCCCTGCTCGTCGAAGGCCATCACCACCACGCCCGCGCCGTGGCCGCGGATGTGCCGGGCCTGGGCGAGGAACGCCTCCTCGCCCTCCTTCAGGCTGATCGAGTTGACCACGGCCTTGCCCTGCACGCACTTGAGCCCGGCGGCCAGCACGCTCCACCGGGAGCTGTCGATCATGATCGGGATCCGGGCCACCTCGGGCTCGGTGGCGATCAGGTTCAGGAAGGTGGTCATCGCCTGCTCGCTGTCGAGCAGGTCGGCGTCCATGTTGACGTCGAGCAGGTTCGCGCCGCCCCGGACCTGTTCGAGGGCGACCGCCACCGCGCCCTGGTAGTCGTCGGCCTCGATCAGCCGGCGGAACCGGGCCGAGCCGGTGACGTTGGTCCGCTCGCCGATCATCACGAACCCGGTGTCCGGGCCGATCGAGAACGGCTCCAGGCCGCTGAACCGGGTCGTCGTGACGTTCTTCACCGGCTCCCGGGGAGTGAGACCCGAGACGGCGGCGGCGATCTCCGCGATGTGTTCGGGGGACGTGCCACAGCACCCGCCGACGATGTTGACCAGACCGGCCTCGGCGAACTCGCCGATCAGCCGGGCGGTCTGCTTGGGGGTCTGGTCGTAGCCGCCGAACGCGTTCGGCAGGCCCGCGTTGGGGTGGCAGGCGACGTACGTGTCGGCGAGCCGGGCCAGCTCGGCCACGTGCGGGCGCATCTCCGCCGCGCCCAGGGCGCAGTTGACCCCGACGACCAGCGGCTCGGCCCGCTCGATGGAGCGCCAGAACGCCTCCACCGTCTGCCCGGACAGGGTTCGCCCGCTGAGGTCCACGATGGTGACCGAGACCCACAGCGGCAGGTCCGGCGCGACCTCCCGGGCCGCCGCGATGGCCGCCTTCGCGTTCAGCGTGTCGAAGATCGTCTCGATCAGCAGCAGGTCGACGCCGCCCTCGGCCAGCGCCGCGATCTGCTCCGCGTACGTCTCCTTGACCTGGTCGTAGCTGACCGCCCGGTACGCCGGGTCGTCCACCCGGGGCGACAGCGACAGCGTGACGTTGAGCGGGCCCACCGAGCCCGCCACGAACCGCCCGCCGGCCTCGTCGGCCGCCTGCCGGGCGAGCTGCGCGGCGCGCACGTTCATCTGGTGGACGTACTCCTCCAGGCCGTAGTCGGCCTGGCTGATCCGGGTGGCGGTGAAGGTGTTCGTGCTGGTGATGTCCGCGCCGGCGGCCAGGTACCGGCGGTGCGTGTCGAGCACCACGTCCGGGCGGGTCAGGTTCAGCAGGTCGGGGTCGCCCGTCACGTCCTTCGGGTGGTCGACCAGCAGGTCGCCCCGGTAGTCGGCGGGGGTGAGCGCGGCGTTCTGCAGCATCGTGCCCCAGGCGCCGTCCAGCACCACGACGCGCTGCGCCATCAGCTCCCGCAGCGCCTGGGCGGTGTTTCCCCGGACCGACAATTGCCTCATACAACACCTCAGCTAGTCGAAGGCGCCAGACCGCGCGACCAGGCCCCACCGGCCCGTCACGGCGCACGCGGGGCCGGACGGCACGCGCGGCTGGGACCGGATCCGGCCGTCGGGCGTCGCCTCCTCGCGACTCCTGGCGAACCCCCGGATTGTATCCTCGCGCGCCTCTCGGGTACCGGTGAAGGCAGCCCGACCCACCCGCCGGCCCCGTCACGCGCCGGCCGCCGGCCGCCGCTGGTCGCCCCGCCGGCCCGGCCACCCCCGTCGCCGGCCGTACGACGACCGCGCCGCAGCCGCGTGATTCGATGCGCCCGACCTCTCAACTGTTGGGAAGCCGGGCGGGGCCGCCCGG
>NZ_LRQV01000027.1 GCF_001567585.1 Micromonospora rosaria
CGACGCCGTCCACCGGTGAGCCGGCGGCACCGCCGCACGGGCGGTGCCGGGCCAGGACGGCGTCGGCACCGCCCGCGCGCGTCACCGCCGGGCGTTCTGCTTGGCCATCTGGGGCTGCTCCCCCTTGCCGACCCGCCGCAACGCCTCGCGCAGTTGCTCCTCGGTCATCTTGGAGTTGCCCTCGATCCCCGCGTCGTGGGCCTGCTGACGCAGGTCGTGCAGGCTGTCCCGGTTACCCATGTCGACCCTCCCCGGCGACGGTGGCGCGGGCGGCCCCCACGCCAGTCGGAGCACGCCTTCCCGGCTCCCCCGGGGGCAAACCCGTCCGGTGCCGGGCCGACGCCCGACCAGGCGGTCGGCCCCGCCCGGCCGGACCCGCCGCAGGATGTCAGGCGGGACGGGGCCAGCGGGTGTGGTTGGCGTCGATGACGACGCGGTGGCTGTGCACCCAGGTCGCGCCGTCCCACTCGGCCCGGGTGAGGTGCCCCGGGTCGGCGCCGGCGTGGTGCCGGTGCCGGACGACCTCGCTGAGTCCGGCCGGCCAGAGGCGGCGGGCGGTGAGCCCGGCCGCGAGCACCAGCGCCCCGAGGACCGCCCACGCCGTGGTGAAGCCGGCCGCCGCCCCCACCCAGCCGGCCAGCGGATAGGTGACCAGCCAGCAGAGGTGGGACAACGAGAACTGCGCCGCGAAGACGGCCGGCCGGTCGGCGGCGGTGGACGACGAGCGGACCACCCGCCCGATCGGCACCATGATCAACCCGGTGCCGAGACCGATGAGCAGCCACACCCCGACCGCCAGCGGCCACGACGGCACCGCCGCGAGGGCCAGCGCCCCCGAGACCGCGGCCACGGCCACGGCGACCCCGGTCAGCATCGAGACCCGATCCCCGACCCGGCGGACCAGCGACGGCGTGGCGAGCGCCGCGGTGGCCGTCCCGACCCCGGAGACGGCGAGCAGGAGCGGTACCTGCGCCGCGGTGGCGCCGAGCAGGTCCCGTACCACGTTGACCGTGTTGACCAGGGTGATCGCGCCCGCGCCGGCGACCACCATGTTCAGGGCCAGGACCGCCCGGAGCCGGGGCGTGGCCACGACCACCCGCAGCCCGGCGAGCACCCGGTCGGTGAATCGGCCGGAACCGCCGCCACGCACGGCCGGAATGACGACGCCGAGCACGAGAACCGCCGACACCAGGAATCCGGCCGCAGTTCCCACGAAGAGGAGGTGGAAATCCACGAACAGCAGCAGGAATGCGGCGAGAACCGGGCTGGCGACATTTTCCAGGGACACGGCGAACTGGGACGCGGACAGCGCCTTCGTGTAGTCCTCCTCGTTCGGCAGGACATCCGGGAGGACGGACT
This sequence comes from Micromonospora rosaria, assembly GCF_001567585.1. Classification (GTDB taxonomy): domain Bacteria; phylum Actinomycetota; class Actinomycetes; order Mycobacteriales; family Micromonosporaceae; genus Micromonospora; species Micromonospora rosaria. The sequence goes on from NZ_LRQV01000027.1 coordinate 1,360, forward strand.
GGAAGGTGGGCGTGAAGGTGGCCGACGCGGCCTGGAGCACGGCGATCAGCAGGTACACCTGCCAGACCTCGCCGACCCAGGGCAGCAGGAGGACGACCCCGATCCGGACCACGTCCGCGCCGACCAGCAGCAGGCGGCGGGGCACCCGGCCGGCCCACGCCCCGGCCAGCGGGGAGACGCACACGTACGCGACCATCTTGATCGCGAGCACCGTACCGAGGATCTCCCCGGCCCGTACGTCGGCGAGGTCGTACGCGAGCAGCCCGAGCGCCACCGTCGCCAGGCCGGTGCCGACCAGTGCGATCACCTGAGCGGCGAACAGCCACCGGTAGGACGGGTTACGCAGCAGTTCACGCACGGGATCAGCGGCCTTCCGCACACGATCGAGGAACCCGACCATATCCGTGTGACCCGATTGCGACAACGCCGCTATTGCACCGGCAGGGCAAGAGAACAACGGCCGCACGTGAACAGTGACCGCAGGTGAACAACGGCCGCACGTGAACAATGGCCGCACGTACCCGGGAACGGCGTCGCAGAAGTGTCGCAGGCGCGATTCCTGCGGATTCCCGGGCCGGCCGTCAGCGCGGCCCGCGCCGGGCGACCGCCTGGATCTCGATGAGCAGGTGCGGGTGCGGCAGTTGGTGGACCGCGACGGTGGTGCGGGTGGGTCCGGTCTCGTCGAAGAACTCGGCGTAGACCTCGTTGTAGCCGCCGAAGTCGTTCATGCTCACCAGGTAGGTGGTGACCTGGACGAGGTCGGTCAGGTCGGCGTCGACGGCGTGCAGGATGTCGCGGATGTTCTCGATGACGGCCCGCGTCTGGACCCGGATGTCGAGGTCGGTGGTGCCCATCGGGTCGACGGAGGCGCCGGCGATGGTGTTGTCGGGCCGGCGGCTGGACGTGCCGGAGACGAAGACCAGGTCCCCGGCGACCCGGACGTGCGGGAACCGGCCGCGCGGGGTGGCCTTGCCGGCCACCACCCCGCCGCCCACCCCGCCGCCCGCCGCGCCGCCGCCGTCCGCTGCCCCGCCGCCGTCCGCTGCCCCGCCGCCCGCCGCGCCGCCACCGGCCGCCACGCCGCCCGCGTCGCCACCGGTCACGGCGTCGCCCCCGGCGGTGGTGCCGGTCACGGCGCGACCCGCAGGGAGACGGTGCCGAGCTTCTCGACGGTCGCCCGCACGTGGGCCCCGGCCCGCAGCGGCACGGCGGCCGTCGCCGCCCCGGCGAGCAGGATCGCGCCGTCGGTCAGGTCGACGCCGCTGGCGCCGGCCAGCCGGACCGCCTCGGGCAGGACCCGGCGCGGGTCACCGAGGATGGCGGCGGTCGAGCCGACCTGGACGGTGCGCCCGTCGACCTCCAGCAGCACCCCGAGGTTGTCGATCCCGTCCGGCACCGGCTGCCAGGCGCCGACGACGTAGCCGCTCGCCGAGGTGTTGTCGGCGATCACCTCGGGCAGGGTGAAGCGGAAGTCGACGTAGCGGGAGTCGATGACCTCCAGCGCCGGCGCGACCGCCGCGATGGCGCCCCCCTCGACGCGGAAGGCGACCTCCGGTTCGGCCTTCGGGTGGATGTGGTCGGCGAGGCGGAGCGTGCCGCCGTCGGGCAGGTGCATGGCGTCGGTGAGCCGACCCCAGATGACCTCGTCGACGCCCATCTGCGTCATCTTGGCCCGGCTGGTCAGCCCCAGCTTCACCCCGACGAGACGTTCGCCGCGTCCCGTACGGTGGGCGACCACGGCCTCCTGCACCCGGTACGCGGTGGGCACGTCCAGCCCGGTCTCGGCGGCGAACTGCGGGATCGCGGTACGGCTGGTCGCCGCCGCGTCGAGGCGGACGGCGATCTGGTCGGTGCTGGTCATCGGGCCTCTCCGGTGGTGGTGCGCTGGTCCTGTCCGCCGGTGGTGGCGGCCAGGTCGAGGGCGACGTCGACGATCATGTCCTCCTGCCCGCCGACCATCCGGCGGCGGCCCAGCTCGACCAGGATCGAGCGGACGTCGACCCCGTACCGCTCCGAGGCCCGTTCGGCGTGCCGCAGGAAGCTCGAGTACACCCCGGCGTAGCCGAGGGTCAGGGTCTCCCGGTCGACGCGCACCGGCCGGTCCTGCACCGGCCGGACCAGCTCCTCGGCGGCGTCCATCAGGGCGAACACGTCGCAGCCGTGCTCCCAGCCGTGGAGTTCGGCGACGGCGACGAAGACCTCCAGGGGCGCGTTGCCGGCGCCGGCGCCGTGCCCGGCCAGGGACGCGTCGACCCGGGTGGTGCCGTGTTCGACGGCGACGACGCTGTTCGCCACGCCGAGGGACAGGTTGTGGTGGGCGTGGATGCCGATCTGGGTGTCGGCGTCGAGGACCTGCCGGTACGCGTCGACCCGGTCGGCGACGTCGCGCATCAGCAGCCGGCCGCCGGAGTCGGTGACGTACACGCAGTGCGCGCCGTAGGACTCCATCAGCTTCGCCTGCGCGGCCAGGCTCGCGGGATCGCTCATGTGCGACATCATCAGGAACCCGGAGACGTCCATGCCGTTCTCCCGGGCCCAGCCGATGTGCTGCGCCGAGATGTCCGCCTCCGTGCAGTGCGTGGCGACGCGGACGCTGGTCACCCCGAGGTCGCGGGCGGCCTTCAGGTCCGCGATCGTGCCGATGCCGGGCAGCAGCAGCGTGGTCAGCCGGGCGTCGGTGACCGCCTCGGCGGCGGCGGCGATCCAGTCCGCGTCGGACGCGGCGCCGTGGCCGTAGGTGACGCTGGAGCCGGCCAGGCCGTCGCCGTGCGCGACCTCGATCGCGGCGACCCCCGCCGCGTCCAGGGCGGCGGCGATGGACCGGACCTGCTCGACGGTGAACTGGTGCCGGACGGCGTGCATCCCGTCCCGCAGGGTCACGTCCTGGATGTACAACGTCATGCCAACGCCTCCCGCTCCGCCCGCGACGCCACCATCCGCTCCGCGGTCCGCAGCGCGGCCGACGTCATGATGTCCAGGTTCCCGGCGTACGCCGGCAGGTAGTGCCCAGCCCCGGAGACCTCCAGGAAGACCGACACCTGCACCCCGGTGAAGTCCCGGCCCAGGGCCGGCACGTGCCCGGACACGTCGTCGAACTGCACCCGCTGCTTGAGCCGGTAGCCGGGGACGTACCCGGCGACGGTGGCGACCATCGTCTCGACCGAGGCGGCGACGGCGTCGCGGTCGAGGTCCCGGTCGGGGCAGAGGCAGTACACGGTGTCGCGCATCAGCAGCGGCGGGTCGGCCGGGTTGAGCACGATGATGGCCTTGCCCCGGCCGGCGCCGCCGACCACCTCGATCGCCCGCGCCGTCGTCTCGGTGAACTCGTCGATGTTCGCCCGGGTCCCCGGCCCCGCCGACCGGGACGCGATCGAGGCCACGATCTCCCCGTACGCCACCGGGGTCACCCGCCCGACCGCGGCGACGACGGGCACGGTGGCCTGGCCGCCGCAGGTCACCATGTTCACGTTCGGCGCGCCGAGGTGCTCGTCGAGGTTGACCGGCGGCACCACGTACGGCCCGACGGCGGCCGGGGTCAGGTCCACCACCAGCCGGCCGTGTTCGCGCAGCAGGGCCGCGTGCCGACGGTGCGCGCCGGCCGACGTGGCGTCGAAGACCACCCGCACGTCGGCGAACTCCGGCATCGCCAGCAGCCCGTCGATGCCCTCGGCGGTGGTGGCCACGCCGAGCCGGCGGGCCCGCGCGAGTCCGTCGGAGGCCGGGTCGACACCGACCATCGCCACCATCCGCAACGACTCCGACAGCCGCAACACCTTGATCATCAGGTCGGTGCCGATGTTGCCCGACCCGATCACCGCCACACCCGTGCTCACGCCTCCTCCTTCGCGCCGAAGCAGACCCGGACCGATCCCAGGCCGGAGATCCGCGCCTCGTATCCCGCCCCGGCGGTGACCGGCACCATCGGGCCGAGCGCCCCCGACAGCACCACGTCACCGGCGGTCAGCGGGGTGCCGGCGGCGGCGAGGGTGCCGGCGAGCCACGCGACGGCGTGCACCGGGTTGCCCAGGCACGCCGCGCCGGCACCGACCGACACCGGCTCACCGGCGTGGTCCAGCACCATGCCGGCCAGCCGCAGGTCCACGTCGGCCAGCCGGCGCGGTCGGTTGCCGAGCACGAACAGACCGGACGAGGCGTTGTCGGCGACCGTGTCCACGATCGAGATGTCCCAGCCGGCGATCCGCGAGTCCACCACCTCGATGGCGGGCAGCAGGTGGTCGGTGGCGCGGACCACGTCGACCACCGTCACCCGCTCGTGCGGCAGGTCGGCGCCGAGCACGAACGCGACCTCGGCCTCCACCCTCGGTTGCAGCAGCCGACCCAGGTCGACCTCCTCGCCGTCGGGGACCGCCATGTCGGCGAAGAGCACCCCGAAGTCCGGCTGGTAGACCCCGAACGCCTGCTGCACCGCGGCCGACGTCAACCCGATCTTCGCGCCGACCCGACGCCGGCCGGCCGCCACCCAGTCGGCGACCTGCGCCTGCTGCACGGCGTACGCGGTGTCGACGTCCCCGACGGGTACCAGGTCACCCCGCACCGGCGCGACCGGCGTCCGGGTCTCGTACGCCGCGCGCAGCAGGTCCGCCGCCCGAGCCACATCAGTCATGAGAGATCCACACAGACGTTGGTGAGTTCCGAATAGAAGTCCAGTGAGTGGGTGCCGCCCTCCCGGCCGACGCCGGACGCCTTCACCCCGCCGAACGGGGTGCGCAGGTCCCGCAGGAACCAGGTGTTCACCCACACGATCCCGGCGTCGAGCCGCTGCCCGGCCCGGTGCGCCCGGCCGACGTCGCGGGTCCACACCGTGGCGGCCAGGCCGTACTCGCTGTCGTTGGCGAGGGCGAACGCCTCGTCCTCGTCGTCGAAGGGCGCGACGTGGCAGACCGGCCCGAAGACCTCCTCCCGGTTGACCCGGGCGGCCGGCCCCAGCCCGGTCCAGACCGTGGGCCGCACGTACGCGCCACCGTCGCGGCCGTCTCCGAACACCGGCACTCCCCCGCCGGCCAGCACCGTCGCGCCCTCGGCGCGGGCCAGGTCGTGGTAGCCCAGCACCTTCTCCCGGTGCTGGTGCGAGATCAGCGGCATGGTGCCGGTGGCCTCGTCGGCGGGCCACCCGTACGCCAGCTCGTCCGCGCGGGCCGCCAGCCGGGCCACGAACTCGTCGAAGACCGGCCGCTGCACGTACAGCCGTTCCGTGCACAGGCACACCTGGCCGCCGTTGGTGAAGCTGGAGCGCACCGAGCCCTCGACGGCGGCGTCCAGGTCGGCGTCGGCGAAGACCAGGCCGGCGTTCTTCCCGCCCAGCTCGAACGAGACCGCCTTCACCCCGTCGGCCGCCGCCCGCATGATCGCCCCGCCGGTCGCCGACTCCCCGGTGAACGTGATCGCGTCCACCCCCGGGTGCCGGGTCAGGAACTCCCCCGCCGACCCCGGCCCGAAGCCGTGCACGACGTTGAAGACCCCGTCGGGCACCCCGGCCGCCGCCATCACCTCCGCCAGCAGCGTCGCCGACGACGGGGTCTCCTCCGACGGCTTCACCACCACCGCGTTGCCGCAGGCCAGCGCCGGCGCCACCTTCCAGGTCAGCAGCAGCAGCGGCAGGTTCCACGGCACGATCACCGCCACCACGCCCACCGGCTTGCGTACCGCGTAGTTGAGCGCCCGGCCGCCGGCCGGGGTGACGGTCGTGAACGACTCCGTCGGCGTCGTCGACACGATCTCCGCGAACGCCCGGAAGTTGGCCGCGCCCCGGGGGATGTCCAGCGTCCGGGCCTGGGAGATGGACTTGCCGGTGTCGCCGACCTCCGCCGCCACCAGGTCGTCGTAGCGGCGCTCCAGTTCGTCGGCCACCCGGTACAGCACCGCGGCCCGTTCCCGCTCCCCCATCCGACCCCACGGGCCCCGCACCGCGGCCCGCGCCGCGCCGACGGCGGCGTCGACGATGGACTCGTCGGCCTCGGCCACGTACCGGATGGTCTCCCCGGTGACCGGGGAGCGTTTGGCGAACCGGTGGCCGGAGGTGTCGAACCGGCCGCCGACGTAGTTCGGCAGCACGGTCGGCTCGCCGTCCGGCCGGCCGGCGAGCAGGGTCGGGGACCAGAGCCCGGTCATGATGGGTACCTCCCGGTCAGGTGGTGGTGGGTGCGACGTCCGCGTCGGCGACCAGGGCGACCACGGCCGCGTCGACGGTGGCCTCACCGGTGACCGCGGCCGCCGCCTCGTCGGTGACGACCAGGACGGTGGTGCCGACGCCGACGTTCAGCGGGTCGACGGCCACCAGGTCGGGGCCGTCGGGCCGGACCCGGACCAGCACGAGGCGCCGGCCCTGGAGCGGGGTCAGGATGCGGTCCGCCCACACCTTGCCGACGACCTCGCCGAGGACCATCAGCCCTCTCCCCGCAGGCCGGCCATGACCTCGCGGATCCGGGCGGTGTCCGGGTTGTCGAGCAGCGCGGCGGTGGTCGGGTGGGGCTTCGGGTACACCTGCGAGCTGCGCAGGTCGCCGTGGGCGCGGATGGCGGCCTCGCCGGCCGCGACGGCCTGCCGGACGGCGGCGAGGGTGCCCCGGACGGCGACGGCGAGGTAGCCGCTGGTGACCCGCTCGACGCCGACGCACCGGACGTCGGCGGTCTTGATCATGGCTTCGATGCCCGCCGAGAGGGCCACCACGCCACGGGTCTCGACGATTCCGATCGCGATGTCGGACGACATGTCTGGTTCTCCTTACCGGCTGTCAGTTGCCGACGAGTTGGGGGTCGGCCGCCAGCGCGCTGACGGCGTCGCAGGGGCTCGCGAAGACGATGGAGCGCACCGAGCGGCTCTTGGCGCGCGCGGTCTCCTCACCGATGTCGACGGCCTCCTCGACGGTGGCCAGGTCGCCCCGGACGGCGACGGCGACGATGCCGCCGCCGAGCCGGACGACCTTGGTCACCTCGACCTCGGTGGCCTTCACCATCGCGTCGACGGCGTCGAAGATGGGGGTGAAGCCTTCGGCCTCGACGAAGCCCACGGCGGTGTTCCGCATGGTTTCTCCTTAGGGGTGGTCGGGCAGGTTCCAGGACAGGACGGCGGCGCCGGTGCCCCAGATCGGGCCGTACGCGTGCAGGTGCGCCGGCCCGGTGGTCGCCTCGGCGCCGGCGGCGAACGCGAGGGCGCGGAACTGGCTGTCGGCCTGCGCCTGCCGGGCGAAGTCCTCCCGGACGGCGAGGACCTCGTCGACCTTGCCGGCGGTGAGCAGGTCGAGGACGCGGGTGTTCCACTGGTCGTGGCCCGGCTCGCCGATGCGGTCCTGGCCGGGTTCGATCCACTGCTGGATGAGGCCGGAGGACATCCCGGTCACCACGACGACGGCGGCGCGCAGGCCCGCGTCGCGGGCGGCGGCGGCACCGGCGCGGCCCACGTCGGCGAGGGTGTCGGCGTCGGCGTACAGGTTGCAGGAGACCTGGGCCCACCGCAGCCTGCGGTCCGGGTCGAGCAGCGCGGAGGTGACGATGGTGCCGGTGTCGATCGGGAACCCGTCGTACCGGGTCCGGCGGGCCTGCATCCCGCCGGCCTGGACCCGGTCGGCCCAGCGTTCGGTGAAGTCGACGTCGAAGCGCAGGTCGTAGTCGAGCAGCCCGTAGTCGTAGGCGTACCAGTTCTCGTCGACGTGCTCGCCGCGCGGGTTGGGGTCGCACTGGAACTGGTGGCCGAGGACGGTGAACCACTGCGTCGACAGCAGCAGCACCACGTCGGGTTCGAGGCGACGCAGCCGGGCGCCGACGTCGCGGGCCGCCCCGGCCAGCGCCGACCAGCTCGGCGCGGGGTGCTCGGCGAGCAGGTGCGGCATGCCGGGCAGGAGCGCCCCGGCGACGATTCCGGTCCGGTCAGCCATGGTGGCTCCCCTCGGGCAGCCACTCCACGATCGCGTTGCCGGTGCCGATGATCGTGCCGTAGCCGAGCACGTCGCCGGCGACCTTGGGCCAGCCCATCGCGGCGAGCATCCAGGTGAGGCTGCCGGCCTTGGTCTCGGAGGCGGTCGCCTCGATGTGTTCGGGGATCAGGTCGCGCAGCGGCGCGGTGGGGCCGCGCCGGATCGCCTCGAGCAGTTTCATGTCCCACCGGTACTGGTGGTTGTTGTACGGGTGTTCCCGTTCCATGTCCTCGGGCAGCTCCGGCTCCTCGTGCCAGTGCAGGTGGGACAGGGAGTTGGAGGCCAGCAGCACGGCCCGGCGGCCGGTGGCCTCGACGGCCAGGCGGGTGGCCTCGCCGAGGACCTCCATCTCGGTCAGCGAGGCGTCGGAGTAGAAGTACGGGTTGTTGTTGGCCGACAGGGAGACCACCGGGATGTCCCAGGCCGGGTTGGCCAGGTGCAGGGCGCCGATGGTGGCGTAGTCGACGCGGACCCGGGGGTCGCGCAGGGTGCGGGTGACCAGGCCCAGACCGCTGGCCTCCTCGGCGATCGCCTCACCGAGTTCGACGTCGGTCCGGAAGTCGTACCGGTAGCGGAACAGGTGCGGGAAGATCGGCTCGACGGAGAGGCCGCGTGGGTTCGGGACGCAGTTGACGTGGTGGCCGACCATCGTGATCCAGTGCGGGGCGTGCACGATGAGCACGTCCGGCTTGTGCACGTCGCGGATGCGGGCGCGCAGCCGCTCGTACGCCCAGCGCAGGGTCTCCCAGCCGCCGGTGGAGCGGGGCTCGTTCTGCGGCGGGTTCTCCCCGTAGATCAGGTGGGGCGGGTGCGGGCTGAGGCAGCCGGCGACGATGCCGGGCCGCGTCGGCGCCGGGGCCGGCGCCGGGGTGCGCGGCGCGGTGGTGGCGCCGCCACGGGTCGGGGCCAGCGGCACCCGGAAGACTCTGCTCATGACCGTCCTCCCCCGGCGAGCACCCGCACGTGGGAGCGGTCCTGCGGGGCGGTGCCGAGAATCTGCAGCCCGTCGTCGTCGAGGGCGAGTTCGTCCGCGGCCAGCGCCGCGTCGTGCCGGATCCAGGCCCGCAGCGGGGCCGGGTGTCCGCCGTGCACCTCGACGAGGGTGTCCTCGGCGAGGCCGCTGCCGGGGGCGACGTAGGCCAGCCGCCGCCGGCCGCGCTGCCCGGTGTAGGCCGGCTGGGTGGTGACGGTGGTGCGCAGCCAGCGCCGTTGGTCGCGCAGCCGTTGGCGGGTGGCGGCGGTCGCGGCCGGGTCGACCCGTCCGGCCGGGTCGAGGACGACGCCGTAGCGGTCCCGGGCGGCGGCGGCGGTCAGGTACTCCTGGGTCACGTCCTCGGCGACGGCCTCGGGTGCCCGGTCCAGCGGGTCGCCCCAGCCGCCACCGCCGGCGGACTCCATCACCAGGACGTCGCCGGCGCGCATCGGGAAGCCGGCGACCTTGCCGGGGGTGGCGAAGTCGACGCGCTCGCCGTCGGCCCGGCGGACGTGGGTGACGGTGGGTGCGCCGGGGCCGCCGTGCCGCAGCCCGTACGGCGGGACGGTGGTCCGGTCGGTCTGCACCGAGTACGCGCCGCCGCTGGCCAGCAGGCGGGTCTCGCGGCGGCTGCCGAGCCCGCCCCGGCGGGCGCCGTCACCGCAGGAGCCGGTGCGCAGCTCACAGGCGTCGATGAGGATCGGGATCTCGGTCTCCAGCCGTTCGACGGACTGGATGGTCGAGATGTCGCCGAGGTCGACGGGGTTCATCGCGCTGGGGCCGTCGGACTCGAGGAACCCACCGTTGCCGCCGGCCGGGTAGTCGTAGTAGAGGTAGGGCCGTCCGGTGTGCTCGTCGACACCGCCGATGAGGTTCTGGAAGGTGGTGCCGAACTGGTCGGCGGCGACGAGGTCGGGCGCCACCTGGCTGAGGGCGGCCATCACGGCGGAGATGACCCGCTTGCGGACCTCGCTGTGCGCGTTGGCCGGGGCGGGGTAGCTGACGTGCACGACGGTGCCGGGCTCGGTGTGCACCCGCAGCGGGCGGAAGGCGCCGTGGTTGACCAGCCCACCGGGGTCGAGGGCCGACTTGACGGCGATGAAGACGCCGGCGACGGTCATCGCCCGGGAGGAGTTGACGACGGCGGCGACCTGGGTCGACGAGCCCCGGAAGTCGGCGTCGATCTCGTCGCCGTCGACGGTGAGCCGGCAGCGGACGATGGCCGGGTCGTACCGGCCGTCGGTGTAGAGGTCGAGGTAGTCCTCGTAGTGGTAGGCGCCGTCGGGCAGCGCCCGGATCATGTCGCGCAGCCGCTGCTCGGTGCGGTCCATGTTGGCGGCGACGCACTCGCGGACCAGGGCGGTGCCGTGCCGGGCGACGAGTTCGCGCAGCCGGCGCTCGGCGGTGTGGCAGGCGGCGACGCTGGACTCGAGGTCGCCACGGCGTTCGTCGGCCATCCGGACGTTGGCGAAGACGATGTCGTACGCGGCGCGGTTGGGCCGGCCCTGTTCGATCAGCTTGATCGGGGGGATCCGCAGCCCCTCCTGGAGGATCTCGGTGGCCTGGCCGGAGACGCTGCCCGGGGTCATGCCGCCGATGTCCGCCCAGTGCATGCGTACGCAGGGGAAGAGGAAGAGCTGCCCGTCGACGAAGACCGGGCTGATCAGCGTGACGTCGTTGAGGTGGCTGCCGCCCCGGTAGGGGTCGTTGACGATGTAGAGGTCACCGGGGCGCATCTCCTCGGCGAAGTCGGCGAAGATCTCGGCGACCGAGGCCGGCATGGCGATGACGTGGCCGGGCATGTCCCGGCCCTGGGCGACCATCTGTCCCTGCGGGTCGAACAGCGCGCACGAGAAGTCCTGTGCGTCGGCGATCACCGGCGAGTGCGCCGTACGGAAGATCGTCTGTCGCATCTCCCGGACGATCGAGATGAGACCTTCGGTGACGACTTCCAGGTCGATCGGGTTCACAGTCATGCGGATGCCTCACTGGTTCCGGCTCGATCCCGGTGGCGGGAGAACGGACCATCCTGGGGTGGACCACCTGTCGGTGGGCCTGCTGTCGATGAGCCGTCGGCGGGTGGACCGTCGGCGGGTGGACCATATTGTGGTCCTAGGGTTATATTGTGAAACCTAGCAACCGAGAAGGTGGGAAGCAAGATGTCGTATGCCACTGACACCGCCCCGGACGACGGGCCGGCTCCCCGCGAGTCCGGCACGCAGGCGCTGGACCGCGCGCTCGGCGTGCTGCTCGCCTTCCGCGGCACCGACGCCGAACGCAAGGTCAGCGACGTCAGCCGCGAACTCGGCCTGCACAAGTCGACCGCCAGCCGGCTGTTCCGCGCGCTGGCCGACGCCGGCTTCCTCCAGCGCAACGAGGAGAACGGCAACTACCGGCTCGGCGTCGCCGTCTTCGAGCTCGGCGCGCGGTACCTCGCCGGGCTCGACCTGCACACCATCGCCCGCCCGCTGGTGCACCGGCTGGCCGAGGAGGAGGGCGAGAGCGTCAACCTGTCGGTCCTGGAGGGCCTCGACGCGATCTCGATCCACGTCGTGCAGGGCACCCGCAACCTGCAACTCGTCTCCCGGCTCGGCCGGCGCATCCCGCTGTGGTGCAGCGCGGCCGGCAAGGCCCTGCTGATCGAGCAGGACGACGACGCGCTGCGGGCCACCCTGGCCACCGCGCCGTTCACCGCCCTGACCGGCCACACGATCACCGACCTCGACACGTTCGTCGCCCGGATGGCGACCGTCCGCGAGCAGGGCTGGGCGCTCAACGACCAGGAGAGCGAGGAGGGGCTGCGGGTCGTGGCCGCCCCGGTCCACGACCGGCACGGCCGGGTCGCGGCCGCCATCAGCGTCTCCGGCCCGATCTTCCGGCTCGACGGGGACCGGGTGGCGGAGCTGGCCGCCGCCGCCCGCCGGACCGCCGACGAGCTGTCCCGGCAGCTCGGGTACGGCTTCGGTGAGGTCTGGGGCGACTGAGCCGATCCACGCCTGCGGGCCGGTCAAAACCGCTCCTGCACCACGTCGGGGCGGACCCGCACGTGCAGCACCGCCGGGCCGGTCAGCGGCAGCACCGCGTCGAACGCCGCCCGCGCGCCCGCCTCGTCGGTGACCGTCCACGCCGGCACCCCGAGCGCGCGGGCCACGGCGGCGAGGTCCCGGCCGGGGAACCGGGCCAGGTCCGGGTCCACCCCGCGCGGGGCGAGCTTGCGCACCTCCGCCCCGTACGCGGCGTCGTCGAGGACCACCAGCAGCACCGGCGCGCCGACCCGGGCCAGGGTGTCGAGTTCACCGAGTCCGGTGAGCAGGCTGCCGTCGCCCTCGAAGGCGACCACCGGCCGGTCGGGGCGGCCGACGGCGGCGCCGACCGCGAACGGCAGCCCGACGCCGATGCTGCCGAACTCCCACGGCGCGACGAACGAGCGGTCGGTGGCGGCCGAGTCGAGCAGCAGGTTCGGCCAGCCGCCGAAGTGCCCGACGCCGACGACGGTGGTCCGCCCACGCGGCAGCCGGTCGGCGCAGATCCGCATCAGGGCCCGGGGGTCGATCGCGTCCGCCGAGGGCTCGACGGGCAGCTCGGCGAAGGGGTCCGCCGCCGCCAGCGCGGCGGCCAGGTCCGGGCTGCGCCAGTCCGGCCGCGACACCGGGGCCAGCAGCGCCGACACCGCCCGCGCGGTCTCACCGGCGTCACCGACCACCCCGGCGGCCACCGGCCACCGGGCGCCGATGGCGGCCGGGTCGACGTCGACGCTGACCACCGTCGCGTCCGGGAAGAGGACGCCGTGGTCGGCCGTCCACCGGTTCAGGCCGGCGCCGAAGGTGACCACCAGGTCCGCCCCGGCCAGCACCCGCCGGGTCAGCGGCCGGGCCAGCCCGCCGGCCACCCCGAGGTCGTACGGGTGGCCGGTGAACAGCCCGGCGGCCATCAGGGTGGTGGCGAGCAGGGCGTCGGCCCGGTCGGCCAGGTCCCGGAGCGCGTCGGCGGCCGGCTCGGCGCCCCGGCCGGCGAGCAGCACCGGCCGCCGCGCCGACCGCAGCCGCCCGGCGAGCGCCGCCACGGCGGCGGGATCCGGGACGAGCGGACGCGGCGGACGGGGCACCACCGGTGGCGCGGCGGCCGGGACGGCCGGCACCGGCTCGTCCTGCAGGTCGATCGGCACGTTCAGCACCACCGGGCCGGGCAGCTCCCGGGCCGCCCGGAACGCCCGCCCGACGTCGCGCACGGCGGTCCCGGCGGTGGTCACCGGCCGGAACGTGCCCGCCGTGGCCAGGGCGTACGGCTGCTGGTCGAAGCTCTGCACGTGCCACGGGTCGCTGGGCGGGGTGTCCCCGGCGACCAGCACCAGCGGGGTACGGGCCTGCCGGGCGATCGTCAACGCGGCCCCGGCCACCGCCAGCCCCGGCCCCTGGGTGACCGTGGCCACCGCGCACCGGCCGGTCGTCCGGGCGTACCCGTCGGCCATCATCACCGCGGCGTTCTCGTTGCGGGCCGCGACGAAGCGGACGCCGTGCCGCTCGACCAGGTCCGCGACCAGGACCATGTTGGCGTCACCGAGCAGGCCGAAGACGGTGTCGACACCGTGCGCCACGACGGCGTCGGCGATCGCCTCGAAGACCCTCACCGGGCACCCCGGTCGAGGTAGTCGCCGGGCGGGCGCAGCGCCACGCTCAGCGCGCCGAGGTAGGAGTCGGTGGCGACGGCGTCGAACCGTGGACCGGCCAGCCGGGCCGCCCGCTTGGTCATCGACCGGCCCACCGCCGAGGTGGCCAGCAGCCGGTCGACGACGCCGGTGACGGCCGCCGGCAGCCCGTCCCCGTCGACCACCCGGGTGACCAGGCGCAGGGCGAGCATCTCGGCCGGGTCGATCCGCTCGCCGAGCAGCAGCCACCGCTTGGCCAGGTCGGCACCCACCAGGTCGGCGAGGATCGCCATGCCGCTCCAGGTCAACGGGATGCCGAAGGTCACCTCGGGGAAGGTGAAGAACGCCGGGTCGGCGGCCACCCGCAGGTCGCTGGCGAGCCCCAGCACGGCCCCGGAACCGATCGCCGGGCCGTTGAAGGCGGTGACCGTGGTCTGCTCCAGCCGGTACCAGCGCTCCACCAGCTCGGCGGTGCGCCGCTGGACGTGCATGGTGGTCCCGGCGTCCAGGCCGGCCAGCTCGTGCAGGTCGGTGCCGGCGCAGAACGCCGTACCCGCGCCGGTGAGCACCACGACCTCGACGTCGTGGTCCCGGCCCAGGTCGTGCAGGACGTCCTCGAACCGGGCGAGCATCGCCAGGTCGAAACTGTTGCGCCGGTGCGGCCGGTTGAGGGTCACCCGGGCCAGCCGCCCGGTGCGGTGCAGCAGCACGGACTGCTCGTCGGTCATGGCGACTCCGAGGTGAGTAGGGCCCGGTCGACCAGCGCGGCGGCGTGGCCGACGTAGGACAGCGGGTCGAGCAGCCCGGCCAGGTCGGCGTCGGGCAGGGCGGCGGCCACCTGCGGGTCGGCGCGCAGCACCTCGGCGAACGGCCGGCCCTGCTCCAGGCTGTCGCGGACGATCCGCATCACCAGGTGGTGGGCCTGCTCGCGGCCGAGCGGGCCGGCCAGGCGCAGCATGACCGCCTCGGAGAGGACCAGGCCGCCGGTGAGGTCCAGGTTGGCCCGCATCCGGTCCGGGTTGACGCCGAGGTCGCCGAAGACCTCCACCAGCCGTTCCAGCGCGCCGCCGACGAGGATGAAGCACTCCGGCAGCAGCTTCCACAGCGTCATGCCGACGCCCATGTCCCGGTCGTCCTGGGCGACCATGGTCTGCAACGCCAGCGGCACCTGGGCGCGCAGCGTGCCGGCGGCGGCGATGACCGCCTCGCACCGGATCGGGTTGCGCTTGTGCGGCATGGTGCTGCTGCCGACCTGGGTGGCCCGCTGCGGCTCGTACGCCTCGCCGACCTCGGTGCGGCCGAGGAAGTAGATCTCCCGGGCCAGCTTCTCGGCGCTGGCGGCGACCAGCCCGAGGACCATCAGGCACTCGGCGAACCGGTCCGAGGTGGCGTGCCACGGGGTGTCGGCCACGCCGAGGCCGAGGTCGGCGGCGACGGCGCGTTCGACCGCGAACGCCTGCGGCCCGTACCCGGCCATCGTGCCGGCGGCCCCGCCCATGCTGGTCACCAGCAGCCGGCCACGCATCTGGGCCAGCCGGGACCGGTGCCGTTGCAGCTCGCTCTGCCACACCGCGCAGCGCAGCCCGAAGGTGGTCGGCAGCGCCTGCTGCCCGTGCGTGCGGGCCGGCATCGGCGTGGTGCGGTGCCGCAGCGCGAGCCGGCGCAGGATGCGCACCAGCTCGTCGACCTGACGCGCGACGATGTCCAGGCCGGCCCGGGCCCGCAGCACGAACCCGGTGTCCATCACGTCCTGGGTGGTCGCGCCGAGGTGCACGTACCGGCCGGCGTCGCCGGGGCAGGCGGCGGTCAGCGCCCGTACCAGCGGCACCAGCGGATGCACGGTGTCGGCGGCGTCGGCGGCGAGCACGGTGGTGTCGAGCCGGTCGAGCCGGGCCGTGTCGCTGATCGCCTGGGCCGCCGCCGACGGGATGATGCCGAGGCCCGCCTGGGCGCGGGCCAGGGCCGCCTCGACGTCGAGCCAGGACTGCATGAGCTGCCGGTCGTTGAAGACCCCACGCATCTCGGCGTTGCCGAAGAAGCTGGTGACGGTCAGCGAGTCCAGGAAACACGATCCGAGCTGCATCAGCGCTCCCCCTCACCGGTGAGCAGACCGAGCGCCGCCCGCCGGTCGACCTTGCCGGACGGCAGCAGCGGCAGGGCCGGTACCGTCCGGACGAGCGTCGGCACCTTGTGCCGGGCGAGCCGGGCGGCGGCGAGCCCGGCGAGCCGCTCCGGGTCGGGTACGGCGCCCGGGGCGGTGACGACGAGCGCGCCGACCTCCTCGCCCCAGCGCGGCGACGGCACCCCGAGGACGCAGACCTGGGCGACGGCCGGGTCGTCGAGCAGCGCCGCCTCCACCTCCGCCGGGCTGACGTTCTCGCCACCCCGGATGATCAGCTCCTTGACCCGGCCGGTGAGGGTGAAGACCCGGTCGGCGTCGAGCGCGCCGAGGTCACCGGTGCGCAGCCAGCCGTCGGCGGTGATCGCCGCCGCGGTGGCGGCCGGGTCGTCGAGGTAGCCGACGGTCACCGACTCGCCCCGCACGAGCAGCTCGCCGGGCTCGCCGGCGGGCAGCGGGGTCCGGGTGCCGGGGGCGACCACCAGGGCGGACAGGGCCGGCACGATCCGGCCGACGGTGCCGCCGGGCGGGCCGCAGCGGCCGTCACCCGGGTCGACGCTGATCGTCGGACCGGCCTCGGTCTGGCCGTAGACCACCGCGATCCGGTCCAGCCCGAGCACCCGCCGGGTCCGGGCCAGCAGCGCCGGGGCGCACGGGGCGCCACCGAGGAACCCGACCCGCAGCGCCGACAGGTCGAACCGGTCCGGGTCGGCCTCGACCCGGTCGGCGAGCATCGTCGCCATCGTCGGTACGGCCTGCACCACGGTGCACCGGTGCCGGGCGATCTGCGCCAGCACCGGTTCGGAGCGGAACCGGCGCGCCGACACCCACAACGCGCCGGTGACCAGGGACAGGACCGCGCCGCTGCCGAGGCCGGCGGCGTGCGCCAGGGGCAGCGGGGAGGCGATCCGGTCCTCGGGCCCGAGCCCGGCGGCGGCGGCCGTCCACTGCGCGTTGGCGATCAGGTTGCGGGCGCTGAGCGAGACCATCTTCGCCGGGCCGGTGGAGCCCGACGTGAACTGGATGTTCAGGGCGGCGTCCGGATGCCCGGCCGGAGCCGGCACGGGGCCGGTCCAGCCGGGCAGGTCGGACAGGTCGTTGCCGTAGCCGTGCCAGCCGGCCGGTCGGGCGTCGGCCGGCAGCCCGGCGACGGCCTGCGCGGCGGTGGCCCGGCCGTCGCGGTCGCGGACCCGGTCGGCGACGAAGAGCCGGCGGGGGGCGCTGCGGGCCAGGGCCGCGGTCAGCTCCGGGACGGTCAGGCCGGGGTGCAGGGTCACCAGCGCGGCGCCCCGCCATGCCGCGGCGGCGAGCAGGACCAGCCAGCCGAGCCCATTCTCGGCCCACACCGCGATCCGGTCGCCGGGGCCCACGCCGAGGGCGGCGAGCACGGCCGCGCCCCGGCCGGCGAGGTCGGCGAACTCACCGACCGACACCGGGCCGGCCACCTCGTCGAACGCGTAGAGGGGCCGGTCCGGCTGCCGGGCGGCGCGGTCCAGGACGAGGGCGTCGAGGGCGGGTGGGGTCACCTGGTCACTCCCGGACGAGCAGCAGGTTTCCGTGGCCGTCGACGCCGGCGGTCCAGCCGGCGCCGACGACGGTGGTGCTGCCGTTCTCCCGCACCACCGCCGGGCCGGGCACCGTAGCGCCGGGGGCCAGGTCGGCGCGGCGCCAGACGGTGGCGTCGACCCAGCCGGCCGGACCGTAGATCCGGGTCCGGTCCGGCTCCGGCGCGCCGCCGGCCCGGGCGGTGAACCGCACGGCGGGCCGGGGCCCGAAGGCGGTCAGCCGGCAGTTGACGATCTCGACCGGGTGCCCGGAGCGGGCGTAGGCGTACCGTTCGGCGTAGGCGGCGTGGAACGCCGCCACCAGCTCCTCGGTGGTCGCCGGCAGGTCGGCCACGGGGACGGCCAGGTCGAAGCTCTGGCCCCGGAACCGCATGCCGACCGACAGGGCGAACGTGACCTGGTCGGGTTCGACGCCGTCCTCCGCCTTGAGCTGCGCCCGCGCCGCGTCGCGCAGGTCGGCGACGACGGCGCGCACCGCCGCCAGCCCGGCCTCGTCGGCCGGCACCAGCACGGTCCGCACGTAGTCGTGCCGGGCCTGGGCGGTGACGAACCCGAGCGCGGAGAAGTTGCCGGGCACCGGCGGCACCAGGACCCGGCGGATGCCGAGTTCGTCGGCGAGCGCGGTGGCGTGCATCGGGCCGGCGCCGCCGAACGGCATCAGCACGAAGTCGCGGGGGTCGTGGCCGCAGGCGACCGAGATCTCCTTGATCGCGCTGGTCATCTTGACCGTGGCGATGGTGAGGATGCCGTGCGCGAGTTCCAGGTCGTCGAGGCCGAACTCGGCGGCGAGCCGGCCGACGGCGGCGCGGGCGGCGTCGACGTCGAGCCGGACCTCGCCGCCGAGGCTCTCCTGCGGGTCGAGGTGGCCGACGACCAGGTGCGCGTCGGTGGTGGTCGGCTCGGTGCCGCCCCGGCCGTAGGCGGCCGGGCCGGGGGTCGACCCGGCGCTGCGCGGCCCGATCCGCAGCTCACCGCCGACGTCCCGCCAGGCGATCGAGCCACCGCCGGCGCCGATCGTGTTGATCTCGACCTGGAAGGTGCGGTTCGGGTACCCGGCGATCGTCCCGTCGTTGGTCATCAACGGGGCGCCGTTCTTGATCAGGCAGACGTCGGTGCTGGTGCCGCCGATGTCACAGGTGATCACGTTGGGGTAGCCGGCCAGGCCGGCGACGTGGACGCTGGCGGCGACCCCGCCGGCCGGACCGGACAGGGCCAGGTTGATCGGCAGCCGGCCGGCCTCGTCGGTGGAGACGACCCCGCCGCTGCTAGTCATGATCGACAGCGGGTGGGCGTAGCCGCCGGCCGCGAGCGCGGTGCCGAGCCCGCGCAGGTAGTCGGCGACCGTGGAGCGGACGCTGGCGTTGAGCACGGTGGTCGCGAACCGCTCGTACTCGCCCTGCTCCGGCACCACGTCGGAGGAGATCGTGCAGACCAGGCCGGGGTACCGCTCGGCGAGCCGGGAGGCCGCGGCCCGCTCGTGCGCCGGGTTGCGGTACGAGTGCAGCAGGCACACCGCGACGGCGGTCGGCCCGGCGGCGGCCACCCGGTCCAGCACGGCGTCCAGGTCGGCCGGGTCCAGCGACCGGACCACGCTCCCGTCGGCGCCGATGCGCTCCCGCAGCACGTGCCGCAGCCGGCGCGGGGCCAGTGGTGCACGCCCCGTCTCCTTGACGCTGTAGAGCTGCGGCCGGTGTCCCAGCCCCATCTCGAGCACGTCGCGGAAGCCCTCGGTGGCGACCACGCTGACCGGCTCGCCGGAGCCCTCCAGCAGCGCATTGGTGACCCGGGTGGTGCCGTGGACGAAGCGGTCGACCTCGTCGAGGCGGACGCCGAGCTTGGCCAGCCCCTCGAAGATGGCCTCGGCGGGGTCGTCCGGGGTGGACAGGGTCTTGGCCTCGGCGAGCCGGGCGGTGGCCGGCTCGTACACGATGATGTCGGTGAAGGTGCCACCGATGTCGACGCCGATGCACAGCATGGCGAGCCTTTCGGTAGTGGTGGGCGCGCTGGTCGCGGGCGGCCGGGCCGGCCCGCCGGGGCGGGCTAGAAGGTGACGCCGTAGCGGCGCAGGCTCCTGCTGGTGACGGCCCGCAGGATCCAGTCGAAGAGGTAGCCGAGCAGGCCGAGGGCGATGATGCCGACGAAGACCCACTCGGTCTTGGCGTAGTTGCGGGCGGTCCAGATCAGCGATCCGAGGCCGCTCTGCGCCGCCACGATCTCGGCGGAGACGATCGTCAGGAACGAGTTGCCCATGGCCAGCCGGGCACCGGTCACCACGTGCGGCACGGTGGAGGGCAGCACCACCGAGACCAGGGTGCGGGCCGGGCTGGCGCCGAGCGCCCGGGCCGCCCGCAGCCGCAGCTCGTCGACGGAGAGGACCCCGGCGAGGGTGTTCAGCGCCACGATGAAGACGGTGGTGTAGAAGATCAGGGCGACCTTCGACGCCTCACCCGGACCGAGCCAGATGATCGCCAGCGTCACGAAGGCGATCGGCGGCACGAACCGGAAGAACTGGATGTACGGGTCCAGCATCAGCCGCAGCCACGGCACGCACCCCATCAGCAGCCCGACCGGTACGCCGATCACGACGCCGAGCGCCCAGCCGGTCAGGATCCGGGTCGACGAGGCGCTGACCGAACTCCACAGCGTGCCGTCGCGGACCAGTTCGACCGCGCCCTGCCAGGTGAGCATCGGCGAGGGCAGGAAGAACGCCGTGTAGTTGCGGCTGACCAGGTCCCAGAGGGCGATGCCGAGCACCACCGACAGGACCGACAGCCCGACCCGGGTCAGCCGGGGCCGGCTCCTGCGCCGGCGGGCCGGGCCGGGGCGGGCCCGGCCGACCTGCTCCGGAACGGTACGCACGTCCACGCTCATCGCAGTGCCTTCCTGTCCCCGCCGGTGGGCCCGGCACCGGTGGCGGACCGCCCGGGGTCGCCGCCCGCCGGGATGTCGGGCCCGTCGGTGCGGCGGCCGTCGTGCCCGTCGTCCAGGCCCTGGGCCCGCAGGGTGCGGGCCACCTCGGCGCCGATGTCCTCGCGCAGTCGGCGGAAGAGCGCGGCGCTCGCCGGATCGGTGAGGTCCCGGGGCCGGGGCAGGTCGCACGGGTAGACGTTCTTGATCGCCGCCGACGGGCCGGCGGTCATCGTGACGATGCGGTCGCCGAGCAGGATCGCCTCGCCGATGTCGTGCGTGACGAAGACGATCGTCGCTCCGGTCTCCCGCCAGATCCGGTCGAGTTCGACCTGCATCACCAGCCGGGTCTGCGCGTCCAGCGCGCCGAACGGTTCGTCCATCAGGACGACCGACGGCTCGTTGGCCAGGACCCGGGCCAACTGCGCCCGCTGGCGCATGCCGCCGGACAGTTGGCCCGGGAACCGGTCGGCGCTGTGGCCGAGCCCGACCATGGCCAGGTACTGGTCCACGGCGGCGGCCCGCTGCGCCTTGCCGACGCCGCGCATCCGGGGCCCGAAGTCGACGTTCTGCCGGACGGTCAGCCAGGGGAAGAGCGCCTCGGCGCTCTGGAACACCACGCCGCGCGAGACGTCCGGGCCGGTGACCCGCGCCCCCGCGCAGGTCACCTCCCCACCGGCCGGGGTGACGAAGCCGGCGATCGCGTTGAGCAGCGTGGACTTGCCGCAGCCGCTCGGCCCGAGCAGGCAGACGAACTCCCCGGCGGCGATGTCCAGGTTCGCCTGGTGGACCGCCACGAAGTCACCGAACCGGATGTCGACGTCCCGGACGGAGACCGGGGAGCCGGCGCCGGTCACGCCACTCCCCTGACCATGACGCTCGCCGCGTCGGCCTTCTGCGTGACGATCCCGCTGTCCTGCTGGAACTGGGCGATCTCGTCGTAGCGCTGGATGTCCTCGTCGGTGAAGTCACGGACCTGGCACTGCACCCCCTCCAGGAGGGTCTGTGCCTCGGCCGCCGGTACCTTGATCGCGGCTTCGGTCACCGTGCCGGCCTTGGCCGGGTCCGCGGTGAGCTGCTCGCACGCCTGGCCGATGGTGGCGACGACCTTCTTGGCCGTCTCCTGGTTCGCCTCGTACCAGGCGCCGTCGACGCCGATCACCAGGTTGTAGACGTAGCCGATCTCGCCGCTGGTCAGCAGGATCGTGCCGCCGTTGCCGACGCCGCGCGAGGGCCACGGCTCCCACATGATGTAGCCGTCGACGTCGCCGCGTTGCAGCAGCGCCGGCATCTCGGCGGGCGAGGCGTTGACGAACTCGACGGAGTCCCGGCTGATGTTGCGGCTGTCGAGCACCTTGTTGGTGGCGTACTCGTTCACCGTGCCGGGGACGACGCCGTACTTCTTGATGCCGGCGACGTCGGTGATGCCGGACCGGGCGACCAGCTTGATGAAGTTCGGCGACTGGGAGAAGACCGCGAGACCCCGGATGTCGCCCCGGGTGGCCCGGTTGAGCAGGCTCGACTCGGTGCTGGCGGTGACCTGGCCCTGCTTGGCCAGGATCGCGTCGAGGCCGCCGGTGCCCTCCTGGTACTGGGTGACGGTGACGTCGAGACCGGCCTGCTGGAACAGCTTCTCCTGGTCGGCCAGGTAGATGGGCGAGTAGGCCGGATCGACGCCGACGCCGAAGGTCACGGCGACGGAGGGGGCGCCGTCCCCGCCGGACTCCCCCGGGGACTGGTTCTCGGCGCACGCCGCCACGGCGACGGTCATCAGCAGGGCTGCGGCTGCGGCCCGCATCGCTCGCATTCTCATGGCTACCCCAGACTTGCGCGGCTCATATTGTGGTCTCGGTTGCTTAATGTGGGACGCTACTGCGAGCCAGTTCACAGGTCAAGAGCCACACGACCCCACCCCTCGACACAGAGAGTAGGCAGACTCGCCCGGGTCTCCCCATCTCCCTCACCACCCGTGGAGGAGGCAACAACCATGAAGTACCTGAACAACCCCCTTGGTACGGCGAATCCGAATTCGCAGCCCACTCCCACGCCCTCCGAGGCGGCTACGGAACGTGGCGACAGCCCGGTCACGTCCCGACTCTTTTCACCGGACCGTTACGCCCCGACGGTGACCGAGCGGTCCTGGACCCCGGCCGACACCCTCCTCTACGCCCTCGGCGTCGGCGCCGGGCAGGCCGACCCCGCCGACGAACTCCGGTTCACCACCGAGAACTCCACCGGCCACCGGCACGCCGTCCTGCCGACCTTCGCCACCCTGCTCGCCGCTGACCCGCCGCACCTCGGCGACCCGGCCACCGTCCGGCACGCCGGGGAGACGCTGACCCTGCACCGGCCGCTCACCCCCGCCGGCCGGGCCCGCACCACCGCCACCGTCACCGCCGTCCACGACCAGAGCAGCGGCGCCCTGCTGCACCACCGGTCCGAGATCCACGACGCCGACGGCAGCCCGCTGGCCACCGTCGAGCGGACCATGTTCGTCATCGGCGCCGGCGGTTTCGGCGGCCGGCGCGCACCGGTGTCCGACTGGCGGCGGCCGGCCCGACCCCCGGACCACACCGCCCACCACCCGATCCGCCTCGACCAGGCCCTGCTGTACCGGCTCAACGGCGACCGGAACCCACTGCACTCCGATCCCGTGGTGGCCGCCCGCGCCGGCCTGCCCGGACCCGTCCTGCATGGACTGTGCACGTACGGTTTCGCCGCCCGGACCCTGCTGCACACCGTCGCCGAGGGCGACCCCGACCGGGTCCGGCGGGTCAGCGCCCGGTTCAGCGCGCCGCTGTTCCCCGGCGACACCCTCACGGTGCTGGTCTGGCACCGCCCGGCCGGCGCGCTCTTCCAGGCGGTCGACGGCCGGGGCCGGCCCGTCCTGGACCGGGGCGTCCTCGACCTGCGCTGACCGGTCCGGTCGGCGGGCGGGGCGACCCCGCCCGCCCGCCCGCCGGCCGGCGCCGGCGCGGCCGGCTCCGGCACCCGCGCGGACACCGCGCGTCGCGGACGGCCACCGACCGGCCGGCCGCCCGTTCGGTGGCCGTCCGCACCGGACCGAGGGTCTGTCGCCGACCACCACCGCCGTCACGTCCGTGTTACATCCGCGTGTCGCAATCCGAGGGCTTCACTGCGTCGCCCACTCGCTCACACTGCGTCTACCAGCGGTTTTGCCGGTGAAGATGTCCGCGCCCGACCTCTTGACGGTGACTCATGTTACGGCTACGTTTCCGTCTACCGTACACCGTCGACGATAAGTCGCCGGACTTCACCAAGTCCGGGAGCCCCCTCCGGAAGGTTGTCGCATGGTCAAGCCAGCCGAACCCGCTCCGTCCGTCGCCACGCTGCGCGTGCCCCAGAAGGTCGTGCTGAGCGAGTCGACGTACGACGTGCTGCGGGCGGCGATCCTCGACGGCACGCTGCCGCCGGGCACCCGGGTCGTGGAGGAGGCGCTGGCCCGGCAGCTCGGCGTCAGCCGGGCCCCGCTGCGCGAGGCGATCTGGCTGCTCAAGCGGGACGGCCTGCTCGTCGAGGAGTCCGCGCGGACCACCCGCGTCGTGCAGCTCACCGAGGACGACGTCCGTGAACTGCACATGATCCGCACGCTGCTGGAGACGCTGGCGTACCAGCAGGCCTCACCCCGCCTGCGACCGTCCGACGTGGCCGGTCTGGAAGACCTGATCGACCAGATGCACGAGGCGTCGGTCGCCGGCGACATCCGCCGCATCGCCGACCTCGACTACCGGTTCCACCGCGCCCTGTGCCAGCCGTGCGGACTGCCCCGGATCCTGAAGGCCTGGGACGAGCAGCACGTGCTGTTCCGGATGTGGCTGAACATGGTCGGCCCGACGCTCGGCGTGCAGGACATCGCCGAGTCGCACCGGATCCTGCTCGACGCGGTGCGCGGCGGCGACGCCACCACCATCTCCGAGCAGGTCATCCACCACGTCTACCTGGTCGGTGGCGTCATGGCCGACCAGCGCAGCCGCTGGGCGGCGGCCCAGCCCCGCCTGTGCCTCCCGCAGGGCGCCGCCGGCCACTGACCGACACCCCCACCCCACCCCCTCCACACCGCCGGGCCCGACCGGGCCCGGCGTCGGTGGACCGTACCCGAGAACCAGCGAGGCCCGATGAGAACTGTCAACCTGACGCTCCCCCTCTATCCGTTCATGCCGGTCGGCAACGTGTGGGCCTGGGACTCCCCCTTCCAGCTCACGCCGGTGACGACCCACGAACGGCAGGGCGTGGCGACCCACCAGATGAGCTTCCACAGCGAGGCGGGCACCCGGCTGATGCTCGGCGCCTGCTACGACGACGACGCGCCCCGCATCCACGAACTCGACTACGGCACGCTGGTCAACCGGGAGACCGTCGTCATCGACATCCCGAAGCAGGCCGGCGAGGAGATCGAGCCCGACGACATCGACCGCGCCGTCGTCGGCGACCCCGACTACCGCGACGGCGACGCCGTGCTGCTGCGCACCGGCTGGGGCGACGACGAGCGGTACCGCACCCTCGGCGACGAGTACGCCACCACCACCCCGCACTTCTCCCTGGACGGCGCCAAGCGGCTCGCCGAGGTGATGACCGCACGCGGCAGCGACCTGATGCTGACCGACTGCGCCTACATCGGCAACCTCGGCGAGGGCTTCATGTTCCCGGAGTGGGCCTCCCGCAAGCCGTGGGACCGCCCGCCGTTCCCGTCCCCGCAGGCCCGCATCTACATGCGGCACTACACGCCGGCGCGCGGTGCCGGTGGCGGCGCGCCGGACTGGGGGTCGTCGGTCGTGCTGCACCTCGCGATGTCCCCGGTCGCCGCCGTCGCCAACTGCGGCGCGCTGCGCAGCAAGCGGGTACGGGTCACCGTCCTGCCCCTGTTCCTCGCCGGAGCCGAGGGCGCTCCGTGCACCGTACTGGCCGTCGACGGCGACGAGGCGGGAGAGGCCTGATGACCCTGCGCACCGTGAACCTGACCCGCCCGATCACCACCGACTCCCCGGCCGGCAGCCTCTTCCCCTGGGAGGCGCCGTACCGGACCGAGGAGATCGCGACGCTGACCTACAACGGCGCGAACCTCTTCCACATCACCATGGGCAGCGGCTCGGCCACCCGGCTGCTGGGCCCGGCGCTCGGCTCCCCGTCCGGCGCCACCGTCGACCAACTGCCGCCGCAGCGGCTGGTCGACCGGGCCGCGGTCGTCGTGTCCTGCCCGACCGGGCCGGGCGGCGAGATCTCCGCCGACGCGGTGCGCGTCGCCCTGGCCGACGCCGACCTGCGCAGCGGCGACGCGGTCGTCCTCGCCACCGGCTGGGGCGACGACCCGGGCCGGTTCGCCGACGAGGCGTACTACCTCGACGGGCCGTACCTCGGCGTCGAGGCGGCGCGGGCCCTGGTCGAGATCCTCGGCGCGAACTCCTCGGACCTGCTGCTGACCGACTGCCTCTACCTCGACCGGCCGGGCGGCGACCACGCCCGGACCGAGTGGACCGCACTCCAGCCCTGGCTGCGCCCGGCGTACCCGTCGGACGCCGCCCGGACCTACCTCGCGCACTACCGGCCGGACAAGGTACGGCACGACTGGGCCGCCACCCTGGCCCTGACCGGGTCCGTCTGGACCGTGGCCGGCCTGGTCGGATGCGGCACCCTCGCCGGGCGCCGGGTCCGGCTCACCCTCGCCCCGCTCAACGTCCACGGCGTCGGCGAGGTGCCCTGCACCGTGATCGCACAGGTTCCCGGCGACGACGGTGCCCCCGCAGAACCGGTCTTCTCGTCAGGAGAACCGACATGAAGCGTTCCATCCGATCGATGACACGGACCGTGGCGATAGCCCTGACCGCGACCCTGGCCGTCACCGCGTGCGGTGCGGGCGGCGGCGGGAACCAGGGCCCGGAGTACACCGGCGACACCTTCGACTGGAAGCGCTACGACGGCCAGTCGATCAAGGTCTACGTGGCCGACACCGGCCAGGTGGAGAGCCTGCGCGCCGGGCTCGCCGAGTTCACCCAACTCACCGGCATCACCGTCGAGATCGAGGGTTCCGACGTCACCAGCTACCGGCAGAACCTGCCGGTCCGGCTCACCTCGCGGGCCTCGGACTTCGACGTCATGGCGACCTTCCCCGAGGTCGACGGCCTGCAGTTCGCCAAGAACGGCTGGTACACCGACCTCGGCCCGTACCTGGACAACCCGGGGACGACCCACCCGGAGTACGACTTCGAGGACTTCCGCGCCGGCATCCGCAAGGCGATGACCGTCGAGGACAAGACCGTCACCGTCCTGTGGGAGATGCAGACCGACCTGGTCTACTACCGCAAGGACCTGCTGAAAAAGGCCGGCCTGCCGGTGCCGACCACGTTCGCCGAGTGGGACGCCGCCGCCGCGACGGTGCACGACCCCGGCAACCGGCTGTACGGCTTCGCGCTGCGCGGCATCCCGTACCAGACGACCACCCCCTTCTCCTCCTTCCTGTACGCGCACTGCGGCGAGTGGGTCACCGACGGCAGGGCGGCGCTCAACACCCCCGAGGCGCTCAAGGCGTACGAGGTGTACGGCCAGCTCGGTGCGAAGTACGGCCCGCCCGGCATCTCCGGCTTCGACTGGCCGGTACCGTCCCAGCAGTTCGCGCAGGGCAACGTCTTCGCGTTCCTGGACGTGAACCTGTTCGTCAAGGACCTGGAGGACCCGACCAAGTCCCGGGTCGCCGGCAAGATCGGCTACACCACCGTGCCGCGCGCCGACTGCGACCCGGCGCCGTTCGTCGGTGGCTGGGGCTACGGCATCAACCCGTTCTCCGCCAAGGGTGACGCCGCCTGGTACTTCATCCAGTGGGCCACCGGCAAGCAGATGAACCACGCCCTGAAGCTCACCGGCTGGCCCAGCCCCCGCGCGTCGGCCTGGGAGTCGCCGGAGTTCACGCAGGCCGACACGACGCCCGAGTTCACGCAGGTGGTGCTCAGCAGCACGGAGTCGGCACGGGCCCGGATGAACCCGCCCGTGACCCCCGGTGTCGAGGCCCGGGAGATCGCCGGGCTGGTCGCCAACAAGGGCCTGGAGGGCCAGACCGGCGGCGCTCTGAAGCAGACGGCGGACCAGCAGAACAGCAAGCTGCAGGGTCTGCTCGACGCGATGCGTTGATGACCGGCCGCGGCCGGAGGCCCCCACCTCCGGCCGCGGACCTCGCAAGGGAGGACCTGGTCCCGATGGCCCAGCTCACCGAAAGTCCCCCGCCGCCCACCCGGAAGACCCCGGCACCGCAGCCGGCCCGCCGGAGGCTGCTCGACGTCCTGGACCGCTACGACCGCTACATCCTGCCGGCGCCGGCCCTGATCGTCGTCGTGGCGATGCTGGCGTTCCCGATCGGTTACACCATCTATCTCAGCTTCCACGAGTGGTCCGGCGGCCTGCGTCCACCGGAGTTCGTCGGCCTGGACAACGTGACCCGGTCGCTGACCGACGGCCAGTTCTGGGGCAGCATCTGGCGCACCGTCTACTTCGTCACGCTCTCGGTCGGCCTGCAGGTCGTCCTCGGCGTCGGGGCCGCGCTGCTGTTCCACCAGCGGTTCCCCGGCCGGGGCATGGCCCGCACCCTCTTCATGTTCCCGATGATCGCGACGCCGGCCGCCGTCGCCCTCGTCTGGAAGATGATGTTCGACCCGACCATCGGCATCCTCAACTACCTCGTGCAGTCCGTCGGTGGACCGACGCTGCTGTGGGTCAGCGACGCCAACCTCGTCATCCCGGCCCTGGCCATCGTGGACACCTGGATGTGGACGCCGCTGGTGATGTTGATCGTGCTGGCCGGGCTGGCCGCCCTGCCGCAGGAACCGTTCGAGGCCGCCAAGGTCGACGGCGCCGGACCCCTGCGGACCTTCGTCAGCGTCACCCTGCCGCTGCTGAGCCCGGTCATCCTCGTCGCCGCCCTCTTCCGGCTCATCGACGCGATCAAGACGTTCGACATCATCAAGGTCATCACCGACGGCGGTCCCGGCACCGCGTCGGAGACGCTCAACCTGTACGCCTTCAAGCAGGGCCTGTCGTACCTGCACTTCGGGTACGGGTCGATGCTGCTGGTCTGGCTGACCCTGCTGGTCTTCGTCGTCGCGATCGTCTTCACCCGCCTCCGGGCCCGTACCGACCAGGGGTGACCAGATGTCCCAGACCCTGACCCCGCTCCGACCGCCCACGACACCGGCCGCCCGGCCGGCGCCCCGCCCCCGACGCCGGCGGGGGTCGCTCCTGGGCCGGATCGGGCTCGCCGTCGCCGTCACCGTCGCGCTCGCCCCGGCGCTGTTCGTGTTCTTCTGGATGCTGACCTCGTCGTTCAAGCAGCAGGTCGACATCTACACGATCCCGCCGACGTGGTTCGACTTCACCCCCACCCTGGACAACTACCGGGAGGCGCTGACCCGGACGCCGTTCGGCCGGTACATGACCAACAGCCTGGTCGTCGCCACCTGCTCCAGCCTGCTCGGGCTGGTGATCGGTGTGCCGGCGGCGTACAGCATCGCCCGGTACCGGCAGACCAAGCTGTCGCTGTCGCTGCTGACCGCGCGGCTGCTGCCCGGCGTCGCCTACCTGGTGCCGTTCTTCGTCGCGTTCACCGCGTTGCGGATGGTCGGCACCTACCCGGCGCTGATCCTGTCGCACGTCATCATCACGTTCCCGCTCACCGTCTTCATCATGGTGAACTTCTTCGCCGCCCTGCCCCAGGAGATCTACGACGCGGCGGAGGTCGACGGGTGCGGGAAGCTGGAGACCTTCGCCCGGATCGCCGTGCCACTGACCCGGCCGGGCATGCTCACCGCCGGCATCCTGGCGTTCATCTTCTCCTGGAACGACTTCAAGATGGCGCTGATCCTCTCCGACGGCGACAGCCGCACCCTGCCGGTCGCCGTCTTCAACTTCGTCCACGAGGCGTCCCTGGACTGGGGGCCGATGATGGCCTACGCCTCGATCATCATGCTGCCCGTCTTCATCCTCACCCTCGCCGCGCAACGGCACATCGTCACCGGCATGACGATGGGCAGCGTCAAGTGACCCACACCCCCGGAGGCACCGTGACCAGCACCGTACCCACCGTCGTCAGCCACGCCACCCGGCCCGGCCGGATCATCGCCGCGAGCATCAAGCCCGGCGCCCAGCTGACCGACTCCATCGAGCAGGTCTGCCGCGACCACGGCGTGCACACCGCCGTCATCCTCTCGGTGATCGGCACCATCGAGGAGGTCTACCTGCGCAACCCCCGGGACATCACCACCCTGCCGATCCGCCAGGAGCACGAGTTCGCCGACGACATCGACACCGTGGTGCTCCAGCGCCCCATGGAGATCCTCTCCATCCAGGGCAACGTCACCACCCTCGACGGCGAGCTCTGGGCGCACTGCCACGCCCTGTTCTCCGAGGCCGGCGGCAACGTGCGCGGCGGACACGTCTTCCGGGCCACCGTCTGGAGCCAGGGCGAGGTCTTCCTCCAGGAACTGACCGACGTCCGCATCGACCGCGAGTACGACCGGGAGGTCACCGGCCTGCCGCAGATCCGCCTGCACGGCTGCGACGCCGGCCCCGCCGATGGCCGCTGACCCCTGCCTGCTCGGCGTCGACATCGGCACGTCGAGCAGCAAGGGCGTGCTCACCGACCCGGCCGGGACGGTGCTGGCCACCGCGACCCGCCCGCACGGCGTGTCGCGGCCCCGGCCGGGATGGGTGGAGCACGACCCCGAGACGGTGTGGTGGGCGGAGTTCGTCGCCATCGTCCGGGACCTGCTCGCCGTGGCGCCCGCGCCGGTCGCCGCGGTGGCGGTCAGCGGCATCGGCCCGTGCGTCCTGCCGGCCAGCGCCGACGGCCGGCCGCTGCGCGCCGCGATCCTGTACGGCGTCGACACCCGCGCCACCGCCGAGATCGCCGAGCTGACCGGGGCGTTCGGCGCCGACGAGATCGTCCGGCGCGGCGGCAACCGGCTCACCAGCCAGGCGGTCGGCCCGAAGCTGCGCTGGATCCGGCGGCACGAGCCGGACGTGTGGGCGCGCACCCGCCGGTTCTTCATGGCCAGCTCGTTCCTGGTGCACCGGCTCACCGGCGAGTACGTCCTCGACCACCACTCGGCCAGCCAGAGCGACCCGCTCTACGACCTGCACGTCCAGGGGTGGCTGCACGACCGGGCGGCCCAGGTCGCGCCCGGGCTGGAGCTGCCCCGGCTGCTGTGGCCGGCCGAGGTCGCCGGCCGGGTGACCGCAGCCGCCGCCGACGCCACCGGCCTGCCCGAGGGCGTCCCGGTCACCGCCGGCACGATCGACGCCTGGGCCGAGGCCACCAGCGTCGGCGCCACCCGGCCCGGCGACCTGATGCTGATGTACGGCACCACCATGTTCCTCACCCGGGTGGTGCCCGCGCCGGTCGTCCACCCGAGGATGTGGGCCACCACCGGGGTCTTCCCGGGCAGCTTCTGCGTCGCCGGTGGCACCGCCACCTCGGGGGCGGTGGTCGAGTGGCTGCGCGAGCTGACCGGCGGCACCGGCTACGACCGGTTGACCGCCGAGGCCGCCGCGGTGCCGGCCGGGGCCGACGGCCTGGTGGTGCTGCCGTACTTCGCCGGTGAGCGGACCCCGCTGTTCGACGAGAAGGCGCGCGGGGTCGTCACCGGGCTGACCCTCGACCACGGGCGGGGGCACCTGTACCGGGCCGTGCTGGAGGGGACCGCGTACGCGGTGCGGCACCACCTCGATGAGATGGCCGGGCTGCTGGCACCGCCGGAGCGGGTCATCGCGGTCGGCGGCGGCGCCCGCCCGCTGTGGACCCGGATCGTCTCCGACGTCACCGGGCAGCCGCAACTGCTCCCGGAGCAGACGATCGGGGCCAGCTACGGCGACGCCTACCTCGCCGGTCTCGCCGCCGGTGTGGTCGACCGGGCAGACGACTGGACACGGTGGGCCGGTCGGGTCGAGCCGGACCCGGCGACCGCCGACGCCTACCGGCGCGGCTACCCGGCCTACCGCGAGCTGTACCCGGCGACCCGGGACATCGTCCACGCCCTCACGGCGCGGGGGTAGCCGGCGGCGGCCGTGACGGTCGCGCGGCTGTCAGCCGAAGGTGCGTCAGGCCGGACCCGGGGGGTCGCCGCTGTACTGGTCGCGGATCGCTCCCCTCGGAAAGGAGTCGTCATGCGACTGCGGCTCGTGGCCGCCGCGGCGTCGGCCGCGGCGACCCTGATGGTGCTCGCGGTGGGGTACCCCGCCCTCGGCGCGGGGGTGGGGTGGGCGCGGGGCGAGGTCCCGACACCCCCCACCGTGGCACCCTCCCCGTCACCGTCCCCCTCGCCCGCCGTGCACACCCTGTACCGGGTCGGCGGCATCGGCTGTGACGGGCACCCCCAGCACGAGGCGGCCGGCACGGTCGCCCTGACCCTCGTCGAGGACGGGCTGCGGGTCAGCGTCGAGGTCACCGACACGCTCTACCCGGGACAGCCGTTCAGCGTCGAGGCGTGGGAGCACGCCTCCGGCTGCTACCCGGACAACGCGCTCAAGGTGCCGGGCGTGGGCCTCACCACGAACTCCGCCGGTGCCGGCGCCACCGCCTTCACGCTCCCCTTCCCGTACGGCCGGACCTTCCCCGACGGCAGCACGGTCACCCTCGGCGACGGTGTCGGCACCGAACAGCTCGTCCTGGTGCTCGACCGGACCGACTCGACCGGCGCCGGGGACTCGTACGCGGCCGGCCCGCTGCCGCTGCCGAGCGCGCCGCCCGGCGACGACGACCGGGACGGCGTACCCGACGACCGGGACCGCTGCCCCGACTCCCACCCCGGCTACCCGGTCGACGGGATCGGCTGCGCCCGCCCGCTGGAGGTCGACTGGTCGGTGCCGGCCCGGTTCACCGGCACCCCGTCGAACACCCCGGCGCAGGTGCGCCACACGTCGTACCCGGCGACCCTCACCATCGGCTTCCCCGACGGGGCGCCGTGCGACCCCGCCCTGAGCTACCGTGTCTCGACCGGTGGCCGCGACCACCTCCTCACCGGCGGCTGCGACCTGGCCGTGTCGTACGACTCCGAGGGCCCGCACGTCGTCGAGGTGCACGCCACCGCCGGCGGGCGGGAGGTGGCCGGCGGGGCCCGCGCGCTCCGGGTCGAGGACCTGCTGCTCGTGGTGCTCGGCGACTCGGTGACGGCCGGTGAGGGCAACCCCGCGCCGGGCGGCGGGTGGCAGGACACCCGCTGCCACCGCTCGGCCGCAGCCGGCGCGTTGGGCACGGCGGCGGCCCTGGAACAGGCGGACCGGCGCAGCTCGGTCACCGTGGTGCACCTGGCCTGCACCGGCGCGTCGGTCGACGCCGGGCTGCTGGGCGACTTCGCCGGCATCACGGGGTTGCCGGGCCGACCGATCCCGGCCCAGGTGCCCGAGGCGAAGCGGGTCATCGGCGACCGGCAGCCGGACGCGGTGCTGGTCAGCGTGGGCATCAACGACACCCGGGTGGTCACCGACGTCCTCACCCCCTGCCTGCTGATCCCGCTGCACGACTGTCGCCGCCCGGCCGCGTTCGACCGCAGCCTCGCCGGGATGCCCGCCCGGTACGACCGGCTCGCCGCCGCGGTGACCCGTACCTTCGGGACGGCCGCGTCCGACGTCTACCTCACCGAGTACTTCAATCCGTTGCGCAGGGGCCCGGTCGAGCCGTGCCGGGTGCTGAACCTGTCGCCGGACGAGTCGGCGTGGGCGGAGAGCCACGTGCTGGGGCGGCTCAACGCCACCGGCGCGGCGGCGGCGCGACGCCACGGCTGGCGGTACGTCTCCGGGATGTTCGACGAGTTCACCAGCCACGGGTACTGCGCGGCGAGCCCGTCGCGCTGGGTGCGCACGATGCCGGAGTCGCTGACCGGGCAGGGCGACGTGTTGGGCGCGTTCCACCCCAACGAGGCGGGCCAGCGCAGCTACGCACGGCACCTGGAGGACGCGCTGCGGCACCTGGTCGAGTAGCCGGACCTGCCCGGGGGCGGCGTCGCCCGGCGCCTCCCCCGGGCCGGCCGCTCACCGGCCGGACGGTGGTGGCGGGGCCGCCGCCCGTGACTGGTAGTCGCCGACCTCGTCGGCCCGGATCAGGCCGTCCTCGATCGCCCGGGCCAGCAGCGCGGTCTTGGTGGGGGCGGGGCGGCCGACCTTCGCGAACTTGATCCGGGCCCGGTCGATGTACTGCCGCACCGTCGCCTCGCTGAGACCCATCCGGCTGGCCACCGACGACTTCGACATCGACTGGAACCACAGCAGCAGCGCGGTCCGCTCGCGGGCCGACAGGTGGGGCCGCTGGACCGCCTCCTCGGCCAGCATCGCCCCGGCCACCGAGGGCGTGACGTAGGGGCGGTCGGCGGCGACCGCGACGATCGTCTCGACGCAGTGCTCGCCGCTCTCGTACTTGGCGATGAAGCTGGCCGCGCCCGCCTCGGTGACGGCCATGATGGTCCTCGGGTCGTCGTGGTTGGAGTAGACGACGACCCGCCGCCCGTCGGCGCAGAGGGCGGCGACCTGGTCGGTCACCAGCACGCCGTTGAGTTCGAGGTCCAGCAGCAGCACGTCGGCGTCCCGGCCGGGGCCGTCGAGGACGGCGGCGATGGTGGGGCCGCTGGCGACGACCTCGGCCCGGCGCAGCGGGTCCTGCTCGATCCAGGAGCGGATGCCCTGGACCGCCACCGGCTGGTCCTCCACGACCGCGACGGTCACCTTGCGGGCCACCGCGTCTCGATCCATATCCGCCCATCCTCTCGGTGCTGGTCGACGACGACGTCAGGGTGGTGGTGCACGACGACCTCCGGGGCGTCGGCGACGACGCTGAGGACCACGCCCGTGCCGCTGCCGACGACCGTCACCCGGGCGTACGTCCGGGCACCGCTGAGCACCTCGATCGGTGCCTCCGTCAGCGCCCGGCGCACGGCCACCGGCGGTACGGGCAGCGTCCCCACCGCGTGCAGCGAGACCATGACCCCCCGTCGTTCGGCGACGTCGGCGCAGGCGCGTACCTCGTGCAGCAGCGGTTCGGGGGTGTCGTCGGTCTCCGCGATGAGGCGACGCAGCCGGGCGGCCCCCACCGCGCAGCGGTGCCGCAGCCCGGGGTCGGCGGGGTCCGCCCCGGCGGCCAGGTCGGCGAGGATCGGCGCGGTGGAGAGCCGCAGTGTCTGGTACCGCTCGGCGCGGGCCAACGCCACCACCTCGATCGCGGTTCGCCGGGCCAGCGCCTCGGCCCGCCGGGTCGAGTTCTCGGCGGCCCACCGGGCGGCCGTGTCGAAGCCCCGGGTGCCGACGCTGTAGCCCAGTTGCAGCGTCACGCTGCCCAGCACCACCATGACGTACCGGGCGAAGGTGATCCGGTCGAGCGCGTCCGTCACGACCAGCACCGTGAGCATCAGCAGCGCGTTGGCCAGGAGGAACGCCACCAGGTCGGCCAGCGGGCGTCGCCACAGCACGATCACGGCGAGCCAGCCCACCGAGCCGGTGGCCCAGTTGGCGGGGGTGTCGAGCGTCCCGGGTGGACAGGCGACGAGGACCGCCGCGGCGCTGCCCAGCGCGGCACCGGCGAGCAGCCAGGCGACGGACCGCCGGACCGTCCCGGTGAGCAGCGGCACCGCCCCGACCGTGCCGACGACGAGGTACGCCAGCCAGGCGGCGACCGCCAGCCAGGGCCACCGGTACACCGACCAGTTCGTGACGGTCGACGGCAGGTCGAACCCGAAATGCCAGCAGCCGGCGATGACGACGGCGGCGATCGTCGCCCCGCGCGCGTACCGGGCCGCGACCTGTGCCGTCACGTCGGTCACCGCCGCGTCGACCGCCGGCACGGCGGCGGTCACCGGGGCCACCACAGCAGCACCGTCGTGCCCCGGCCCACGGTGGAGCGGACCTCGGCGTCGCCGCCCACGGACCGCATCCGGCCGACGATCGCCTCCCGGACCCCGTACCGGTGGACCGGCACCCGGCCCGGGTCGAACCCCGCGCCGTCGTCGGTGATCTCGACCCGGATCCGACCGTCGTCGGTCGACAACCGCGCCTCGACCCGGGTGGCGCGGGCGTGCCGGGTGACGTTGGCGAGCGCCTCGACGGTGGCGCCGGTGACGGCGGCGGCGACCGGCGCCCGGGTGGGGCAGGCCGCGAGGTGCCAGTCGACCGGCAGGCCGGCGGGGGCGCCGGCGGCGCGCAGGTGGGCGTCGAGCGCCACCGTCTCGTCGGCGCGCAGGGTCCGGCCCACCTGCCCGATCAGCGTCAGTTCGGTGGCGGCCCGCTCGCGGAGCATGCCGGAGCTGGCCGGTACGCCGCCGGTGCCGATGGTGACCAGGGTGGCCAGCACCGTGTCGTGCATGCGGCGGTTCTGCTCCCGCTCGTCGGCCCGCCGGGCTCGTTCCGCCTCGGCGGCCTGCTGGGCGGCACGGGCGGCGGCCAACGTCGCGTCGGCGGCGGTGGCGGCCCGCCGCAACACCGTCATCAGCGCCGCCGTGGCCACCACCTGCACCACCTGGATGCCGGCGGGGACCAGTCCCCCGTCGGCCGCCTCGGCCCACCGCGCGCCGGTCAGGTGCGCGCCGACGACCACGAGCCCCGCCGGCACCGCGACCGGTGGTCGCCAGGCGAAGTTCGCGACCACGATGCTCATGGTCGCCAGGCCGGCGACCCAGCTCAGCCCGCCGGGCAGGATCGGCCCGGCGACCAGGGTCCCCTGGGCCAGGCAGAGCACCGCGGTGACGGCCAGGTCCACGGTCATCAGCCAGCCCCGCAGGCCGGTGGTCGCGGCGACCCAGGCGAAGACCGCCGACCAGCCGACGCTCACCAGCACGGCGACGACCACCGGCGCCGGCCGGACCGGGGGCACGATGCCCACCAGGGCGGCGGCGCCGCCGACGACCGCGACCGTGGTCCGCATCGCCGCACCACATCGGGCGGTGATCCGGTCCAACGCGTCGTGCGCGGGGGTCATCGCCGCCGCATCGCTCACCGGCCCGGGTGAGTCGCGCGTCGACATACCTCATGGCATCACGCGCGTCCGGCGCTCACGACCTCCGAACGGATGACAGCCGAACTGCCGTCGGGTGATCCGAGGACGTCGCTGCTTGACTGAGTCATCGACCGTCGTCAGACCGGTTCGTGATCGGGCGCGGTACGGCCGGTGGACCGTGTCGGGCGGTTTTCCTGATCGGAAGGGAGGTGAGTCAGGTGATTGTCTCAGCGGGAGTGACGGTGGCCCTGATCCACATGGCGATCCGCGGCGTCTCGGAGACCGTCAAGAGGGATCCGGAAGGCGTCCGGGAGGCGGCCAGAATGGTCGGCAAGGGTGCCTGGAAGGTGGCCCGGTGGACGGCCGGCGCCGCCGCCGCAGGCGTCGTCGGAGACGAGGCGGCACGCGTCATCCGCGGTTCGTGACCAGGAGCGGCCGGGTACGGGGTACCCGGCCGCCACTGTTTCTCCACCGCTGTTCTCTCCGCCGCTGCACAGCGGCTCGCCGAATGGGTCCGGCGGCCACCACCGGACAATGGCGGACGGGCCGGCGACCAGGTCGAGCGGACGGACCGGTGGTGCACGACGAACGCCGACGCCCGTCGCCATGTCGTCGCGATCTCGTCCACCCGTCCGGTGCGGTCGGCGCGACTCCGGAGAACCGTTCGTTCGACGATCGTCCCGATATTCCCCGGCCGTGCCGCCGGGGCCGCGCCGACGGTCAACGGTTTCCCGTGGCAATCCCGAGGAAAAGAAAACCACCGGGCACGGTGCGACGGTGCGACGGCGCGGACGTCGGGGTCGCGGAACGCCCATTCCGGAGGCGGCAGCCAGGGGCGTTCCGGTCCACCGCCCGGACACGACGGGGGTTCCCGACCAACCCGACCAACTCGGTCCACATCGCCCCCCAATAGACGATCATTGATATTTAGCGCTATAGATGTGATGCTGGTCCGTGGAAGCGCTTCCACGACGTCACGGAACACCGAGGAACGGAGGACGTACGATGCAGTCACCCCAGCCCGACCAGGCCGGCCGGCGATCCCGGTCCGCCGTCCGACAGCCTCTCCGGGCGCTTGCCCTGCTGCTCACCCTGGTGGTCGGCGTGCTGCCCTGGGCCAGTCCGGCCCAGGCCCACGGCACCATCGTCAACCCGGCGTCCCGCGCCTACCAGTGCTGGCAGACCTGGGGCAGCAACCACACCAACCCGGCCATGCAGCAGCAGGACCCGATGTGCTGGCAGGCCTTCCAGTCCAACCCCGACACCATGTGGAACTGGATGAGCGCGCTGCGCGACGGCCTCGGGGGGAACTTCCAGGGCAGCACCCCCGACGGGCAGCTGTGCAGCAACGGCCTGTCCCGCAACAACAGCCTGAACCAGCCCGGCGCGTGGAAGCGGACCAACATCAGCCGCAACTTCACGGTCCACCTGTACGACCAGGCCAGTCACGGCGCGGACTTCTTCCGGGTCTACGTCAGCAAGAACGGGTTCAACCCCGCCACCCAGCGCCTCGGGTGGGGCAACCTCGACTTCATCACGCAGACCGGCCGCTACGCACCGGCACAGAACATCTCGTTCAACGTCTCGACCTCCGGCTACACCGGACACCACATCGTCTTCGTCATCTGGCAGGCCTCGCACCTCGACCAGACCTACATGTGGTGCAGCGACGTGAACTTCACCTGATCCGCCCCGCCGACAACCGGTGGCAGCGCCGCGGCCCGGGACCCGTCCCGGGCCGCACCGGTGTCGCCGGTCGGGCCTGCGGATGCCGACGGCCGGGCGGCCGGCGCGCACCGGGGCCCGACACGGCGGCGGTGACCGTGCCGGCGCGTGTGCGCGGGCGGCCCGCCGACTAGGCTGGACCCTGTGATCCGGGCTGTGATCGTGGACGTCGACGACACCCTCTGCCTCACCCAGGCCGCCTCGTTCGCGCTGGAGAACGAGGTCCTGGCCCAGATGGGCCGACCGCCGATGCCACGGGCCCTGCACCTGTCCACCTGGGGCCAACCGCTGTTGGACGCCATGCCCACCCGGTCACCCGGCCTCGACCTCGCCCGGTTCTCGGCGCTCTACCAGGCCGCGCTGGAGCGGTACGTCGCCGACGGCCGGCTGGACGTCATCCCGCCGGACAACCTGCGGGCGCTGGACGAGTTCGTGCTCACCGGCCGGGCGGTGTTCCTGTTGACCTCGCGGACCGAGGACGAGGTCCGGCACATGCTGGAGCCGGACCACGTGCTGGCCGAACGGGTCAGCGGCATCTACCACGCCGGCAACACCCGATTCCGCAAACCCGACCCGCGCGCCTTCGACGAGCTGCTCGCCACGACCGGGATCCCGCCGGAGCAGTGCGTCTACGTCGGGGACTCGCCGGGCGACGCGGTGGCGGCCGGCGGGGCGGGCATGCACTTCGTCGGCTGCCTGCAGAGCGGGGTACGCACGCCGGAGGACTTCGACCTCCGGCACGTGGACGCCTTCATCGACGCCTTTCCCGACATCGTCGAGGCCGTCCACCGACTCGACCGGGCCCGGCTCTCGGCCCCCGGCGGATAGCCGGGAACCCGGAGCCGGCTCGGGCGCGACGGGACGGCCGACGACCCGTTCCCGGCGCGGCCGGGCCGGCCGCCTGCGCCAGCCAGCCCGCCGGGCGGGCCCGGGTCACTCCAGCAGCAGCACCGGGATGCCGTCGCGCACCGGGAACGCCAGGCCGCACCGGACACAGCGCAGCCGCTCCCCGGCACGGCGGAGGTCGCCCCCGTCCGCCGGGCAGCACAGGACGTCGAGAAGCTCCTGATCGAGGTGCATGGTCCCTCCCAGGGGTGGCGTACGCGGTGGTGGGCCATACCGGAGGTGCCGGGCGGCACCGGATGGTCGGCGCGCTTTCCCGGGCGCTCAAAAGGGTAGCGGGAGGCGGACCCGTTGGCCAGCGGTCGCGCGATGATCTATTCTGGAGCGACGAATCCACCGGCTCCCGAGATCGAATTTCCGTCGGGCGGCAATATTGATCCGGGGAATCCCACTGACGATTTCCTCAGCGGATCTCCAGGGAGACTCCACGGAAGAACAGCATTGACGGTGATGAGTGTCACCGTTATGGTCTGGTACCGCTGGAACTTTCGTCGACCGGTTCGGTCCGCGAATGCGCGCATCCGCTCCCGGCTTCCCACGAATGATCGGGGAAACGCATGTCCGAAAGCCAGGCCAGCCCTCCGCTGAGGTACGCGATCTCCGTTCCTCCGCACGGCGACTACGGCGATCCGCGATTCCTGGTGACCCTCGCCCGCGAGGCCGAGGAGGCCGGCTGGGACGGCTTCTTCCTCTGGGACCACCTGGCGTTCATGCGCGGGTTCGAGGGACCCATCGTGGACCCCTGGATCAGTCTCGCCGCCATTGCCACCGCGACCACCCGCATCCGCTTCGGGCCCATGGTGACGCCGCTGGCCAGACGCCGGCCGTGGAAGGTCGCCCGGGAGACCGTCACGCTCGACCACCTGTCGCAGGGCCGGCTGATCCTCGGTGTCGGGCTGGGCTATCCCCGCGATTCCGAGTTCGAGGACTTCGGCGAGGACGGCGACGAACGGGTGCGCGCCGAGAAACTGGACGAGGCCCTGGACGTCATCGAGGGGCTGTGGTCGGGCAAACCGTTCAGCTACACGGGCCGCCATTTCCAGATCCGGGACTGCACCTTTCTGCCCCGCCCGGTGCAGGAGCCACGAATTCCCATCTGGGTCGGCGGTTACTGGCCGAACCGCCCGCCCTTCCGCCGGGCTGCCCGGTGGGACGGCGTGCTGCCCGGCCGGCTCTCCCTGGAACGGCGACGCACCTGGACCCCCACCATGATCCCCGTCGACCAGTACCGGGAGATCGCGTCCTTCGTCACCGACCGGCGGACCCAGGACGGGCCCTTCGACTTCGCCATCGGCGGCTACACCGACGGCGACGGCGGGCCCGCCGACCGGGAGCGGGTGCGCACGTACGCGGAGGCCGGCCTCACCTGGTGGGTGGAGAACCTCCACGGCTTCCGGGGCGACCTGGCGCAGATGCGCCGCCGGGTCGCGCTCGGCCCGCCCCGACCCTGACCACGGTCCACCGTGTCCGGCCGCGCCCCCCGCGGTCGGCCGACCACCCCTCGCCCCCGGAGGATCCCCATGCAGGCAGACATCGTGCAGGTGGGCACCAAGCTGGTCTACCAGGACGACCGGGTCCGCATCTGGACGCTCGACCTCGCCCCCGGCGAGGAGACCACCGTCCACCAGCACCCCTGCGACTACGTCTACGTGGTGCTCAGCCCCGGCCAGACGGAAACCGTGGTCACCGACGGCACCGTGCTGCCCGGCGACGACGCGGTCGGCGACGCGGTCTACCACGAGGCGGGCAAGCCCCACCTGCTGCGCAACGTCGGCGACACGCCGTACGCGAACGTCATCGTCGAACTCCTCTCCACCGGGCGGTGACGACGATGGGTGCCCGGCGCGCGTACCAGGCGCTGGTCGACAGCGGGACGGAGCTGGTCACAGCCGTCCCGGACTCCCTGCTGGCGCCCCTGCACCGGTACGCCGCCGCGCACGACGACGTGGAGTACCTCCAGGTCTGCGACGAGGCGACGGCGGTGGGGATCGCCGCCGGCGCCCGCCTGGCGGGTCGCCGGAGCCTGGTGCTGATGGAGAACTCCGGGCTGCGGCGGGCCTGCGAGACCCTGGCCCGCTTCGCGCTCAGCCACCGGCTGCACACCGTGCTGCTGCTGGCCCGCCGGGGCGCCTTCGGGGAGGCCAACTGGTGGGGCCTGCCGCACGAGGAGACCATGCACCCGCACCTGCGGATGCTGTCGGCGCCCACGGCGGAGGTCGACTCGGTGCGCGACCTCCCCGACCTGCTCCGGCGGGCGTACGCCATGCTCGACACCGGGCAGCGCACGGTCGCGCTGGTGGCGAACCCGCCGTTCGTCGCGGAACTGCGGGGCCGGTAGTGCGCACCGCCGACTTCCTCGCCGCCCTGCTCGACCGGCTGCCGCCGCCCACGCTGCTCGTCTCCGCCCTCGGGCGCACCAGCGAGGAGCTGTACCGGCTCGCGCCGGACCGGACGCTGGTCACCGACACCATGGGTGACGTGGCGGCGCTCTCCGTCGGGGTGGCCCTCGGCGCCCGCCCGCTGCCCGTCGCGGGCGTCGACACCGACGGCAGCTTCCTGATGAACCTCTCGGTGCTGACCGCGCTGGGCGCGCGACTGCCCACGCTCGACAACCACACCCTGGTGATCGTCGACAACGGACGCTACGAGTCCGCCGGGGGGATGCCGAGCCGCCTGGTCGGGCTGGACTGGCACCACCTGTTCCGCGCGGTGGGCCTGACCGCGCTCGCCGTCCACACGCCGGCCGACCTGCCCCGGCGGCTGCCGCAGCCCGGCCTGGTCGTGCTCGGGCACGTCACCAACGACGACCCCGCACCGGACGCCACGAAACCGGTCGACGGGGTGGAGTCGGCGTACCTGGTCGAGAAGTACCTCGCCCGCCAGCGCGGGGCGGCGTACCGGCGACCGGCGGTGAAGACATGAGACTCCTGCACGCCGCCGACGGCGGCGCCCTGTACGAGCGCCCGCACCCGGGACCGGCCCGCGTGCTGCTCTGTTCGACCGCACCGTCCCGACGGCTGCTGACCGATCCCGTGGTCACCGGTGGCGCGTACCGCCGCCTGACCCGGTCGGCGGTGACGGCGGCGCTCACGCTGTTCCGCGCCGACCCCGCCGGGGAGCGGGTGCTCGCCGCCGACCGGGTGTCGGTGGTCACCATCCTCCGGGGCGGGCTCAGCTTCGCCGTCGAGGAGGCCGTCGAGAGCGCCGGCGCGACGGCGGCCGACGTCAGCTTCGTGGGCACCGAACGGTCCCCGGACGCGCCCGTGACGATCGCGTACGAGCGCTGGGAGCTCGGCGGCGGTCCGGTGCTCGCCGGCGACATCCTGGCCACCGGCGGCACGGTGACGGCGGTGCTGGACCGCCTCCGGACGGCCGCCGGCCCGGGCCGGCAGCCCGGTGCCGTCGTGCTGGTGGTGATCGGCTCGGCGGCCGGCGTCGACGCCGTGCAGCGGTACCTCGCCGACCTGGACGCCGCCGAGCGACCACAGGTCACGATCGTCCTGCTCGAAGCCCTGTTCGCGCTGCCGGCGCCCGGCGCCGCAGCGCCCTTCCCCCGGTTCTCCTTCGACCTGCTCCGGTCGGCGGCCGGCGCCACGCCCGAGTACGAGGCGGCCCGCCTGGGCTGCCTCGGCAGCCTCTTCGAGCGCTGCGCCGTCTACGACGGCGGGGTACGGGCGTTCACCCCCGGCGCCCACCTCGACGAACGGTCCGCCTGGTGGGCGACGGTGCTGCGCCGGGACGTCCCGCTGGCGGTGCTCGCCGCGCAGACCGCCGGCCTGTCGGCGTACGCGCATCCGCCGTCGCGGTGGCGTCGGCACCTACCCTGGGCCTCGCAATCCGGCGTGGACCTGGACCTCGTCCACGACCTCGGCGCCCGCGCGTTGCGCTACGCCGAGACGACCCCCACCGCCGACTACGTGCACGACCGGCTCGCCAGAGGACACCCACCATGACGACGCACCTGATCGACAAGATCGCCTGGATCCACCTCGCCGACGGACGGGTGCTCTCCACCCGGTCGCACGGCCGCGACCGCTACTACCTCCCCGGCGGCAAGCGGGAGGCGGGCGAGAGCGACCTCGACACGCTGGTCCGCGAGGCGAAGGAGGAACTGACCGTCGACCTCGACCCGTTCACCGCCACCTTCCTCGGCGAGTTCCGCGCCCAGGCCGACGCGCACCCGGACGGGATCGAGGTGCGGATGCGCTGTTACGAGTCCGCCTACCAGGGCCGTATCCAGGCCTCGGCCGAGATCGCCGAGGTGGTCTGGCTGACCTACGCGGACCGGCACCTGACCTCACCCGTCGACCAGATCATCTTCGACCACCTGCACGACCAGGGACGCCTCTAGACCCGCACCGCCGCGAGCCCGACCCCCCGGGCTCGCGGCCCACCCCCGCCGGAGGTAGACGTGACCATCGCCGATTGGCTCGAGCAGAACATCACCACCGACAAGCGCGCCCTCGACTGGTACACCGGGCCCGAGTGCGAGCCGCGGATCGTGCGCGCGTACAAGGAACTGCTCAGCGGCTACGAGATCGACACCTCCAAGATCCTCAAGACGACCTGCGTGGTGGAGGAGGAGCACACCGGCACGGTCGAGATCCACGACATCAACTACTTCTCGATCTGCGCGCACCACTTCCTGCCCTTCTTCGGCAAGGTGGACATCACCTACGTCCCCGGCCAGCGGATCCTCGGGCTGGGCAAGTTCCCCCGGTTGGTGCAGGCGTTCAGCAAGCGGTTCCAGATCCAGGAGTACCTGGTCAAGGACGTCGCACTGGAGATCATGAGCAGCGGTGGCGCGCGGGCCGTCCGGGTCAGCTCGACCGGTCGGCACATGTGCATGTGCAGTCGCGGCCCGGCGGACCAGACGGTGCTCACCGACACCACCTTCGTCGCCGGGGACGCCACCCTGCTGGCCGAGTACGGCGCGCCGCGCCCGGTCGTCCGACGCGGCTGAGCGGCCCCGCGCCCCCGCCGCCCCACCGCGCCCCGCCGTCGCGGGTCGTGACCGTGAACCCCGTGCCGCCGCTTCCGGGAGGCCAGAGCATGCCTGTCCAGACGTCCAGACTCTTCGCATCAGCGCTGCACGAACTCC
Source organism: Micromonospora rosaria (assembly GCF_001567585.1). Classification (GTDB taxonomy): domain Bacteria; phylum Actinomycetota; class Actinomycetes; order Mycobacteriales; family Micromonosporaceae; genus Micromonospora; species Micromonospora rosaria. The sequence continues at coordinate 45,201 of NZ_LRQV01000027.1, forward strand.
GTTCCACCCGGACCCCGCAGGCGGCGTTCAGCCCGAACGCCCACCTGCTGCTGCGGGAGCGGTACCTGACCCGGGACGCCGACGGGCAGGTCACCGAGACCCCGGAGGCGATGCTGCGGCGGGTGGCGGGGGCCCTGGCCCGCGCCGAGCAGGCCGACGCCGCCGGACCCTGGGCGTCGGCGTTCTACGAGGTGATGGCCCGCCTGGAATTCCACCCGGGCAGCCGGACCCTGGCCAACGCCGGCACCGACCAGCCGCAACTGGCCAACTGTTTCGTCCTGCCGGTGGAGGACTCGCAGGCCAGCGTGCTGCGGACCTTCGCCGAGTCGTCGATGGTGAAGAGCTACGGCGGCGGCTGCGGCTTCAACTACTCCAACGTCCGCCCGCGCGGGGACAAGGTCCGGGGCACCGCCGGGCTCGCCGTCGGCCCGGTCGCCCTGCTCAAACTCTTCGACGACGCCACCAAGCTGTTCCGGCAGCGCGGCCGGTACGAGAGCGGCAACATGGCCATCCTCGACGTCGACCACCCGGACGTGCTGGAGTTCGTGGCGGCCAAGCGGATGGACGGCTGGCTGAGCATGACGAACATCTCGCTGGGGGTGACCGACGCCTTCATGCGGGCCGTCGAGGCCGACGCCGGGTGGACCCTGGTCAACCCCCGGACCGGCGCCGCCGTGCGGACCCTGCCGGCGCGGGAACTCTTCACCGCCGCGTGCGAGCTGGCCTGCGAGACGGGTGACCCGGGGCTGATCTTCCTCGACAACATGAACCGGACCAACCCGCTGCGCGACAGCATGGGCGACATCGTCGCCACCAACCCCTGCGGCGAGATCGGGCTCTACCCCTACGAGGCCTGCAACCTCGGGTACGTGAACCTGCCCCGGCTGCTGCTGCCGGCGGACCGCCGGGACGGCTCGCACCTGTTCGACCTGGACCGGCTGCGGGTGGTCATGGCCGCCGGGGTACGGATGATCGACAACGCCATCTCCGCGTCGTGGTTCCCGGTCCCGGAGATCCGCGAGGCGGTCCGCGGCAACCGGCGGATCGGGATCGGGGTCACCGGCTGGGCGGAGAGCCTGGCGCTGGCCGGCGTCCCGTACGACTCGGAGGAGGCGCTCGCGCACGCCACGGTGCTGGCCCGGTCGATGCGGGAGTTCGCGTACGACGCCTCGGTCGCGCTGGCCGGGGAGCGGGGGCCGTTCCCCAACGTGCACCGGTCGGTGTGGAAGGACGCCGAGGAGCAGCCCCGCAACGTGGCGCTGCTCGCCATGCCGCCGAGCGGGAACAACGCCGTCATCTTCGACACCAGCTTCAGCATCGAGCCGTTCTTCGCGATGTCCTACACGCAGCGGGTGTTCGGCGGCCGGCAGATCAGCTCGGTCAACCGGCTGCTGCTGCGGGAACTCGCCGCGTACGGGGTCGACGAGGCGGCCCTGCTGTCGGAGATCGCCGACAACGGCGGCGGCGTGCAGGGGCTGGCCCGGGTGCCGGCGCACATCCAGCGGATCTACAAGACCGCGCACGACATCGCCCCGACGTGGCACGTCCGGATGCAGGCGGCCTTCCAGGAGCACGTGGACAACGCCGTCACCAAGACGGTGAACCTGCCGCACACCGCGACGGCCGAGCAGGTCGCCGCCCTGTACCAGCAGGCGTGGCGGCTGGGCTGCAAGGGGATCACCGTCTACCGGGACACCTCCCGGGCGGACCAGGCGATCGAGGCGACCCGGCCCGCGCCGGCGACCACGGCCCCGCCAACGGCCACGGCCGTACCGGTGGCCACGGCGGACGCGGTGAGCTGCGACCCGGCGGACGGCGCCTGCGCCGTCTGCGAGTGACCGCACCGAGGTCCGTCACCGGGCGCCGCGCGCCCGCGTCCACCCCTGCCACGGAAACGGAGTTTCAGTGAGCCGCGATCTCTGGGAACGGGAGTACGTCACCCACTCCATCTCGTCGTCGACGAACACCAGGCCGTCGCACGGCGCGGACTTCCTGCGCCGGCACCTGCCGAGCATCGCGCGGGTCGCCGGACCGCCGCGCCTGCTCGACCTGGGTTGCGGCGGTGGCCGCAACGCCGCCGTGCTCGCCGAGACCGGGCTGGCCATCGTCGGCATGGACTTCGCCCACCGGCCGCTGCTGGCGGCCCGGACCCGCCTCGGTCCCGGGCCGGCGCGGCTGGTCCAGGCGTCGATGAAGGCGTCGCTGCCGTTCCGGACCGGCGCGTTCAGCCTGGTGACCGCCTTCACCAGTCTGGAGAACGTGACCGAGGACGACCGGCTCCGGGCGCTCGGCCGGGAGGTGCGGCGGGTGTTGTGCCCCGGCGGGCTGTTCTTCGCGTACTTCCTCACCCCGGAGGACGGCTACTACCTGCCCCTGATCGACCGCGACCGGGACGGCCGCAACCTCACCTTCGACCCGGTCACCGACCTGCGCCAGCGGGTGTACCAGGTGGCGGAGCTCTCCGCGCTCTTCGCGCCCTCCTTCACGCTGGTGGCCTCCGACCGGTTCGACTTCCCCGACGTCCGCTCCGGCGGCGTGCACCAGCGGCGACTGGCGACCGCGCTCTGGCAGCGCCGCCCCGGGGCGGACGGACCGGCATGACGACGGTGGTGCTCGGCTCCGGCTCGCCGTCGCGGCTCGGCCTGTTGCGCCGGGCGGGTCTGGACCCGGTGGTGCGGACCAGCGGCGTGGACGAGACCCCCCTGCTGGGCGAGACACCCGTGCGGTTGACCCGGCGGCTGGCCCACGCGAAGGCCAGCACCGTCGCGGCCGGCGTCGCGGACGCCCTCGTCATCGGCTGCGACTCGGTGCTGGAGTTCGAGGGCGTCGCGTACGGCAAGCCGCACCGGCCGGACGTGGCGCTGGACCTGTGGCGGCGGATCTCGGGACGGACGGCGGTCTTCCACACCGGACACTGCGTCGTCGACACCCGGACCGGGCGTACCGTCGCCGAGGTCTGCTCCACCGACGTCCGCTTCGCACGGGTGACCGAGGAGGACGTGGCGGCCTACGTCGCCACCGGCGAGCCGCTGCAGATGGCCGGCGCGTTCGCCATCGCGGGGCGGGGCGGCTGGTTCGTGGAGCACGTGGCGGGCCACCCGTCGAACCTGGAGGGACTGTCGTTGCCCGTCCTCTGGCGTCTCCTGCACCGGCTGGACGTCCGCGCGGTCCGGCTCTGGCGGTGACCGCGCGGACCGGGGGCGACGGGTCGGCGGCCCGCCCGTCCCGGACGCCCGGTGCCGGCGGCACGGCGGCACCGTCCCGGCTGGTCGTGGTCGGCGACGTGACCACCGACGTCGTCGCCGTCCTGGCGGCTCCGCTGGCCTTCGGCTCGGACACCCCCGGCGCCATCCGGACGCTGCCCGGCGGGCAGGGCGCGAACACCGCCGCCTGGCTGGCCTGGCTCGGCCGGCGGGTCACCCTCGTCGGCGCGGTCGGCGACGACGACGCGGGGCGGGACCGGCTGCGGGAACTGACGGCGGCCGGGGTGGCGTGCGCGGTGCGCCGCTGTCCCGGGGTGCCGACCGGTGTCGTGCTCGTGCTGTCCCAGGCGCGGGAGCGGACGATGGTGTCGCAGCGGGGCGCCAACCTCTGCCTCGACGGTGACGACGTCGCCGACGTCCTCACCACGGCCACCGACGCCGGCCACCTGCACCTGTCCGGATACCCGCTGCTGGACGCCCCGTCCCGGCCGGGCGGGTTGCGGGCCCTCGACGAGGCCCGCCGACGGGGCCTGACCACCAGCGTGGACGCCGCCTCCGCCCACCCGCTGCGCGGGGCCGGGCCGGAGCGTTTCCTGACCTGGGTCACCGGGGTCGACGTCCTGCTGGCCAACGCCGACGAGGCGGCGGTCCTCACCGGTACGGCCGATCCCGGCGAGGCGGTCCGGCACCTGACCCGGATCGCCCGGCACGCCGTGGTGAAGCTCGGCCGCGACGGGGCGCTCTGGGGCGAGGGCGGCGGGCGGCTGCACCACGCCGACGCGCCGAGGGTGCCCGTCGTGGACAGCACCGGGGCGGGTGACGCCTTCGCGGCCGGGCTCCTCGCCGCCTGGGTCGACGGCGCCCCGCCACCGGAGGCGGTACGTCACGGCTGCGCCCTCGGCTCCCGGGCCGTCACCACGGTCGGCGGCCGGCCGACGCCGACCGCCCCGGGCGCGTGGCCGGGGGACGCTGCGCGGGCCGGTACGGGCGGCCCCCGGTGGACCGGTCGGGCCGGTACCCCGGTCGTCGCCGACCACGCGGCCGACCCGCCACCGTGAGGGTCGGTGACGGTCGTCGCGTCCCCGCCCGCACCGGGCGCGGGCGGCGCGGCGGGGCGGCTCAGGCGGCGGCCGGGTGGGGGTCCGACGCCCCGGCGGAGCGGCCCGGGACGCCGCCGAGCAGCACGGCCGCCTCGCGCAGCGCGTCGTCGAGCGGCTGGGGACGCAGGCCGAAGGTGGTGGTGGCCGCCGTGGAGTCCATCACGAACGGCCGCGCGAACTGGTACGCCGTGGTCTGCAACTCGCGCAGCATCGGGGAGAACAGGCCGGCGGCGCGGACGATCACGGCGGGCAGGGTGGCGAGCTTCGGCGCGGGCGCCCCCACCGCCCGGGTGAAGCGGGTGGCGAGTTCCCGGATCGTCACCGGCGCCTCGCTGGGCACGTGCCAGGCGCGGTTCCACGCCCGCCGGTCGGTGGCGGCGGTGACCAGCATCGCCGCCATGTCGTTGACCGAGGTCCAGGTGTGCGGCACGTCGAGCGGGGCGGGGACGGCAGCCCGGCGTCCGGCGAGCAGCGGCTTCCCCAGCACGAAGCTGACGATCGACTGCGCCTGGAGGTAGTCGCTGCCGCGCACCTCGGTGACGGCGTGGATGCGGCCGGCGCGCTGGGCGGCGAGGGCGTCGCGCCACATGTCGGCACGCATCCGCAGCTTGGGGTGGGTGGCGGCGAGCGGGGTCTGCTCGGTCATCGGGCCGGTGACCGCGCCGTACCCGTAGAGGCAGCCGGCGATCACCAGCGGGGCGCCGGAGCGCTCGGCGGCGGTGAGCAGCGCGGCGGCCATCGGCGGCCAGTCGGTGAGCCAGCGGTGGTAGGCCGGGTTGAGGCAGTTGTAGACGGCGGTGGCGTCGGCGGCGAGGTCGCCGAGCCGGGCGGCGTCGGTGGCGTCGGCGGCGACGCGCTCGACCCGGGGGTGGTGCGGGCCCCGGCCGGAGCGGCTGACGATGCGGACCTGCTCGCCCCGCTCGGCGAGCTGACGCGCGGTGGTCGAGCCGACCAGGCCGGCGCCGACGATCAGGTGAACACCCACGGGGGCTCCTCTCCTCACGAGAGCGGTGCTCTCTTGTGAGAACCATGCTCGCTCATTCGCCTCCGATCGTCAAGAGCAGTGCTCTCGTTTGTGTGCAAGACTCTCGGACATGCCTGCCGCCAACATCCGGGCCCGGGCCCGGGCCGAGATGGTCACCGAGATCAAGACGATCGCCCGCCGCCACCTGGCGGCCGAGGGGGCGAACCTGTCGCTGCGCGCCGTCGCGCGGGACATGGGGATGGTCTCCTCGGCGATCTACCGCTACTTCCCCAGCCGCGACGACCTGCTCACCGCGCTGATCGTCGACGGCTACCAGGCCCTCGGCGACGCCGCCGAGGGCGCCGACGCGGCGGTCACCGACCGGGCCGACCTGCGCGGCCGGTGGCTCGCCGTCTGCCACGCGGTACGCCGCTGGGCGCTGGCCCACCCGGCCGAGTACGCGCTGCTCTTCGGCAGCCCGGTGCCCGGCTACGCCGCCCCGCAGGAGACCACCGTGCAGGCGGCCCGCACCCCGGCCACCCTGATCGGGATCCTCCTCGACGGCTTCACCACCGGCGTCCTGCCCGACCCCGGCCCCGGCGACCTCCCCGACCCGGTCCGGGCCGACCTCGCCGTTCTCCGCGACGCCCTCTCCACCGGGCTCCCCGAGGCCCTGCTGGCCCGGGGCGCCACCGGGTGGATCCACTGCTTCGGCGCCGTCAGCTTCGAGATCTTCGGCCAGCTCAACGGCGTGTTCGAGGCGCGGGAGGAGTACTTCGACCACCAGATGCGCCGACTGGCCGACCAGATCGGCCTGCCCTGAGCGACCGTCGCCCACCGGGACCGACGGCCCGCCGAGCCGCCGGGCGGTCGACACCCGCGCCGCCCGGCGCCCGCCGGCCGGCGGCGGCGCCTGTTCACCCCTGGCCGGGCTCGTCCACGGCCGACGCCGGGCCGTCGAGCAGCGCGGCACCGGGGTCGGCGACCGCGCGGCGCAGCCGGTGCTGGTAGTCGGCCACCCAGCCGGTGACCGTGTCGGCGTCGAACAGCGCCGTCGCGTACTCCACCACCAGCGACATGCCCCCGTCGGGCGCGGACGTCACCTGCCACGTCTGGTCGGCGCGGGCCCCGGCCAGCAGGACGTCCTCGGCCGGAGCCGGCTCCAGGCCGGGCAGGCGCAGCAGCGGCGTCGCCAGGTCGAGCACGGCGAGGTACACCCTGGGCGGGCGGCCGGTGAACTCGCCGCCCAGCGCCTCGCTGAGCACCGGCAGCGGCACCGACTGCATCGCCAGCATCTGCCAGGTCGCGGCGGCCGTCCGGTCGACCAGGTCGTCGAAGGAGGCCGCGCCACGGACCGGGACGACCAGCCAGTGCACGTGCGCCACCCCACCGACCAGGTCGGCGAAGCGCGGATCGGCACGGTTGGCCACCGGCACGGTCAGCGTGACGCTCGGCTGACCGGTCAGGTCGTGCAGGAACGCCGCGAACGCGGCGGCGAAGACGACGAACGGCGTCACGCCCCGCCGGACCGCGTAGTCGTTCGCGGCGGCGAGCAGGTCGGCGGGGATCGACACGGTGACGAACGCCCCGGCGGTGAGGGTGGCCGACGGGCGGGGACGGTCGGTGGGCAGCCGGATCGGCGCGGCCTCGGCCCGGACCCGGTCCGCCCAGCGCCGGATCAGGTCACGGGTGCGCGGATCGGCGAGGAAGGACTGCTCCCAGCGGCTGAAGTCGACGAAGTCCGCCGCCAGGACCGGCAGGTCGGCGGGCTGCCCGGTGACCACGGCGGAGTACAGCGCGCCCAGGTCACGCACGAGCACGTCGACGCCCCAGCCGTCGATGACGCCGTGGTGCATCGCCAGCGCCAGTTCGTGGCGCTCCCCCGGTCCCGCCGGGTCGACCACCCGCACCAGCAGGGCCCGGAACGAGGGTTCGCGCTCCAGGTCGAACGGCTCCGCCGCCCACCCCTCGATCGTCGCGTCGAGCCGCTCCGGGCTCACCTCGCGTACCGGCAGGGCCACCGGGCCGAGGGCGAGCATCTCCTGGAGGACCACGTCGTCACGGACGGCGTACCGGGTGCGCAGCACGGCCTGCCGGTCGACCAGGTCGGTCAGGGCCCGCCGCAGCGCCGCCTCGTCCAGGTCTCCGCGCAGCGCGAACCGGATCGCCACGGTGAGGGTCTGCGGCTCGTCGCTGCCCACCGTCATGCGGAACTGCCGTGCCTGGCCGACGCTCGCCGGGGCGGTCCGCACCACCTCGCCGGTCGACACCGCCCCGGTTCCGCCCCGGTCCCGGTTCCCGTTCCGGTCCACGGCAGGCTCGGGGGCATCGGACCCGGGGGCCGCGAGTCGGCGGGCCAGCGCCCGTACCGTCGGGTCGCGGAGGAAGTCGACGACCTCCACCGTCCGACCCAGGTCGGTGGTGATCCGGTTCAGCAGCCGCAGCGCCGTCAGCGAGGTGCCGCCGAGCTGGAAGAAGGTCGCCTCGACGCTGAACTCGTCGACGCCCAGCTCGGCCCGCCACAGGTCGTGCAGCCGCCGTTCCAGCTCGGTCGCCGGCGCCACCCGGGTCCCGGAGGCCGTACGGGCGCTGCGGTCCGGTTCGGGCAGGCCCTCCCGGTCCAGCTTGCCGCTGTCGCGCAGCGGCAGCTCCGGCAGCAGGACGCAGACCGTCGGCACCAGGTGCTCCGGCAGCCGGCCGGCCAGCTCCCGCAGCAACCGGTCGGCGTCCACCTCCGGGTGGGCGGGCACCACGTACCCGGCGAGGTACGCCTCGTCGTGCTCGTCGCGCCAGGCCCGGACGGCGGCCTCCCGGACGCCGTCGAGCTGCCGCAGGTGGTGTTCCGCCTCGGCCGGCTCCACCCGGAAGCCCCGGATCTGCACCTGGGCGTCAATGCGGTGCAGGAACTCCAACTGCCCGTCCGACCGCCACCGGACCACGTCGCCGGTGCGGAACGTCGGCCCGTCCTCGGCGTGCCGCCCGAAGCGCCGCGCCGTCTCCGCCGGCTCCCCCAGGTAGCCGAGCCCCACCTGGGCCCCGCCGAGGTGCAGCTCGCCCGGCACGCCCACCGGCACCGGCCGGCCGGCCGCGTCGAGCACCCGGACCCAGGTCCCCGGCACCGGGCGACCGATGGGCGGCACGGCACCGTCCGCCGGGGTCAGGTGCGCCCAGGTGGAGGCGACGGCCGCCTCGGTCGGGCCGTAGAGGTTCGTCACCTGGAAGGGCAGCTCCGGCCGGGCCTGCCGGCGGAGCCGGTCGCCGCCGACGACCAGGTGTCGCAGCGCGCACCGCCCGTCCACCGGCCAGTCCAGGTCGATCAGCAGCTCCCCCATCGGCGTCGGCATCATCGCCACGGTCACCCCGGTCCCGATCAGCCAGTCCCGCAGCCGCGCCGGGTCGAACCGCGCCTCCTCCGGCACCACGCAGAGCGTCGCCCCGGCCCACAGCGCCGGCCAGACCTCGACGCAGGAGGCGTCGAAGCCGGGGCTGCAGAACCAGCTCAGCCGGTCGTCGGCGGTGATGCCCAGCGCCCGCACGTACCAGGCGACGGTGTTCGCGATCGCCCGGTGCGGGATCACGCACCCCTTCGGCAGGCCGGTCGAGCCGGAGGTGAACAGGACGTACGCCACGTCGTCGAGGGCCGGCCGGGCATCCGGGACGCCGTCCGGGTCCGCCGGCTCCAGCCGGTCCACCAGCACGGTCGGCACGGACCCCGACAGCGCCGCCTGCGCCGAGCTCGACACCACGGCGGCGACCTGCGCCTGGCGGAGGATCGCGGTCAGCCGGGCCGCCGGCTGGTCCGGTGCCAGCGGCACGTACCCGGCACCGGCGACCAGCACGCCGAGCATCCCCGCCACGGCGTCGGCGCCGCGCGGCAGATGGACCGCCACGAGCTGGCCGGGACCGACCCCGGCGGCGCGCAGCGCCGCCGCCACCGCCCCGGCCCGGTCGCGCAGCCGCGCCCCCGCCAGCCGGCCGTCGTGGTCCAGCACCGCCGCCTGGTCAAGGGACGGGACCGCCGACAGCGGGCGGTCCGCGCCGGCCGCCGCCGGGCCACCGTCCTGCCAGCCGGCGATGCGCTCCCGCTCGTCGTCGGTGAGCCGGGGCAGCGCGGCCACCGGCAGGTCCGGCTGCTCGGTACCGGCCCTCAGCAGCAGCGTCAGCCGGTCCAGGACCCGCGCCGCGGTGGCCGGGTCGAACAGGTCGCGGGCGAAGTTGAGCTGGCAGTCGACCGTCTCGGCCCGGCTGGTGAGGAACAGCGTGAGGTCGAACGGCGCCCGCTCCACGGCCGCGTCCAGCAGGTCGACGCGGACCCCGGGAAGGTCCATCTCGAAGACCGCGCCGTTGTCGAACTCGATGACCACGTCGAAGATCGGGTGCCGCCCGGCGTCGGGCTGGCCGCCCAGGGCCTGGACGATCCGGGGCAGCGGGACGTCCCGGTGCTCCTGCGCGTCCAGCAGCATCGTCCGGACCCCGCGCACCAGCTCGCCGAAGCCGCGCTCGGGTGCCACGTCGACGCGCAACGGCAGGGTGTTGACGTACATCCCGACCGCGTCCTCGGTGCCGGGCGGCCGGTGCGCGACCGGGGTGCCGAGCACCACCTCGCGCCGGCCGGCCAGGTCGCTGAGCACCACGGCGAACGCGGCCAGCAGCACCATGAACGGGGTGGCCCGCTGCGCGCGGGCGAACCGGCGCACCCGCCGGGTCAGGTCGGCGTCGAGTTCCCCGGCGGCGACCCCGCCGGCCCCGGTGGGCAGGTCCGGCCGGGGCCGGTCGGTCGGCAGGTCCAGCCGGGGCGGGAGCGGGTCGAGCTGCCCGGTCCAGTACGCCAGGTGCGCGCGGACGGCGTCGTCGTCGGCCTCGGGGACCACCGGCGGCCAGGCCGGCGCCGGCGGCAGCCCGGCGGGCCGGCCCTCGACCGCCGCCCGGTAGCCGGCGGCGATCTCGCGGCTGATCAGTTGCGCCGAGACGGTGTCGATGACCAGGTGGTGCATCCGCAGCACGAGCAGGTGCCGGTCGGCCGAGAGCCGGACCAGCCGGGGCGCGAACAGCGGCCCGGCGGCCAGGTCGAAACGGTGCGCGTTCTCCTCCCTCAGCACCGCGGCCACCGCCTCGTCGAGGTCGGCGTCGGTGGCGGTCACCGCCAGGTCCAGCGCGGCGGGCGGGCACGCCACCTGGCGTGGTTCACCGTCGACCTCGCGGACGACCGAGCGCAGCGCCGGATGCCGGTGCACGACCAGTTCCAGGGCGGCGCGCAGCGCCGCCACGTCGAGCGGCCCGGTCAGCCGGACCACCTTCGTCTCGGTGTACGTCGGGCGGCCCGGCAGCATCCGCTCGGCGAACCAGACCTCCCGCTGCGACGCCGACAGCGGCGCCTCCGCCGGGACTGCCGCGGGGGCGGGTGCCGCCGGGGCCGCAGCGGCGGCGGTGGCGGGGCGCAGCAGCGCGCCCAGCTCCTCGATGCCCGGCAGGCCGGCCAGCATCCGCTGCGGTGGCAGGCCGAAGTCGACGAAGCAGCCGATCTCGTCCACGCCGAGCGCGGTGACCCGCTCCACCACGGACAGGGCGTCCGCCGGGCTGCCGATCAGCGCCCGGTCGGCGGTGTAGCGGGCGTAGGCCCGGCGCAGCAGGAACTCGACGTCCTCCTCGGCGGTGTGCTCCAGGTCGATGGTCACCCCGAGACTGTTGGTCACCTGCCCGAACAGGGCCAGCGACGAGCGCAGGTAGTCGCAGAACGGCCCGAACGCCTCCGTACGGGCCCGCTCGGTGTCGTCGCCGAGGTAGGTGTGCAGGAGCAGGACGACCCGCCCCGCCGCCGGGTCGAGGCCGTGCTCGGCGCGGGCGGCCCGGTACAGGGCGATGTTCTCGCCGAGCTGCTCGACGCTCTGGGACATCAGGTTGGTGACGATCCCCAGGTCGGCGGCGGCGGCCCGCCGGTAGCTGTCCGGGTTGCCGACCACGGCGACGAACATCGGCGGTACCGGCTGCACCGGGCGGGGGAAGAGCCGGATCTCGACCGGGTCGCCGTTGCCGGCGGTACGGGTGAGCGCCCCGCCCTGCCACAGCGTCCGGATCTGGTCGACCGCCTCGTACATCGTCTCCCGGTGCCGGCCGTATACCTGCGGGGCGAGCACGAAGTCCCGGGCGTGCCAGCCGGAGGCGCAGCCGATCCCGACCCGCCCGCCCGACAGGTTGTCCACCACCGACCACTCCTCGGCGACCCGGATCGGGTCGTGCAGCGGCAGCACCGCGCAGCCGGCGTGGATGCGTACCCGGCTGGTCCGGGCCGCCACGGCGGCGGCGAGCACGGACGGGTTGGGGAAGATCCCGCCGAACGAGTCGAAGTGCCGCTCCGGCAGCCACACCGCGTGCAGGCCCCGGCTGTCGGCGAAGGACGCCGCCGCCAGCACCGCCGCGTACCGGTCCTCGACCCGCTCCTGCGGGTAGTCGCCGAAGAAGTACAGGCTGAGATCCGGGACGGCCACCGAGCGCGCCCCGGCGGGGGGCGAACCGACGGCGGGGACGGACGGGGTGAACGCGGACGGGGCGGGGGACGCCGCGACGGGCACCGGCGGGGCGGCGGCCGGCAGGACGGCGGTCCCCGTGGCGGCGGTCGGCGGGGCGGTGGCCGGGGCGACGGTGCGGACGGGCTCGGGGCGGGGCGCCGGCCGGACCGGGGACGGTGCCGGTGGCGGTGCCTGCCCGCCGGGGAAGAAGCCGCCCCGGCGCAGGTCGTACAGCGACTCGCGGACGGCGTCGATCACCAGGTCCACGTCGGCGTCGGTGTGCGCGTCGGAGAGGAAGAAGTTGCGCCACTCCCAGACGTGCACGCCGGCCAGCAGCAGGTGGTTGAAGAGCAGGTTCAGGTCGGTCGGAGAGGCGAACCGGAACAGCGAGCCGAAGTGGTTCACCCGGAGCGGGAAGTCCTCCGCGACGCAGAAGGCGTTGACCGTGTCGGCCAGCCGCGTGGTGGTGCGGTTGAGCCCCTCCTGCATCGCGGGCCCGCGTCGGCGCAGCTCGGTCAGCACCGCCCGCGCCGCGACCATGGAGACCGGGTGCTGGATGTAGGTACCGCCGAAGAAGGTGGTGTCCTGCGGCGGGACGCTGTCGTCGCCGTACCGCCAGAAGCCGCCGTCGACCCAGGCCATGATGTCGGCGCGGCCGGCGACCGCCCCGATCGGGAAGCCGCCCCCGATCACCTTGCCGTACGTCGCCAGGTCGGCGCGGACCCCGAAGACACCCTGCGCGCCCTGCGGGTGCGGGCGGAACCCGGTGAGCATCTCGTCGAAGAGCAGCACCATGCCGTACCGGTCGCAGAGACGGCGCAGCTCGTGGACGAACTCGACGGGCTGACGGTCGGGGTGACGGCTCTGCACGGGCTCCACCACCACGGCGGCGATCCGGTCGGCGTGCTCCCGGATGACGTCCAGGCTCTGCGCGACGCCGTACGGCAGCACCCGGATGTCGGCCACGGCCGAGGCGGGTACCCCGGCGGAGACCGGGGTGGTGCGCCACGTTCCGCCCTCCCGCACGCCCCGGCCCAGGACCGGGTCGAAGTGCCCGTGGTAGGAGCCGTCGAAGGTGACGACGAGATCCCGCCCGGTGTACGCGCGGGCCAGCCGGAAGGCCGCCGAGTTGGCCTCCGTACCGGTGGTGGAGAAGGCGGCGCGGTCCATCCCGGTCAGCTCGCACAGCAGCCGCGCGGCGTCCCCGGCCTCCTCGCCGCGCGGCCCCAGCCGCAGCCCGTCGGCGAGGTGCGCGGCGATGGCGGAGGTGAGGAACTCCGGCTCGTGGCCGAAGATCAGCGCGCCGAAGCCCATCGTGATGTCCACGTAGGTGTTGCCGTCGACGTCCTCCAGGTGGGCGCCCCGGGCCCGCCGCGCGGTCAGCGGGTAGAGCATCTCCTTGGTCGCCCGGCGGAAGCCGACCACCGCGCGGCTGTCGGCCAGCCAGGGCCGGTGGTGCTGGGTCAGTTCCTTGGACCGTCGCGTCCGCTCGCCGTACCGCCGGACGAGGTCGTCGAAGTGCGCCCGCTGGCGGTCGTCCAGCTTGCCGCCACCGGCGCCGCCGCTGACCCGCAGTGGTCGGGGGCCGAGCTGCGCGGGCCCGCCGTCCGCCGGGCTCCCGCCGTTCGCGGGCACCGCCGCCGGTACCGGCACGTCCGCGTGCTCCGCCGCCGGCCCGGTCCCCGTCGGCGCGCTCCCAGTCGGCACGCTCCCGACCGGCCCAGCCCCGACCGGCCCAGCCCCGGCCGGCACGGCGGGGACCTGAGCCGGCGACCCGTTGGGTACCGGCCCGGCGGAGACCGGCCCGGCGGAGACCGGCCCGGCGGGCGACGGTAGGCCGCCCGGTGCGGGTGCGGCCGGGGCCGACGGGGCGGTGGGCGCGGGTCCGGCGGAGAGCGCGGTGAGCTGGTGGTTCATCAGGTCGGCGAACCGGCCCATCAGGTCGAGCTGGGCGCGGATCACCTCGGCGGCGGGCTGCGCCGCCCCGGTCGTGGCGGGCCCCGGCGCAGGGGCGACGGCGGCGACGTCCGGCGCGCCGCCCGCCGTCGCCGGTGCCAGCGGCGACGGGACGGCCCCGGTGGGCGGCCCCGCCAGGGTGGACAGGTGCGAGCCGTTGCCGGCCGGCGCGCCGCCCGACCCGACCGCCCCCGCCGGGTGCGCCACCGCTGCCGGGTGGGCGACCGCCGCCGGCCAGCCGACGAGGGACCGGTCAACGAAGGACCGGTCGACGCCGGAGCCGCCGACGCCGGGCCGGTCGGTGACGGGTTGGTCGACGCCGTGCCCGTTGACGCCGGGCCGGTCGGTCGCGGGCCCGGGGACGCCGGTGCGGTCGGTGGCGGGCCCGGCGGGGCCCGGTGGGGTGACGTCCTGCTCGGCGGTGGCCGGCGGGGACGCGACGGTCTCCGGCGCCGAGACCGCCGTCAGGGCGGCGAGCCGTTCCGGCGTCATCCGCTCCACCACCACCGTGCTGAGCTGCTGCGGGGTGTCGAACTCCTCGAAGAGTTCGCGCATCGTCACCCGGATCTCGTACGTCGTCTCCAGCTCGCGCAGCAGGTTGATCATCAGCAGCGAGTCGGCCCCGAGATCGAAGAAGGCGGCGTCGGGCGCGACCCGTTCCGGCTGCTCGTCGAGGTGGCGGGCGGTGAGTTCACGGACCTGCCGCAACACGATGTCGGCGGCGGCGTTCGCCGGGGCGGCCGGGGACATCCTGGGCGTACCTCCGGGGTCAGGGGTGTGGGGTGACCGGCCCGCCGCCGACGGTGGCGGGGTGGCCCAGTGCCGGGTGGGCTGGAACGGATAGGTGGGCAACGGGATCCGGCGGCCGGTCGGCGCGAGCGCGGCCCAGTCCACCGGCACGCCCCGGCCGTACAGGGTGGCCAGCGCCGCCAGCACGGCCTCGGCCCGGTCGCCCCGGGCCCGCTGGGTCGGCACCCAGGTGGTACCCGGCCACTGCCGGCCCAGCGCGGTCAGCGTGGCGTCCGGTCCGATCTCGACGAAGGTCGTGCAGCCGTCGGCGACGAGCCCCTCGACGCCCGCGTGGTAGTCGGCCCGGTGCCGGGTCTGCCGGCGGACGTGGTCGGCGCCGAGCAGCGTCCCCGGGGCCAGGCGTGCGCCGGCCAGGCTGCTGACCAGCGAGGTCCGCAACGGCTGCCAGCCCAGCGTCGCGGCCTGCGCGCCGAGTTCGTCCAGCACCGGCGTCATCAGGGCGGAGTGGAACGCCCGCTGCACCGCCAGCGGGCGGTGGTCGATCCCGGCGGCCCGCAACGCCTGCCCGGCCCGCCGGACCGCGTCCGGGACGCCGGCCAGCACGTACCGGCGCGGCCCGTTGCGGACCACCACCTCGACCTCCGGCACCTGGTCCAGCACCGGTGCCAGGGCCGACTCGTCGGCGAGAACCGCCAGGGCCGCCCCCTCGGGGGTACGGCGCTGCATGAGCTGACCGCGTACCGCCGCGAGGTGCAGCCCGTCGTCGACCGGGAGCGCGCCGGCCAGGCAGAGCGCCGCGTACTCGCCGGCGCTGTGGCCGATGATCACGTCCGGCCGAACCCCGACCGACTCGAGCAGCCGGCCGAGCGCCACCTGCACCGCGTAGAGCGCCGGCTGGACCGTGCCGGTCGTCCACTCGTGCGGCTCGCCGCGCAGCGCGGCGAGCAGGTCGACCCCCCACGTCCGCCGGTACTGCCCCGCGCACCGTTCCAGCACCTCGCGCGCGGGTTCGTAGGCCAGCAGGCCGGCGGCGGCGCCGGCCAGGTCGCTGCCCTGCCCGGAGCAGGCGAGGACGACCGGTCCGGGACCGGCGCCGGGCACGGTTCCCGCCACCGCGCCGGGCACGGTGCCCGACACCGCGCCGGGCAGGTCGGTCGCCGCCGACCGGCGCAGCGCCTCCGCCGCCCCGGCCGGCGTGTCCGCCCAGACCACGAGCCGGTGCCGCAACGCCCGCCGTCCCGCGCCGAGGGTGACCAGCACGTCGTCGGGCCGGGGCGGGGTGGCCGAGGCCAGCCGGTCGGCGACCCGGTCGGCCAGCTGGCGCAGCGCCGTCGGGTGCTGCGCGGAGAGCGGTACCACGGTCGGCCCGGCCGGGGGCCGGGGGCGGGCGGTCGCCGGTGCGGGCGGCTCCTCCACCAGGACGTGGGCGTTGGTGCCGCCGACGCCGAGCGAGGAGACACCGGCCCGGCGGGGTCCGGGCTGGGTCCAGTCCCGCGCCACGGTCGGCAGGGTGAACGGCCCCTCGTCCAGGCGCAGCTCGGCGTTGGGGCGGCGCAGCCCGGCCACCGGCGGAATCCGGCCGTCCCGCACCACCAGGAGCGCCTTGATCAGACCGGCCATCCCGGCGCAGGTGTCGAGGTGGCCGATGTTCGCCTTGACCGCGCCGAGCGGCAGCGGCCGGTCCCGCCCGCCGAAGACGGTCCGCAGCGCCTCGACCTCGATCGGGTCGCCGATCCGGGTGCCGGTGCCGTGCGTCTCGACGTACCCGATCGAGCCGGCGTCGACCCCGGCCTGGGCCAGGGCGGCGCGGATGACGTCGGCGTGCCCGGTGACGCTGGGCGCCGTGTAGCCGGTCTTGGTGGCGCCGTCGTTGTTGACCGCCGAGCCGATGATCACGCCGTACACCGGGTCGCCGTCGGCGATCGCGTCGTCGAGGCGTTTGAGCAGCACCGCCGCGACCCCGTTGCCCCCGACGGTGCCGTCGGCCCCCTCGTCGAACGCCCGGCAGACCCCGGTGCGGGACAGGATCGAGCCCTCCTCGTACCGGTAGCCGGCGGCCCGGGGCACGTGCACCGCCGCCGCGCCGGCCAGCGCCAGGTCGGTCTCCCCGGCCAGCAGCGCCCGGACCGCCAGGTGCACCGCGACGAGCGAGGTGGAGCAGGCGGTCTGCACGCTGATCGCGGGCCCGGTCAGCCCGAGCCGGTACGCCACCCGGGTGGCCAGGAAGTCGGGCTGGTTGCCGATGGTCACCTGCAGGGCCGCCACCTGGTCGGCGGGGTCGGTGTCGACGAGCCGGTCCAGCAGGTAGCTGCGCAGCGAGTAGAGGTGCATGCCGGCGCCGGCGTACACGCCGACCCGCCGGTCGGTGCCCGCGTACCCGCCGTCCTCCAGCGCCTCGAGGCAGACCTGGAGGAAGAGCCGTTGCTGCGGGTCGATCAGCGCCGCCTCCCGGGCGCTCACGCCGAACAGTTCGGCGTCGAAGCCCTCGATGTCGTCGAGCGCGCCGCTGACCGGTACGAACGCGGGGTCGTCCACGAGGGCCTCGGGCAGCCCGGCGGCGAGCAGTTCGTCCCGGGTGAACCGGCGGACGTCGACCCGGCCGGCGAGCAGGTTCCGCCAGTACCGGTCGATCGTGTCGGCCCCGGGCAGCCGGGCCGCGAGGCCGATCACGGCGATCCGCTGCCCACCCGGTATCCCGGTCGCCCCGGTCGCCGGCCCGGCCCCGGCGGACGCGGCGAACCGCTCGCCGAGGTGCCGCGCGAGGGCGGCGGGGGTGCCGTGGGTGAAGAGCGTGGTCTGCGGGAACTCCCGGCCGAGTGCCTGTTGGAGCAGGGTGTGCAGGCGCAGCAGGCGCACCGAGTCCAGGCCGGCGTCGTGGAAGGCGGTGTGCTCGTCCACCCCGCCGGGGACGGTCTGGCGCAGCGCCTGCCGGACGGCGTGGGCGACACCGACCGGGTCCAGGCCGGTGCCGGCCGGCGTGGCCGAGGTCGCCCCGGTGGGCCGCTCGGCGCGGGCCGCCGGCCCGCCCGTACCGTCGTCGGCCGCGCCGCCACCATCGGGGGCGACCGGTCCGGGATCGGCGACGACCGGCACCGGCGTGCCGAAGGCGTCGGTCAGCGCCGCCCCGCCGGTGG